>JAGFJK010000185.1 GCA_024102795.1 Pirellulaceae bacterium
GTCGTCCGAGACGCGGGACGCCGCCGACCTGGCTCGCGCGGCAGCCCACGCCGAACGGCAGGCGGCCTTGGCCGACGCCCGCGAGAAGCTGGCGGCCGCCGAATTGGAGCTGGCAGCCGTTCAGGCAAACGATGCCGCTCAACAACAGGACGGCAATGCCGACGCGGCTCCGGCCAACGAGGCCGCTCAGAAACAGCTTGCCGAAATCCAGGCCCGCGTCGAGGCTGCCCGCAAGACATTGAGCGCCGCGGAACAAGCCGCCGCCGCCGACTCGTCCGCCTACACTCCGCTCGGCCCCACCTATCCGGCCACCAGCACCGGCCGCCGTCTGGCGCTGGCTCGCTGGATCACCGATCGGCATCATCCACTGACCGCTCGCGTGGCCGTGAACCATATCTGGCTGCGGCATTTCGGCCAGCCGCTGGTGGAGAGCGTCGACGATTTCGGGCTCCGCGCGACTCGTCCCCCGCTGGCCGACGTGCTGGACTACCTGGCCGTGGAGCTGATGGAGCACGGCTGGAGCATGAAGCACATCCATCGCCTGATCGTCACCAGCGGCGCCTACCAGATGGCGTCGCACGCGGGTTCGGCGAGCGAACTGGCCGAGCAGCGGGATCGCGACAACCATTATCTTTGGCGCCGCCGCCCGCAACGCCTGGAGGCCGAGGCGATTCGCGACGCCCTGCTGCACCTGCCGGGCAACCTGGACCTGACACTCGGCGGACCCGACATCGATCACCAGCAAGGACTGGCCGTCGCTCGCCGAAGCCTGTATTTCCGCCACGCCCGCGAGCGGCAAGTGGAGCTGCTGCAGTTGTTCGACGCCGCCAGCCCCAGGGAATGTTACCGCCGGCAGCAGTCGATCCGGCCGCAACAGGCGCTGGCCCTGATCCACAGTTCGCTGTCCCTGGCCCAGGCTCGCCACCTGGCCGCGCGGCTGTCCGCCGAGCTGGACTCCATAGTCGCCTTTCGCTCCGCGAAAGTAGCGGACATAGTCGCCTTTCGCTCCGCGAAAGTAGCGGACATAGAAGACTTCTCCCATACGCAGAGCACTAACCAGCCGCCGCGCTACTTTCGCGGAGCGAAAGGCGACAATGCTGAAAGCCAATTCATTATCGCGGCGTTCGAGACGATTCTGTCGCGCGCACCCAGCGAGGCGGAACTGCACGAGTGCCAACAGTTTCTCCAACAACAAACACAACTGCTGGCCGATCCCGCCCAGCTCGAACCGATCGGCCCGGCTCAGGACCCTGTGCCGCCGGCCGCCGATCCCGCTCAGCGAGCGCGGGAGAACCTGGTGCTGGTCCTGCTGAATCACAACGACTTTCTGACCGTCCGCTGAGTCGCGCGGCGCACCACCGAGAGAACTCGTCATGCCCGAACCGCACCGATCCCGCTCCGCATCGCCGCCGGGCCCTTCTTCCCGGCTCCTGGGCCGAAGATCCTTCCTGGCCGATCTGGGCATGGGCTGCACCGGCCTGGCGCTGGGCAGCCTGCTGGCCGCCGACAGCTCGGCCAGCGACAGCTCGGCCAGCGACCCGGCGACCCAACGGGGACCGCACTTTCCGGCGCGGGTCCGCAGCGTCATCTGGCTATTCATGGCGGGCGGAGTGAGCCATCTGGAGAGCTTCGATCCCAAACCGGACCTGAACAAGTACGCCGGCAAGTCGCTGGCCGAAACGCCGCTGAAGGACGCCTTCGAAACACCGTTTGTCAAGGAAAACTTTCGCCCGTTCGTGGCCGGCAATACGCGGACGTTCCGTCAGAAAATCCTGCCGTTGCAGGTCGGCTACCGGAAGCATGGTCAAAGCGGGATCGAGCTGAGCGACTGGTGGCCGCACCTCGGCCAGTGCGTCGACGACATCGCCATCGTCCGCTCGATGTGGACCACCGACAACGACCACGGCGCTCAACTGCAGTTCCACACCGGACGCCATATCAGCGACGGCTACTTTCCCACGGTCGGCGCCTGGGTCCATTACGGCCTCGGCACGCTGAACGACAATCTTCCGCAATTCGTCGTGATGGGCAATCCGATCGGCGATTGCTGCGGCGGCACCCAGGTCCACATGGCCAACTACCTGGGCGCGGAACACGACGGCGTGCTGCTGAGCGAATCGAGCCCGCTGCCGTTCGGCAAGCCGCAGGGGCAGGTCTATCGCCAGGAGCAGGCGGCGAACCTGGAACTGCTGCGGCGGCTGAACGGGCTGACGGCGGTCGAATACCCCGACGATGCCGCGCTGCGGGCCAGGATCCAGTCGTACGAACTGGCGTTCCGCATGCAGATTTCGGTGCCCGGCGTGTTCGACGTGCGGGACGAAACGGCCGCCACGCTGGCGGCCTACGGGACGGGTTACGGCCGCCAGCTCCTGGCCGCTCGGCGGTTTGTCGAACGAGGCGTGCGGTTCGTCCAGGTGTACCACGGCGGCGGTGGCGGAGGAGGCTGGGACGCGCACAGCGACCTGCAGAAGAACCACTCGGCCAACTGCGCGGCCGTCGACAAGCCGATCGCCACGCTGCTCAAGGATCTCAAGCAGCGCGGACTGCTCGACGAAACGCTGGTGGTCTGGGGCACCGAGTTCGGACGCACGCCGGGCACCGAGGGAACCACGGGACGGGACCATCATCCGTTCGGCTTCAGTTGCTGGATGGCCGGCGGTGGGATCCGCGGCGGCATGGTGCACGGCGCGACCGACGAACTGGGGCTGCTGGCCGCCGAGGATCGGCACTATGTGACCGACCTGCACGCCACGGTGCTGCATCAGTTGGGCATCGATTCCCGCCGCCTGGAAATCCCCGGCCGCAAGCGGCTGGAAATCGAACACGGCCGGCCGATCCAGGCCATCATCGGCTGAGGCTCCGCGGCGAAAGCGAGCACCAATGCCAAGGCTTGTACTGTACTCGTGAACCGCATTCGGCCAGCAAAACGGGATGATTCCACAGCGCAATCCCTTCTGGCTCTTCTCCGAAGCGAGATCGTAAAGCTTTCTAGCCCTTTGCCAGCAACATCCAGGACATTTCGATCGACTATTCGATCCGGCTACCCAACCGGCTGGGGAAACCCCATGAATCCCTCTGGCCCCCTCCCCGGCTTCGAGATCGTGCAGATTTTAAGTTGAATTAAAGCAGAGGTTTATGGTGAGTCGCCACAATTTTGGGGACGAATCGTTCAAGAGTCCTCGCATTTCGGCTTCGGGCGCTGTCTTTACGCCGCAGGCGTTGAACAACCCAGCCCAGGGTCGCCCGCTTCGGGCGCACCCTGGGTGGACAACCGCCTTGAAGCCCTTCTACGCCGAAGGCGTTGCACAAGGCGCCTTGTGGAACGCCTTCGGCGTACGGGAACGCCAAGGGCGCTCTTGCAACGCTTTAAACTCTGACGAGGAAAAAGCTTAAGAGCTGCACGATCTCCTTCCGGGGAGGGGGCCAGAGGGATATCGAGGGGGAGCGTTCGTCCACGCGGAGACTATCCAAATTCTCCTCGGTCATTACGCCAAATACC
>JAGFJK010000204.1 GCA_024102795.1 Pirellulaceae bacterium
CTGGCCAGCGCGCCAATGGAGCGTGCCGCGGCCGCGGCCACCGCGAGCAGCAGGCTGCACGCCGCACCGAGGACGACCGAGTGGATCAGCGTGCTGCCCGCCAACGCTCGCCGCGCGCGTGTGCGAAGCCGGCTGCCGTACACGTTGTAAGGCACCGATACCAGGCTGTCCTGCAGGCACAGGATGGTCAGCACGATCGTGAAGCCTAGTGTGAAGTGACCCAGGCTCTCCTGTCCGCAGACCCGCCCGACCAGCACGCTGGTCACGAACCTGCCGCCACTGACCAGCGCCTGGTCCAGCAGCGCCAGCCCTGCCTGTCCCAGCCCGCTGGCAGCCATGGCTGCCAGAGTGCCAGCCGCGCGGCGCAAGCCGGCAGCCAGTGGCAATCGCACGATCGGTGGGGACGTTGCCGCATTCACGTCGGCGAACCTTCCTCGCGCGGCAGCGGGGCGGGCAGCGTTCGAGCCGTTCGGCCGCCCGTCAGCATTCGCCGCATGCCGGCCACGCCGTAACAACCGGCAAGCCTGGCTGCCAGCGTGCGCGGTGTATCCCAGTCGTAGACGTTGAACCTGCCCCAGCGAAACGGGTCGTCGCCCGGTTGCACCGTGACACTGTCCGTGGTCATTCCGCAGTGAACTCCCGCCGCTCGAGCGGCCTCCACCAGTTCGTCGCTCACGTAGCCTCGCGACGACTTGCCGAACGGAAAGGCGAACAGTATCGGTGGCCCGTTGGTCAGTTCCGATACGATTTCGACCGACCGTTGCAAGTCGCGGCGAAAGGCGTCCGGCTGCCCGCGCCAATCGCGGTGCGTATGCAGGTGCGCGCCAAACGTCACCAGGCCGCTGTCCGCCATTTCGCGACATTGAGCCCGCCGCAGGGGACGGTACGCTTCGGGCGGGACGCGACGCTGATAATCCAGCGCCCAGCGGTCGAAGAAGAAAGGTCCCTCGCCGTCCAGATAGGCGGTGGTCAGGAACACGGTCGCGGGCTGCTGATACCGCACCAGGACTGGCCACGCATGGTGATACACCGACTCGAAGCCATCGTCGAACGTCAGCGACAGCGTGCGCGGCGGGATCGCCCGCTGCTGCGACGCGGCCAGCAGGCGAGGCAGGGGCCACGCACCATAGCCTTGCTCAAGCAGACCGGAAAGCTGGGCGGCGAAACGTTCCGGCCGCACGTTCATGCTCGGCCGCGGCACGCCGCGCACCCACGGCGCCACGCGGTGGTACAGCAACTGCCCGAACAGCGCTTCGTGACCGCGGCGGTCCACTGCATGCAGGGCCGCCGCCAGCAGTCCAGCCAATCGCCGAGCGCCGTTGCGAGCGGATTCGCGGCCCAGTTCCAGCCAGCGTGCCGCCAGCCGCGGCCGGCCAGGATGGGGAGGAATCAGCGTGGCATTCATGCCAGTTGCTCCTCCCGTTCGGGCACGCCGGCCACTCCGCCACCCAGCACGCGCTCGTACACATTGGCCATCTGCTCGCCATTGCAACTCCACAAGTACCGCTCGGCCCGCTGCCGCGCGCCGCGTTGCATCTCGGCCAGGTAGGCGCGATCGCGGACCGCGCGCAGCAGGACCGTTTGCAGATCCGCAACCACCTGGCCGGGCCGATTCGGCGGGATCCGCCACCCGCTGGAATCCGTGACCACGTCCCGTCCACCCTGGTGATCCAGGCAGATCACGGGCACGCCGGCCGCCAACGCCTCCAGCATCACGCTGCCGGTCGTGTCGCGCAGACTGGTGAAGGCAAACACGTCGGCCCAGGCGTACTGCTCCATCGCCTCGGCGTGCGGCAGCCATCCCAGCCATTGCACCCGGTCCTCAATCCCCAGTCGCCTGGCCAGACGCGACCACGCGCGCCGCATCGGACCATCGCCCAGCACGCGCAGTTGAAACGGCAGCCGGCCCCGCAAGCCGCCCAGTGCCTTGAGCAGCAGCGTCAACCCCTTGAACGGCAGAAACTGCCCCGACCAGAGAATGTGCAGGTCCCGTGGACTGTCCACCGCCGAAGCAACGTCGCGGTGGGCGCAGGCCGCAATCTTCGGCAGGCCGGTTTCGAGCAGCACTTCCGGCAGCACGCCGTGAGCGCGCCGCAGATCGCGCTGGTTGGTCGTGTTGGCGGCCAGGATGACGTCGGCGCGGCGCGCGGCTTGGCGCACCCGGCGGCGGAACCGCAGTTGCCAGTGGTTCAACGCCGTGCGCACCAGCTCTTTGACCGCTCCCCAGGCGCCCAGCTCGCCGAGAAACCGCAGCGGCATGTTCTGGGTTCCGCCCAGCGGTCCCCAGACAAACGGCGGCTCCAATTGCCAGCAATACCCCGGTTCGCGAAAGCCGCAATAGTTCACCTGGTGCACCAGGTCGAAGTCGTGCCTGGCGTGCAAGCGGCGCGCCAGCTTCAGGGCGTCACGGTGCCAGAGATTGTATGCCAGATAGTACAGGACACTGGTCCGAGCCAGAAGTTGCTGCGGCCCGGTCATCGGCAGAAACTCGAACCGCAACCCCGACACTGGCCCGTGCGTGCGCAGGTATTCCCGCACCTCCGGACCAAACCGATGTTCCTCGCAGATCACCCAGGTGTCGTGAAAGCGAGCCGCTTGCAGCGCGCGGTGCCAGCCCACCATCGGCTCGGAGCCGTGCCGCGGACTGCAGGCGTAGGCGATCAGCAGCAGGCGGCGGCGAGGATGGGGCGTTGACAGCGCGGTGTCCGGACCAACTTTCGGGCCGTGCATTACCAGCGCCCCTTGTTGAAGACGACGCCCAGCAACCGCGTCTGGTTGCGTTCCAGTCGCGCCTTGGCCCGCCGCACCAGGTCGCGGTGCGTCCGCTCCGCTTCCACAACCAGCAGCACGCCGTCCAGTTGCCGCGCCACCGCCACACACGGACTCAAGTCATCGGCGATCGGCAGGTCGAGGATCGTCAGCCAGAATTGTTCTCGCAGCAACCGCAGGCAAGCGGCCAGCTCCGGCCGGTCCTCGCGCAGGTCCTGGCGCTGACCGGGCGCGAGCAGCCACAGCGAGTCGATCGGCGTCGCCCGCAGGACCTGGGAAGGCTGGGCCTCGCCGGCCAGCAGTTCGGTAAGTCCCTGCCCGGCCGGCAGACCGAAGCGCGCGGCCAGCGCGGGATGCGACAGGTTGGCGTCGACCAGCAGCACTCGACCGCTGGAGTTCCGAGCGGCGGCCACCGCCAGATTCAGGGCCACGGTGCTGACGCCCTCTTCGCGCTGACAACTGGTCACGCCCAGGCATAAACCGGTTTCACCGCGCTGCGCGCACACGTGGCGGACCAGAGCCGTGTAGTGCTTCTCCAGCGGATGCGCGGTGGAGGGCACGGGGGCCTCGGGAAACGGGGACCAACTGTCAGTTTGACGAATCATGAGCGAACCGGATCGAGGAGTTCAGAAACACTTGTTGCGGGTGAACTCGCGGCACCGAGACCAGCACGGGCAGCTCCACTTGCTGTTCCACCTCGTCGGCCGTCCGCAGTGAGCGGTCAATCGTCTCGGCCACGATCGCCACGCCGACCGCTCCCAATCCGCCCAGCATCAGTCCCAGCGCGGCCAGCATCCCCAAGCGGGGACTGGCCGGCTTGGCGATGTACGTGGGCGGCTGGAACACGTTGACGTTCGAGATCCGTTGCTGGTCAAGCTGCTGGTCGGTGCGAGCCTGCGCGAGCTTCTCGGCATTCAGGCGGTAGTTCTGTTCCAGCAGTTCCGCCTCGCGCTCCAGTTGCCGGAGCTGCACTTCATCGCGGTTGAGTTGCTGGATCCGTGCCAGGACCGTTTCGCGGCGAGCCTGCAGCGAACCGTGCCGGGCCTGGAGCGCGTCGATGTCGGCCTGCTCGGCCAGCAGCCGCAACTGGAGCTCCTGGCGCGTCGGGTTCAGGTCATGGGCAACTTGCGTCCGTTCGGCGGGCTGCTGCTGCAGAATCCTGCGCGCCTCGCCCACCTGCTCACGCAAGGCCTGGACTTGCGGATGCTGCTCGGTGAACTTGGACAACAGCTCCCGCTCGCGGATCTCCAACTGGTAAAGTTCATTGCGCATCGCGTCTCCGGCGGGATTGGGATGCCCGCGTTCCTCGCGCGCCGCCACGCGCTCCGGCAGCCGCTCGATGGTCGCCCGCAACGCGTCGGCGCGGGCCAGCCCGGCCGCCAGGGCCACCGACGCCGCGTCGGTTTCCCGCTCGATCGCGTCCAACTGGCTTTGCAGGATCGAACGCTGCCCTTCGATGGTGATGACTCCCATCGCGTTTTTGGTTTCACGGACACGCGCGGCAGCCGCCTCCAGGCCGGCCGCCAGCCGCCGCGTTTCCGCGTCGAAGAAGCCGAACGAGCCGTCGGTCCGGTTGACCCGCACGTGCTCGTCCTTGAACAGTTCGAGCGTCGTGGCCAGGATCTGCTGGGCCAGCCGCGGCGAGGCGGCCTGGCAGGTGACGGTAATCACGTTCGTACGCCGCGGCGTGCTGACATTCAGCGAACGAAGCACCTGCTCGGTGGCTGGTACCTGGTCGCCCTGGCGAGCCGCGGATCCCAGCACCACGCCCGCTCCCAACGCTTCGACCACCCGCTCGGCCAGCGCCCGGCTGCGAAGGACTTCCAGAATGGAGTTGATTTCAGTCTCGCGCGATTCCATCAGGGCGATGGTTTCGCCCGTGGTGGCGGTGGGATCCAGCCGCACGCTGGTGCGCCCCAGCTTGACGTACATCTGGGCCTCGGAAACGTACGTCCGCGGCCAGAACAGGGCCACCAGGACCACCACCAGCAGCGAGCCGCTGAAGAAGAGCAGCGACTTCCGGCGATGCCGGGCCAGCGCGCGGCGAATGTCGAAGATTGACAGCGTCTGTTCCAACTCGGACATGCCTCGCCGCTCCGCTTCCCGGTCCCGCGCGCCCCATGAAGTTGAGTATAGATGGGGGCCTGGAGGTGTCGAGCAAGATTGACGCTTTCGGTCGCTGGCAGCACGCAGGCAAGACAGTCTGGCCGCACAATCGCTAGAATCGCCACAGCCGCCTTTCGCTCCGCCATAGTCGCCTTTCGCTCCGCGAAAGTAGCGCTCGCGCCGCGTCGAACCGCTCCACTCACTCCCGCAGCCGCAACTCTTCCAGCCCGCTCGTCAGCTCCCACCCGTCCAGGCTACAATGGCGGCATGAACGTACTTCTGTTTGATATTGACGGAACGCTGATCCAGACCGGCGGGGCCGGCGGCAAAGCGCTGATGACGGCATTTGCCGAGGAGTTTGGCATTACGGATCCGCGGCCCGTGGCGTTCAGCGGCCGGACCGATCGGGGGATTGCCCGCGAGCTGTTCGAACGGCACGGGATTGAAGACACGGCGGAGAACTGGGAGCGTCTGCGGGCAGCCTACTTGCAGCGGCTGGGGCGTTACTTGCCGAGGCATCAGGGCCATGTCCTGCCGGGTGTCGTGGCCCTGTTGGAGTCGCTTTCGCGACGCGATCACGTAGCGCTTGGTCTGTTGACCGGCAACGTGCGCGACGGTGCTCGGCTCAAGCTGGAACACTATCGGCTGTACCACCATTTCGAGTTTGGCGGATTCGGCGATCTGCACCCGCACCGCGACGACGTGGCTCACGACGCGTTGCGAGCGACGCGAGCGCACCTCCGTCGCGACGTACCGCAGGAGTCCGTGTGGGTGATCGGCGATACGCCAATGGACGTGCAGTGCGGTCGTGCGATCGGTGCCCGAGTGCTGGCGGTCGCGACGGGGATCCATCCCCGCGAGGAGCTTGCCGCGGCGGCTCCCGACATCCTGCTGGACGACTTGCGGCAAGCCGACGGTGCGCTCTCCGAGTTACTCTAGCCTCGACCGGATAAGGGTCACCGGGTGTCCGATCCTGGCAGTGCCGCTTCGCTGTATCGCAGCGCCAGCCAGGCGGCCTGGCTGGGGCTGCTGGTGAACCTGTCCCTGGGCGTCGTAAAACTGGCCGGCGGCATCCTGGGCGGCTCGTTCGCGCTGATTTCCGACGCCGTCAATTCGCTGGGCGACTCGCTGACGTCGATCGTCGTCCTGGCCGGACTCTGGTACGCGCAGCGACCGCCCGACGACGAACATCCCTACGGGCATACGCGGGCCGAAGCGGTGGCCGCTTCGAACGTGGCTCTGCTGATCATCGTTTCGGGGCTGCTCGTCGGCTGGGAAGCCCTCAACCGGCTGCTGGTGCCGCACGCGATCCCGCCGCTCTGGACGCTGGCCATTGCCGCCGCCAATGTGGTCATCAAAGAGGGGCTTTACCGCTACAAGCTGCGAGTCAGTCGCCGCACGCGGTCGGCTGCCATCCTGGCCAACGCCTGGGATCATCGCAGCGATGCGCTCTGCAGCCTGGCCGTGCTGGTCGGGCTGGGAACCGTCCGCTGGGCAGGCCCCGATTACCTCTGGGCCGATGAAGCGGCGGCTCTGGTCGTGGTGGTCGCCATCCTCTGGTCGGGCGCGCGGCTGTTTCGCACCAGCACCAGCGAGCTGCTCGACCCGCAAGCCGACGCGGACCTGGTACGGAAGATCCGCGAGCGGGCGGAGACCGTGCCCGGCGTGCGCGCGGTGGAAAAGCTCTGGGTCCGCAAGACGGGCCTGGAATACCTGGCCGACATTCATATTCAGGTGGACGCCCAGTTGTCGGTCGACGAGGGGCATCGCATCGGCCACGACGTCAAGGATCGGTTGGTGGGCGAATTCGCCAGCCTGCGCGACGTGCTGGTGCACCTGGAACCGTATCCGCACACGCATAGCCGCTCGCGTGAGCGGCACTAGGTTGTCAAGATCTTGGGAAGGGCTTCGAGATGTGCTGGTGAAACACCTTCCAATCGCCATCGACTTTGCGCAGGCAGAAGGTCGCCCTGGCCGTATCTGAAAACGTCCTGCCGTCAGCGAGCACGCCGCCGCATTGTAGTATTCCGTGCGCGAAACCCACGTCGCTGCCAGCGGTAACCCGCAGGCTGTCGAGATGAAACGTCATCTCGCCTTGTGGGTCGGGTTGCCAAGCGTCCCAACTTGCCCGGTAGCTCGTTGCGGATTCATACATCAGCGGAGGTAGCACGTCAAAAATCAGCAGTTCCTCGGCATGACTGGCCAGAACGTCGTCCTGACGACCTTCCCGCGTGGCCCGAGCCCACTCGTTCAGGAGCAATCGAATTGCATCTTCGTCAGTGAGAACAATCTCAGACACGTGAATTCTCCCAATGCTACGAATTCCAGTACCGCGGCGACTCGCCGGAGCGCGGTCCCTTTCTCACGACCGCTTCTTCGCTCCGCCCTTGCCGCGCGCTTTGCGGCGATTCTCCTCCACGCGGAACTCCACAATCCGCTGAATCAAGTCGTACGGGATGGGGGCGTCGAGCGGAAACTGGACCGAGCCTTTGGCGCCCTTGTAGGCGGACAGAGCGTCTTGAAAGTGCGTGATGCCGGAGGGAGTCGGGTAGAAACCGATATGGTGCGCGAAGGCGGCGAAGTGGACCAGGTTCCCATTCAGCACGAAGGTCGGAATCTGGTACTTGATCGCTTCCTCCGCCTCGGGCGCCGCGTCGCGGACAATCTGGCGGATCTTGTGGAGTATGTCCCGCACCGGCTGGGGAAAGCCGGCGATGTAAGCGTCGATCGTCTCTGGAGCTGAGGCCTCTGGCTGCATGTTACCTGCTCCCTGGTTCAACGCCTGCCACGCCATCATATGGAAGCACTCATTTTCAGGACGGGCAGCATCAGGGCGAATGCCACGCAAGCGGCCACCGCAACGCCGGCTACGACAACGCCGCCGAACCACAGCCAGTAGACCCACCTTCGCGCTGACCTTGACAGCAGCATGGCCACACCGAGGTCAGTGAACATCAACATGGCAAACATCAGCACGAAGGGAATAAAGTACAGTGCGCCATTCAGATCGGCAAACCACACCAGCCGCTCCGTGACGGCGGGCAATTCGGCGTTCTCCCGCAGGCGGCTGAATAGATCCTCAAACTGGGGCACCAAGACCGCGACGAGCCCCAGAGCTGGCAACCAGGCCAGGCACAAGACGGCGGCTCGGGCACAGGCGCCCCACAGGCCGCCGGCTCGTCGGTCGTCAATCGCTCCGAAGGCCCCTGTGCTTGACATGGCTCTCTCTCCGTCGAATTCGGCGACCCCTCGGGCACCTGGCTGCGGACGGTTCGATCGGCGGCGAGCCTTGTCGCCCCAATGACCTGGGCCCCCCCGCGGCCCACAATCCAGATTCTATCCCGCCTGATTCGGTCCTCGCAACAAGCCTGGCGGCATACTTCGATGAACTTCAAGACGATTGGCACGCCCGACCAGCGCGGTACGCCCCAGAAGGTCTTTTGGCAGTTCGGAGAAACAGCGCGCAACCGGCAAACGCGGGAGTCGAAGAAACAGCGGGCCGACGCTTCGCCGCGAAACTCAATTCGCCGGCAGTTCCGCGTTGTGATAGATCTCCTGGACGTCGTCGCAGTCGTTCAACATGTTGATGAACTTTTCGAACAGGGGAACGTCCTCTTCGCTCAGCCGCGTTGTCGACTGGGGGAGGAACGTGATCTCCTGGGTCTCGAATTCGACGTCTGGAAACGCCTCCAACACGGCGGTCTTCGCCTGGTAGAACTGGGCAGCCGGAACGAAGATCGTGATTTGCCCGTCCTTGCACTGGACGTCGTCGACGTCGATTTCCGCCTCCAACAGCGCCTCCAGGACCCTCTCGGCGTCGTCGCCGGCGAACGACAGCACGGCCAGGTGGTCAAACAAATGGGCCACCGAACCGGAAGCTCCGAGTTTCGAAAACGTCTTGGTAAAACAGTTTCGCACGTCCGTGATCGTGCGATTGGCGTTGTCGGTCAGGCAGTCGACAATGACCGAACAACCGCCGGGTCCGAATCCCTCGTATCGGGCGCGGGTGTAATCCTCGCCGCCCGTTCCCTTGGCCTTCTCGATCGCCTTGTCGATCACGTGAGCGGGAACCTGCTCGCTCCTGGCCTTCTCGATCATCATCCGCAGTGCCGGATTCGACTCCGGATCGGGGACGCCGCCCTTGGCGGCCATGTACAACTGCTTGCCGTACTTGGAATACAGCTTCGACTTCTGACTGGCCGTCTTGAGGATCGAAGCCTTCCGGTTTTCAAAGTTTCGTCCCATGTCCGAACTTCTCGATGCATGAGGTGGGATGTGATTAAGGCCCTGCTGGAAAACCCTGGTTGCTCCGCCCCCAGCCCTTTCCGACGGGCTGGCCAGGCAACCCCGCGATAGCCGCCGCGCGGCCAAAGGTCCTGGTCTTCCTACCGGGCCAAACGCTTAGTTCTACCGAATTCTCCCCCTCGCCCCCAAGAGGTCCTTGCGGAAAAGGACCGCAGTTGCCTCACGGCACCGTCAATGCCCTTGGCCACGTCGTCTCGCCGGGGCGGCCCGGCAAGCATCCCATTGGCTGTCATACCGCCAGCCGGATCGGGTACAATCGCCACGACAGGCCGATACCGAGACCACATGGACTGAGGACAGCTTCGATGCTTGCTCCACCACGACTGACGGTGTTCGCTCTCTCGCTGCTGGCCAGCTTGTGGGTCGCCAGGCCGCTCGCGGCCGACGGGCCGTTTGTGTTCCGCGACGTGGGCCAGGAAGCGGGTCTGCTGCCGGCTGCCGCTCAGATCATGGGGCATGGAGCCGGCTGGGGCGACGCGGACAACGACGGCTGGCCCGACCTCTATATCGCCACCTTTCACTATCCCGACACCCAGTCGAACCTGTTCTTCTGGAATCGGCGGGGGCGGTTCGAGCTGGCCGATCAGCCGGCCTTGAGGATTTCGGCTCGCGGCACGGGCGTGGTGTTTGCCGACCTGGACAACGACGGCGACCTGGATCTTTACCTTGGCAGCATGCCGGCTCCGGAGGGCAGCCGACTGGCCGGGCGGTCCGGGCAGGCCCTGGCGGGTTGCACGCTGCTGCGCAACGTCGGTCCGGGCCGGTTTACCAACATCTCGCAGGGAAACGGCGCCTGCCCGGAGGCGTTTGGCGGCCGCAGCGTGACGGTGCTGGACTACGATGGAGACAGCTTGCTGGACCTGCTGGTGGGCGAGGACCCGATCCCGGGCTACAACGGCTCGACCACCAAGTGCTCCCGCCTGTTCAGGAATCTCGGCGATTTGCGGTTTGAGGATGTGACCCGGCAAGTGGGAATCGCCGAGGACTCGGCCGGACTGGGCGTGGCCGCGGCCGACGTCAACGGCGACGGCTGGCCCGACTTCTTTCTGGCCTCGACACTGGGCAACTATCTGATGCTGAACGACGGCCAGGGGCGGTTCCGGGAGGCGGAGGGTGCCCGCGAGACGTTCGCCTGGCCCACGGCCAAGGGTGACGACATGGTGTGCGGTGTCGTCATCGCCGACGTCAACGGCGACGCCTTGCCCGACATTGTGCTTGGCCAGCACTACAGCACGCCCTGGGTCAAGCCGCTGGCGAACCGCCTGTATTTGAACCGGGGCAGTACCCAAGGCGTGCCGAAGTTCGAGGACGTGACGGAGCAGGCCGGACTCGTGCCGCTGACGCTGAAGGGTCCCCACGTCGAGATTCAAGACTTTGACAACGACGGCCACGCCGACATCTACACCAGCATCGTCAAGTTCGCCGGCGGGAACCCCCACCCGGTGATCTTCCGCAATCTGGGTGTTCGCGGCGACGTGCCGCGGTTCCAGCAGCACGCGCTCGGCGTGAACGATTTTCCCACCGCCGAGGATCAGGCGATCAAGGGTTCGGGAGCCTTCTTTGAAAAGATGGTCAAGGACCGCAAAATCGTCTATACGGCGCCAGGCCCCACGTGCGACTTCGACCGCGACGGGCGGCTCGACCTGGTCCTTCCCAACTGGTGGGCCGAATTGCCGTCGATGTTGCTGAAGAACGAGACCGAGAGCGGCCACTGGCTGGACGTGCGCGTCGCGCCTGGCAAGAGCGTCAATGCGATGGGCATCGGCGCGCGTGTCGATCTGTTCGAAGCCGGCCGAGCGGGAGAGGCCGAGGCCCGGATTGGGTCCCGCGAGATTGCGACGGGATACGGCTATGCCTCGTCGCAACAGGCACTTGCGCACTTCGGACTGGGCCCGCGAACCACGTGCGACGTGGTGGTCACGCTGCCGCACGGCAAGGGTCAACTGATCCGCCGGATGGTGCCAGCCGATCAGTTGTTGACCGTTTCCCCGGAGGACCGGCCGTGACGGGCCGGACGGCGGACCGGATCACGTTGGTCGCGTGCCTGTCGCTGGTTTCGCTGACCGGTGCGGTGGCGCATGCCGACCAGTGGAAGCTCGACGCGCCGACGCTGCTGGCTCGCGGAGCGTCGCGGCAACTGGCGCTGTCCGCCGACGAGTCGGCGATTGAGTTGCAGCGGGGCGTGGTGATCGAGGACGACGGCCCGGCGGCCGGCTATTCCTATCGGCCGAATGTCGAAAGGCTGGGGCCGGCCGTATTCCTCCGGAAGGAACTGATCGTCCCCTCGCCTCGGGCCAGCGCGGCCACGCTGCTGGTCGGCCAGGGGGGAGACCTGACCGCCCAGGTCAACGGCCGCGAAGTCCCGTTGCGGCTGATCGGCCGCCAGGGAAACTACTGGCAAGCCTGGCAACTTCCGCCAGACGTGCTGCAAACGGGCCGGAACACGTTCGTGCTGAACGGCACGGGAAGCGTCTGGATCGCCCGCGACGATGAATACGCCGCGGGCTCGCTGGCTCGCCCGTCGCATCCCAACCGCAGCGCGAAGAGCAGCGACGGTGGAAAGACCTGGAGCGACAACCGGTTGGGAACTGGCAACGACGTCGACGGCGAATACTATGTGCGCTTGCACCTGGACCAGTTTCATTCCAGCGGCCAATTGACGCCAGGCGTGATCGACGTGGGCAACCTCGAACGCCGCGCGATCGGTCCGCCACTCGACGCGGTTGGGCCGATTCGACTGGCCGCGGAAGTCGCCGGGGATGCCAGCACGGGGCTGCGCATCCGGGCCCGAACGGGCACCACCTACGTTCCCGATCCGGCCACCTGGTCCGAGTGGTCGGAGCTGGAAGGCGACGATTACCTGCTGAACGACCCTCGGGGGCGTTATCTGCAGGTCGAGCTGACCCTGCTGACCGAAGATCCGTTGTGCACGCCGTCGCTGAGGAGTGTGTCGGTCTCGGCGTCGCCCAGGCGTCCGGAGGACTGGTCGCGGGACGTGCGCGTCGTCGACCTCGACAATCAGCGGATTGTCCGCAGCTCGATACCGTTTCAGTACGAGCCGTTCGATCATCCGGAGCTGGCTGAGTTGCGGCGGCGCCACAAGCTGGATCAGGTCGTGGCGGGAGCGGACTCGGAGTTTGCCTTGATCCAGCGGCTGGCGGGCTGGTCGGCCGGACTCTGGCAGCGGATGCATCTGAATGAATCGTATCCGCCCTACCGCGCGTTGGAGATTCTCAAGACGCATCAGGACGGCACACCGGTTGGCGGATTCTGCCAGCAATACAATCTGGTGTTCCTGCAGGCTTGCGAAAGCTTTGGGCTGGTCGGCCGGCTGGTGTCGATCGGTCCGGGCAATTGGACGGATCGGATTCGCGGCGGGCACGAGGCGATCGAGATCTGGTCGAACGAATTCCGCAAGTGGATCTACGTCGACGGCAACGCGGCCTGGAATGCGGTGGACCGCGAGAGCCAGGTTCCACTCTCGTTGCGCGAGCTGCGGCAGCGGCAACTGGCCGCGTTTCGGGAGGAGCCGTTCGGCCCGATCGAGGTGGTGGTGATCAAGGAAACCAGGCATCGCTGGCCAGACCTCAAGCACTGGCCGCCGCTGGTGGAACTTCGGCTGATACCGCGGAGCAACTTCCTGCAACAGGCGGCCCCCGTGCCGCTGAACCAGGGCATGCGGGGCTGGTTCTGGACGGGGCACTACGTCTGGTCGGACAATCAGCTTCCCGACCGCTTGCTCTACCCGCTGCGAACCCTTCGGGCCGGTGACTTCGAATGGACACTGAACCAGGCCGAGCTGGAGCTGGAGGCCACCAGCGAACCGGGGCGGCTGCGGGTCCACCTCGACACAAACACTCCCGGCTTCCAGACGTTTCAAGTGGCCAGCGACGGGCAGCTCAGCGAACAATCCGGCAGCGTGTTCGAGTGGATTCTGGCAGCGGGCCGGCACAGCCTGAGCGTCGCGCCGCGCAACACGGCGGGCCGAGCGGGGATCTCCAGCTCGCTCACCCTGGATTATCACCCGCCTGCCGGCTCGTCCGCCGACTGACACACGAGCTGCGTGGCGAGAGCGCTCAAGTCACCACCGGCTTCGGGGACTGACTGGAGGTTGAAGTCTCGCGTTACCGCCTGGTCGGGCAGCAGACCGCTCGGCCACTTTCACCTGGCAACCAATCCATCCGAAGTCGTTCACGGGGATGGCAACTCAGGAACGCCGCGGAATCTCTCGCCAAGTCGAATTACAATAGACTTGCCGTTTTGGTCGAGGGGCAATGGCATGGTCAGAAAGTATTCTTATGTTTCAGCTCAACCAGACACAGCGCGGGCCAGGTCGCCAGGCCGCTCGGACAGGGCGGGGCCGGTCTGGCCGTCGAGCCGGAAGCTGCACGCCGCATTTGGAACGGCTGGAACACCGCCTGCTGCTGGCTGGCGACGTGATTCTGGAATGGAACGAACAGATGCTGGCGGCGAACGCCGCCGACCATTCGCGGAGTTCGCCCGAGCAGGGCGGGCCGGTGTTGACGGCCCGGGCGTTCGCCATCGTCAGCGCCGCCATGTACGACGCGTACAACTCGATCGAGCGGATCGGGGCTCCCTACTTGACGAAAGTCGTCCATGCCGGGGCTGCCGATAGCGTGGCCGCCGTGGCCAAGGCGGCTCACGATACGCTGGTTTCCCTGTACCCGGCCCAGGAGTTGCGTTTCGAAGCCGCTTTGCGCGAGACACTGGCCCGCATCGCTGATGGCCCCGCCGAGGATCTGGGTGTGGCGGTGGGTGCCGAAGTCGCCTTGCGGATCCTCGACGAGCGGTCGGAGGACGGAGCGGCCGAACTGATGCGTTTCGACTCGGAGTACCAGCCGCGGAACCTCCCTGGCTTCCACCAGGCCGATCCGCTGCATCCCAACCAGGGTTTCTACGCTCCGGGCGCGATGCACGTATTGCCATTTGTCCTGGACAGCGTCGATCAGTTCGAGGCGCGGCGGCTTGACGATGGTACGCCGGAAGGCCGGTTGGCGTTCCTGCAAAGCGACGAATACCAGGCGGCGTTCGACGAAGTGTTCGCCGTGGGAGGCGACGGACTTGGCACTCCCACGACTCGGACCGCTGAGCAGACGCTGATCGGCATCTACTGGGGTTACGACGGCCGGCCTGGCATCGGCACGCCACCGCGCCTCTACAACCAGATCGCTCGCACGGTGGCGGTCCAGCAGAACAATTCGGTCGCCCACAACGCCCGCCTGTTCGCACTGCTCAACCTGGCCCAGGCCGACGCCGGACTGACGTCCTGGAATAACAAGTACGACGACGATTTCTGGAGACCTGTCGTCGCCATCCGGCAGGCGGACAGTGACGGAAACGGCCAGACGCCGGCTGTCGAGGACTGGACGCCGCTGGGTGCGCCCGGCAGCAATCCGCGGCCGGACGACAGCAATTTCACGCCGCCGTTTCCCGCCTACACATCGGGGCACGCGACCTTCGGCGCCGCGGCGATGCGGACCTTGGAGCGGTTCTTCGGGCGGGATGACATTCGGTTCACGCTTATTTCCGACGAGCTGAACGGCATCACGCTGGACGCCGACGGCAGCGTTCGCCCGCTCGTGCCGCGGACGTTCGACAGCTTTACGCAGGCCAAGCAGGAGAATGGCCAGAGCCGCATTTACCTCGGCATTCACTGGGCGTTCGATCGCGACGACGGGATCAAGACGGGCGACGAGGTTGCCGACTTCATCGCCGGCAGCGCCTTGCAGCCCAAGTCGGACGAGTCGGATCCGTTCCCACACAACACGTTTGATCCGCTCGACGTCAACGACGACGGCCAGTGCTCGCCGGTCGACGCCTTGCGGGTGATCAATGTCCTGAACGGCGCCGACGCGACGGACAACGGATACATCGACGTGAATGATGATGGGGTCATCGCGCCGAACGATGCTCTGCTGATCATCAACTTTCTGATGGAAGTGCCGCCAGCGGGCGCTGGCTCGGAGGGAGAGGGTTCGGACGATTTGCTCAGGACCGTGCCAACGGGCCTACTGCAGGTTGAAATGGTTGCACTCGGCCGCTCCGCGGCAGCTTCCGGTAAGACGGATTGCGGAACCCGTCGTGAGCTGGACGTGCCGCTCTTGCCGCGACTCGTGTGCGGCGAGTGGTTCCGATCGCCCGCCGTCACCACTGGCCAGTCGTACCATCGCGCCGCCGGCCCGGATGACTGGAGCGGCCCAAGCGGTGAAGCTGAGGAGGAAGCCGACTGGCCGTTATCAGGTACTTGGCAATCGATTCTGAGCCGAAGTGGATCGTCGCCTCGACGATGCGGTCAAACTGGCTGTTCTACCTTCAGATAAATTTGTCATCCCTTCGGATAGATCGATTTTCTCAGGGGTCTGATCGTCGGGCAGCCTGGCGCTTAACCTGGCATGCCGTTGCGGTTGCGGGCAGTTTCCCGATTGCGATCGCTCCGGCAAAGGGAGGAATTCGGTGGGTCTGACCTACAATTGGGCTGTGCGATCACATCAGTCGAAAGTCGTAGCGATCCGGTATTGTGGTTTTCGTGACCTAGACTTGAAGCAAGACCGATTCCTAACCAACAAAGCCAAGCGGTGCGAGTTCGCCGCCAAGTCTGCAGCCACTTTCGCGCGGTGGCTAGGGAAAGTCGACTTTCTGGCGATCCTTGCGACTGAGCAGATGGACTTCGCGCAGTGAGCGGCCAGACGAAACACCTCGATGGTCATGTTGCACGGGCTTCCTTTCCAGCGGGCCGGCACAGCCTGAGCGTCGCGCCGCGCAACACGGCGGGCCGAGCGGGGATCGCCAGCTCGCTCACCCTGGATTATCACCCGCCGGCCGGCTCGTCCGCCGAAAACCTCCACGGCAAGCGCGCCGGAAACGTCAAGTAGTCCTTGCCGCTGTACAGCAGTTGCCTGGGAACCTCCGGGACAACCTCCAGCCCATCGCCTTTGGCCAGAATCTCCTGCACCACGGCTTCGCGCATCGGAGTGCGACCGAAGTCGTAGGTGACCATGCCGCCGCCGGAGCTGGTAACGTACTTGCTCTGAGTGAACGAGAACCGGCCGACACTGCTGGCGGTCCAGACGGTCCGTCCCTGCGGATCTTGAATCTTCCAGGAGTATTCCACTTGTGGCACGGCGGCCGGCTTGCCGCCAACCAGCACGTTGTCACCGGCGCTGGTAACTCGCGGTTGGATGCTGAACACACAGCCTCCCGGACCGATGGCAAAGCCACGTCCTTGCAGCTCCTCCAGGATTCTCTTGCCCTTCAACCGCGCCCGCCGCTCGTCGCCCAGGTCCAGCGCGATCTGGAACGGGGAGTCCACCAGATTGATGGCCTCGCGATCGTCCGCAAAGAATGGCCGCTCCTCGTCGGTCCGTTCACCAGTCAAAGTCGGCGCCCGCCAGATCAGCACTCGGCGCGGGTAGTCATCCGGCGACTCAAGCGAAGCCCAATCCTTCAGGTTGTCTTCGTTGACCAGAAGCTTGCGGTCGAAAAACCGCCAGATGCGTCCGTCGGACGATTTGCCAAGTTTCGCCCCGACGTACTGATCGGACCCGTTCTCATAAAGCAGCGTCGCCAATCGCAATCGCAAGTCAATCACCTGGGAGTCCCTGCTGGCCAGGCAAAGGTGCTCGTTGCCGATCCAGGCGATGAATGCGAAAACGTTGCCCAGCGAGTTGAAGTGCAGGGCGTCGCCCGTGCCCAGGTTCCAGACGGCAATCGTGACGGGAATTGCCGCGTTGCCAGTCGCGGACACCCGCTGGTCGCGCAGCAACTGCTCGGCGGCCGCGGGCGGCGCGTACATCGCCGCAAGGGATTGCGTGTCCGGCGACAACGCCAGATCGCAGATCCGCTTCCGACCCGTATTGACGCCAGCGCGATTCAAACACTCGCCCGTCTGCACGTCCAGGAAATCGACCGAGTGTCCGCGGGAGGCAAGCAGCAGCTTACGATCGGGAGTCAACCGATACGGCAGCATGTAGCCTCCCTCCGAAGTCGCGTAAAGGGAGTGGCACGACTTGTTTCCCACCCTCCAGGCCGTGATTTCTCCTCCGCCCGCAATCAGCAGCACATCCTCGCCCGCAAACTCGGCCCACTCCACCTCGGTGGCGCTCTGGAACGGCGAGAAGCTGAACAGCGGTTCCCCCAGCATCGTCCACAACTCCACCCGGTCTGGAGCGTGCGGGTGGCGGGTGACGAACCGCTGGCCGTCGGGCGACATGCCGAAGACCCGCACTTTGTTGCCGAGCCAACCCTTGGACTCCTCGGTCCATTCCCGCAGTATCACCGGCGGACGCACGGGAACGCC
This sequence comes from Pirellulaceae bacterium, assembly GCA_024102795.1. GTDB lineage: Bacteria > Planctomycetota > Planctomycetia > Pirellulales > Pirellulaceae > JAGFJK01. The sequence continues at coordinate 17,498 of JAGFJK010000204.1, forward strand.
ACTGGCGCGATCGATCTGCCGCACGGCCACCTTGACCTGAAAGCGTTTCACACCGCGCTCGCTGTCAACCTCAACCGGATTCTCGTCCAGGACGCTGAGGTACTGGTCCGAGCAACTGGTAAGCCAGGGTGGTCCCGGCAGTACGTCGTGGTTCCCCGGGGCCATCGCCGTGATTGGAGGGATCGGCCGCCACTGCGCTGGTGGTGTGATCCGCACGACAATTTGCGGCTCGGCCGCGAACTCGATATCCGGGATCGGGTCACCTCGCACCTCCGCGAGCTGATGCTGAAATGCCGCGCGGTCCATCGCCAGCAACGTCTGCTGGCTTTCCCCCGGCGTGGCCTGGATGACCAGCGCGGGCCCGGCCGCGGGCCAGCGAACGACCTGTTGCAAGCTGCGCAAGATACCCGCGCGCTGCCGCTCGAAGTCAATCAACCACGCGGAGCCACGATAGATGCCGACGTTTCCGCCATGAATACACGTTGTTCCAGCCTGATCCAGCACGGCTGGGCCGTAGGCCCTACCCGGGTGGTCGAGTGACTGGAGGCGCCGGCCGCTTGCCGCGTCAAATACCAGGATTCGGGTCCAGAGGCGATCGTCGTGAGGTGGAACATGAGCCACCAGCAGTTTGTCGCCTGCATCCGAGAACGAAAGCCCCAGCAAATCCTCTTCGTCCTGGCCCCGCAACTCCAATGCCTGCGTGCCAAGAATCCGAGCCTCCTCGATCGAGACCATCGCGATCGACTTGCCCCCCGCGACCGCGACGTAACGCCCGCCGGGGCTGACCGCGCCCAACGGATCGCGCCACGTTCGTTGCATGGGAAACCTGTCGTCCGCTTCGTCGGAGGTCGATCGCCAGTCCATGGGCAACTTGACCGCGGAGCGTTGAGTTCCAGTGGCGACATCCCAGAGCTGAAGTTGCCGCTCAGGAGTCTCGACCAGCACAACCGCCGTATCGCTGCCGGCGAAACCGAACCACGACACGGCTCCAGGCATCTTCAGTTGCCGGGGCGGGTCGCTGCTGTCGCGAACCCACAGGTAGAGCGCCGCCAGCGGTTCGGCATACGTTTCCTGAACAGCGCGACTGAACTTCCGGACCGGCACGTGAAAGGGGCCTAGCAGGTACCTGCCGTCGGGACTCAGTGCGGGCGACGACCAGAACGGTACGCGCCAGTCGAACTCGCCCGCCCGTTCCCCGGTTCGCAGATCGATCACAGGAACCGCGGCCTGAGGAGTTTCGATCAATGCGTACTCCGTCCGCTTCCCCGTCCCGTCGTCGACCTCCCTCTTTTCCGCGCGGAAGGGCTGCCCTTGATAGACGGACGGCACCAGCGCGAACGGCCCGTTCCCGTCGGCCAGGATCGGATCGTTCTTCAAAGGCCAGAACTCGATCCGCAGGTCGGGCGCGAACTGGGCGCGGGGAACGTTCGCGACCGCATCGATCCCGGCTTGCCAGGCAGTTCCACCCTGGGTCGAAGGAGGCTTGGGCAACGACTGTTCCTTGCCAGCGGACTCGGTGCCAGCGGACTCGGTGCCCGCGGACGTGGATGACGCGTCGCCGGCTGCGAGTTCCCTGGCCGCTTGAGCCTCGTCGAACGGATCGGCTGGCGAGAAGAGCGATGCGGGAGGTGCCGATGGGGCAACTGACGGGCCCTCGCCGATCGAATCCAGAACCACGGGCTTGCTGGGGATGTCGAGGTTCGAGAAATCGCCACGAACGGTCGCCACCTCCACGGCGGTCTCCGCGATCGCCGCCGCCGGATCGCTGGAGTTTCTGGTCGTACTGAACCAGACACCGATGCCAATCACAACCGCGCTTATCAACAGGACGGCGATTCCGGCACAGGCACCCAGGATCACGAAGACCGTTCGCCGCTCCG
>JAGFJK010000213.1 GCA_024102795.1 Pirellulaceae bacterium
CCACACTGGCGCTCTGCCTGGCTCGCGCCGCCGCTCGCGCCGGCGTGCGAGTGGCCCTGCTGGAAGCGGACTACGGCAGCCGCCAGATCGCCGCCCGGCTGGGTGTCGACACGCCGTGCGACTGGCCCCAGACCGCTCGCCGCGGCGTCTCTTGGACGGAAGCGGCCATCTGGAGCATCGAGGATCGCATCACCGTGTTGCCGCTGGCCGAGGAAGACGACGAACCGCCGTTGCGGTTGGACGAGCCCGCAGTGACGCGGCTGATCGACCAGTTGCGCGGGCAGTTCGAACTGCTGATCATCGACACGCCTCCGCTGGGCGATCCCCAAGGCGACTTTTTTGCCGCGGGCGACGAATGCCCGATTGACGCCGTGATTCTGGTCCGCGACCAACGCGTGGCGGTCGCCAGCCATACGCAGCAGGTCGTGCGGCGGATCCGCGAGGCGGGCATCGAAGCGGTCGGCCTGGCGCATAACTACTGCAAGCATCCGAATCCCTGAACCGCCGAGGACGCGAGCCGATGTACGAATCCTACTGGCAACTGCAGGCCAAACCGTTCGAGCCCGCGGCGGATTCCACGTATTATTATCCCGGTCAGACGCAGCAGGGCGCGATGCTCAAGCTGCGTTACGCGCTGGAGAACCACCGGGGAGCCGCCGTGCTGTGCGGCGCCGCCGGGCTGGGCAAGACGCTGGTCGCGAGGCTGCTGCTGAAGCAACTTCCCGCCCGCTTCGCCCCCCGAGTGCACGTGGTGTTTCCCCAGATGCCGGCCGACCAGTTGCTGGCGTACCTGGCCTGCGAGCTGTCCCAGTCTGCGCCGGCCCACGGGACCGAACACAACATCCTGCGCATCCGCGATACGCTCCGCGAAGCTCACGATGCCGGGCAACACGCCGTCCTGGTGCTGGACGAAGCCCACCTGATCCACGACCCGCGGGCACTCGAAACGCTGCGGCTGCTGCTGAACTTCGAGTTTGACGGACAATCGGCCCTGACCCTGCTGCTGGTGGGGCATCCGCCGTTGCTGACCACGCTGGAACGCATCCCGGAGTTTGACGAGCGGATCGCCGTCAAGTGCCTGCTGAAACGGTTCCGCCTGGAGGAGTCGGTCAGCTACGTCCACCATCGCTTGCAGGCCGCCGGAGCGCGGCAGACGATCTTCGAAAACGATGCGCTGGAAGCCATTCACCGCCTGGCATACGGCATTCCGCGGCGGATCAACCGGCTGTGCGACCTGGCTCTGCTGGTCGGCTTCGCCGAGGAACGGACCGTCATCGACGCGGCTCAGATCGCCGCCGTTGCCGAAGATCTGGTGGCGGTCAGCGCGGATGCGTAGAGCGTCATGCACTTATTCAAGCCACCGGCCGTGCTGGCCGCGCTGATCGTGGTTGCCGCCGGGCTGCGGTGGCTGGCGATTCACGAACCGCTGTGGCTGGATGAACTGCACACGTCGTGGATTGTCGCCGACGGCTGGTCGCAAGTCGCGTCGCGTGCCGCCGACGGCAACCAGAGTCCGCTGTTCTATGTCCTGCTCTATCCGCTGGTCCAGTTCGCGGGACACAGCGAGTGGTCGCTCAGGCTGCCGTCGCTGCTGGCCAGCGTGGCTCTGGTGCCGGCCATGTACAGCCTGACGCGCCGTCTGACCGGCAGTTCGGCGGCCGGGTTGCTGGCGGCTGCCTTGGTCGTGGTCGACCGCGACTGCCTGTTCTACGCGCACGAGGCTCGTCCCTACGCCTTGGTGCAACTGGTCGGCGTGGTCCATCTGAGTCTGCTGCGACGCCTGCTGACCGCTCCCACGCTGGCCGCCCGCTGGTTGTGGGTCGCCGGCGGGGCGCTGTTGTTCTACCTGCACTACACGTCGGTGCTGCTGTTGGCGGGCGAAGTGGCGGCGCTGGCCGTGTTATGGTGTCTGCCGGAATCTCGCCCTGCGTACCGACCGCGCCAACTGCTGGTGGATTTGACGCTGCTGGTGCTGCTGTGCCTGCCGGCAACTGGCCAGTTGCTGACGATCGCCGGGCGGCGGGAACAGTGGCGGCCGTACGTTCCTCAGCCGACCTGGGCCAGCGCGGTAACCGGTTTTCGCGGCGAAGTGACCGTCCTGTTGCCGCTGGTGGTGGTGAGTCTGGCGGCGGCCTGGAGCTGGTTGACGAAGCGGAACCTGGTCAACCCGATCGCCTGCCAACCGGTGGCGCTGGTCGCGGGCTGGGCCTTTGTGCCGCGAGCGATCGCCGGGTTGCTGACGCTGGCCGGTGTGGCTCCGCTCGGGTTGAAACGCTATGTGATTGTGTCGGCCGTGGCGCCGCTGGCCTGGGCCGCGCTAGGATACAGTCTGCTGCGGCCGGCCTGGCTGCGCGGGTTGCTGGCCGCCGCGCTGCTGGTGCTGGTCGTCCTGCGCGGCGGGCTGGTCGAACAACTGCGGTACGATGGCCGGCTGGTGGGAGATCGGCAGGAGGATTGGCGCGGCGCCGTGGCGTGGCTCAACCAGGCGGCCGCTCCGGGAGCCGTCGTGCTCCTGGCCGGCAGCATGGTCGAAGATCCCGCCCTGCGCGGGCCCGACGCGGAGCGCTGGCGCGCGTTCTGCCGCTTTCCCGTCGCAGGTCTGTATCGTCTGCGCGACGACCTGGAGGTTCAGCCCGTGCCGACGCTGGGCGAGCGGCGGTTGAGTGCGCGGCAGCGGCGGCAACTAACACAAGCGGACGAGGCTTGGCTCGTGGTGCGGGGCGGTGCGCGGCTGGCCGAGCAAGTGGCCGGCGATCTGCGCGGCCAGTTGCCCGGCGCGATGCCGGAGGTTCCATTGGATGCGGTCGCCGCGCCGCGCGAATTCGGCCGAGTGCTGGTGGTGCGATTGACGGCCGATCGCGCGGACGATTGAATCGTTAGTGGCGACGTGCAACTGCCTGGCTTCCAGCTCGGATCGAGGTGTCTGTTATGCCATCCGCCAGTCTCCGCCTGCTTTCTTTCGGCCCGTGGATGCTGAGCTGTTTCGTCGTGGCCGCGTGTTCGCGCCAGCCACCCCAGGTGCCGGCGCTCTCGCCGGTGGGCCCGCTGGCCAACGCAACCTCGCTGGACCAGACAGGGCTGGAACTGCTGGCCGACGGCAGGGTGACTCGGCGCGGCGCCGATGGCGGTTCGCTGGCCGCCGACGAGCTGCGTCGCGAGCTGACGCGGCTGGCGGAATCCGGGGCCGGTGCCGAGCCCTCCGAATCGGGCCCGGAACTGACCGTGTCGGCTGCCGACGATGCTGCTCATGGAGCGTTGGCCGACCTGCTGCGAACCAGCGTGGATTGCGGGCTACGGCGATTCTTTCTGCGCACCAATTCGGCGCCCGCGGGTTTCGCCTTTACGCTTCAGCCACCGCCGCCGGCCCCCGAAGGATTAAGTCCTTCCAGCGATCAATTGCCGGCGATGCAATTACGGCTCGAAGCCGATGACGCCGGCGCCTTGGCCCGGATCTCGCTCAACGGGCAAGAGTTCCCCGACCTCGCCGCCGTGCAGACCCAAGTGCTTGCCATCCTCGGCGACCAACGTGGACCGGGCAGCATCCAGGATATCGCCGAATTGGAAATGGCCTGCGACGCCGCGTTACGGATTGAGTTCGTGGTCCAGGCGATGGAAGCGGTCACCGGCCACGATGATCGGGAAGGGCTGCGCAGAACCTTGATCCGCAACGTGCGGCCGGTCTGCTGGAACGACGGGCTGGAAGAAGTCGGGGATTGATTGTGCTGGATGGAAGCTGCGCTGGTGACGATAGGCCAGAGGGCGAGTGACACCAGGATGTCGTGGTGCGGGGATGCGAAATGCCGATTGCAAATTGCAAATTGCAAATTGGCTACTCGGCAGCAGGGCGCCGCCGGTGCCGGACTACGGCTGGATCTTCTGCCGAGTTTCTTCCAACTGCTTGGCGGCGTCTTGCAACTGTTCCAGGCTCTTGCGCAGCGCGTCGCTGTCGGCGCTGTCAGTTTTGTCGCTGATCGCCTTGATCCGCTCGGCCGCCTCCTGCAACTGCTTCTGCACTTTCTCCAGTCGTTCGGCCACGTCCTTCATGTCCTGGCCGGCGCGGGGCAGGCCGCGCAGCGCTCGCGGAGCGAGCTGAATCGGGACCGCCCCCAGTTGAATGGCCTGGATCTGGATGCCGCCCTGCTGCTGCGAATACTTGTCGTAAATCTTGTGGGCCTCGGGATGCTGCTTCTTCAACTCCTCGGCACTCTTCGCGGCGTACTTCTGGGTGGTTTCCTTGCCGTCCTTCTTCTCGGTCACCTCGACCTGGATACCCTTGTTCGGGTCCTCTTCGATCTTGATCTTGCGGCCGTTCTCCTGCACCTCGATCGTCTTGACGCCGTTGACGTTCTGGACCTGAATCCGCTGCCCGTTGGCTCCGCCGATGGCCTGCATGCGGATCTGGATCTGAGCGGGAGCGATACCGCCGATGCCAGGCACGGGCATGGGGGGCGGCTGTTCGGGTTCGGGGTTCAGAGCCTGCTCGGCCAGCCGGCTGGCCACGGCGTTGTCGCCCTTCTGGATGCGTTCCAGGGCCTGACGAGCGGCATCCTTGGCGTCGGCGGCGCCACCTTCGAAGTGCCGCTTCAAAATGTCGATGGCCCGCGTGGTGACCTCCCGGCTGGCTCCCTGAGCGGCCGCTTCCAGAGCGGGAATGGCCGCGGCCCCCAAACGGCTCAACTGGTTGCTGGCCGTCTGCCGCTCGGCAAACCGGTTGGCGTCGAGCTGCCGGATCAACTGGTCGACGTCGGCCGCCGGCTGCGTTGCCTCCTCCGCCGCTGGTTCACCCGTCTGTGCCGGTCCCTCTTGAGCTCGCCCCACGGCGGCGGTCCCGGCCAGCAATCCAACCGCCAGCAGACCAAGAATCCGCTTGAAAATTGTCCAGTCGGTATGCCAGGTCATGAGTGAACTCCTTCGGTCATTCGCGGGAACTGGAGGCGTGCCAGGAACCATGGTACTCGAAATCGGGCCGTTTCGGAACGCGGGTCCGGCGAGACGTGATTTTCTGACAGGCCGGAGGCCCGTCGGCACCCGTTTGGTGGCCCGGTGATGCTTGCTGGCGATTGCAAATTGCAAATCGACAACTGATCACTGACAACCGACCATCACTTCGGCAGGTTCTTCGCACCTCGGTACAGATCCAGATCCGCGCGGTCCCCGATCAGGGCAAACAAAGCACGGATCTGCTGCAAGGCGGTCAAGAATTCAAATCCGAGCCGGCGGCCGAAACTCTTGCTGCCCAGGATATAGAAATTCGGCTCGGGATGCCGCAGTTGGTCGCTGAGCGGTTCGCCGTCGGAGGCGGAGAGGCCGGCCACCAGTTCGCTGGCCCAGCTCAGGTCGGCCTGCAATTCACGAAACAGCGACAGGTCGGGCCGGTAGCCCACATGGGCCACAATCCGGTCGAATCGGTGCTGGCCGGCGTGCGAGCCGGACAGCGTGACGTGGAAACCGCCGGCAGCCGGATCCCCCGCCGCCTCCACAGCCTCCACCGTGGTTTCCGGCCAGTGCACGACTGGTCCGTCCGCACGGTGGGCCAGCCGATTCGCCTCGCCGGTGAGCCTCGCCCGTTCCGGTAGCGGATCGTCCGGCATCGACGCGACTGGGCCGCCGGAACGGTCGTGGCGAGTGATCCAGGTGACACGGGTTCCGGGCACTTCAGCGGCCAGTTGCGCCAGCCCGATGACGGTCGTGGCCGCGCTATGGCCCGCTCCGATCAGCAGCGTGTGGCGGCCCGCGTAATCTGCCCGATCCGCCTCCAGCACGTCCGGCAGGTCGTACACGATCCGCTCGCGCAGCCGCCGCTCGCCCAGCGCCGGCATGCCGCCTGGTCCCAGCCAGTTCGGTTGGCCGCGGACGCCCGTGGCATCGATCACGATGTCGGCTTCGGCCGTGAACTCGCGCCCCGCGTCGTCCTCCGTGAGAATCCTGAGCGGCGACTCGTCCCGGTCTTCGTCGCCGGGCAGTTCACTCTTGAGCAGGTCGCGACGGCCCACGGCGACCACCGCGCGGCCGGTGCGCAGGCAGTCGCTCAGCAGGTCGGTGCCGGCCAGCGGAATCAGGTACTGCTGGGCCCACTGGCGAGCGGTCAGGTACTGGTCGTCGGCCGGAAAGACGAAGCCGGGCTCCTGAGCGGCAATGGCTGCCCGGCCCAACGGCGAGCAGCAATCGGCGAACGGGCTAAACAGCCGCACATGGCCCGCTCGCAGCACCTGAGCGGCGATCTGCCGGCGCTCGAAAACCTCGACCTCGTAGCCCAGGAACCGCGCGTACAAAGCCGTTTCCAGGCCGACCGGCCCGGCACCCAGGATGGCGATCTTGGCCGGAGTATCTACTGCCATGGCCAGTGGTTCTCCTGGTAGTGACGAGCCGCGGAGTCGTCAGTAGTCAGTTATCAGTTAACAGTTGTCAGTTATCAGTTAACAGTGCAACCGTTCACGGCGAATCGTAGTTCAGATGGGCGACAAGGACTCAATCCATCGCTTCTGGCTCGCTCCCGGAGGCGGGGAGTGAGCCAGTGGGATTGGTTTGTTTCCTCGTCGCCGGATTAAAACTCAAAACCCCGTGAACGGTTACGTTGCCAATTTGCAATTTGCAATCGGCAATCGGCCTCCGCCGAACTCGCCGACGTTGGTCCTACGGCTCGTCGTTCACCAGCTCGCCCATCGCCGCGTCGCGCACCAGGTCGATGCCACTGGTGACTTCGGCCCAGAATTCATCCATTCCAGTGTCGCCCATCAAGTCATCGAAGCTGCCGTCGGACGCGTAACCGCTCAGGTTGTTCGTCCCACCGCTCCAGGCCGCCAGCAGAGCTCGCAGGGCCGCGTCGTTGGCCGAGTCCTGAGCGGTGGTGCCGGCCACCAGCAGGTCGTTGTCCTGGTTCCCGCGCAGGATGTCGGAACCCAGGCCACCGATCAGGATGTCGTGGCCAAAACCGCCCAGGAGTTGGTCGTTGTCCAACCCGCCCAGGAGGAAATCCGCGCCAGAGCCTCCCTGCAGCACGTCAATCCCGGCTTCGCCTCGCAATAGGTCGTCGTCGTTGCCGCCGTCCAGCCGGTCGTTACCGGATCCACCCCATAGCGAATCGGCACCGGCACCGGCGATCAGTTGGTCATTGGCCCCGCCGCCCCAGAGCTGATCGTCGCCGTCACCGCCCGTCAGATTGTCCGGGCCATCGGTGGGCGATTCCACCAGCAGGCCGTTCATATCGAACACGTTGCCATCGCCAAACAACTGATCGTTGCCCGCGCCGCCCAGCAGCCGGTCGTTGCCCGGTCCGCCGACCAGCAGGTCGTCGCCCAGCCCGCCGGCCAAGTAGTCGTTCCCTTCCTCCCCGTGGAACTCGACCGGGATCGGATCGCCACTACTGTCCACCACGTGGCTGGCGATGCTGAGCACGTCGTCGCCATCGCCGGCGAACACGGTGATCCGGCCCAGCGACTGGTCGCCGCTGGAGTCCAGTCCCAGATGCTGGGTGAACATGGTGCTGGTGCCGCCCGTGAGGTCGTCCAGCCTCAGCCGCACGCCGCCGTCGTTCCAGGAGCTGATCACGATCCGTTCTCGGCTGCCGGTCGAGCGGACCAGCAGTTGGTCATCATCGACCATAAGACCATCGGACAGGATGTTCCGCGTCTCGACCTGGCTGAACTGGACGAACGACTGACCGCCCACAATCACGGTGCCTCCGACGGGGTCGACCACCACGGGGGCGGCGGCGCCGGTCAGATCCAACGTGATGCTGTCACCAGGCGGTGTCGTCGGAGTGCCGGCGGTGTAGACAATGGACAGGCCGCTGGCGAGCATCGACGGGTCGATCACCAGGGAATCGTCACCGGCGAAGGTGTTCACGATCACCTGGCCGCCAGGGATGCTGCCCACGGGCACGCGCACCTCGTGCAGCGTCGGCTGGCTGCCCACGGAAGTGCCCAGGTCGTTGTTGGGGTCGGTAATCACCAGTTCCATCGTGCCGGGGTCGTAGGCCAGGGTGAGCAGGTCGTGGCTGTTGGCTCCCAGTACGTCCTCGACCAGCAGGTTGCCATCCCCGTTCAGGCTGATCCGTGTCGTGGCGGTCAGCGGAGGCTGGGTGTCCAGCACATACTCGCCGGTACCACTGACTGCGAAAACGCGGACCGTGTAGGTACCACCCTGCCCGGCGGGTACGACGTACGAGAGTGTCGCGTTGCGCCCATCCAGCGCGCCGTTGTCGTCGCTGGCGACGGGCACTCCGAACGGATCGAGCAGTTCCATCGCCGGGTCCAAGTCGTTGGGAAAGTCGAGCGGTTCGCCGGCGGGCGTGAAGGTCCGCAGATCGATCGTCTCGCCATCCACGGCCGTAAAGCTGTAGTAGTCGCTGGTGGCAGGCAGAGCCGCCAAGCCGGTCAGGTTGCGAGCCGCGACTTGTCCCAACGGTGTGAACACGCCGGTGTTCGGATCCATCTCAAACATCTGACCAGTACAGAATCCGCAGGCGTCGCCGACCACCAGCGTCCCATCCTGCAGGAACTCCAGGGCGTTGAAGCCGCGAGAGCCAGTGTTGGCGACCAGCGTGGTGGCGCCGGTTCCGGGGTTGATGGTGAACAGCCCTTGCCCGAAGGAACCAACGGCGAATAACAAGCCGCTGCCAGGCTGGAACGCCATCCCGCCCATGAAGCCTTCCACCAGGCTCGCGATCGAACTGAAGTTGCCCGTGCCGACGTCGATGGTGCCGAATTCACCTCGGCGAACGGCGTACAAGGTCAGGCCATCGGGCGACCAGGCCAGGGCATGGACGCCGGAGCCCGGGTTGCCGATGGACGTTTCCGTCCAAGTGACCGGATCGATCACGTACAGGTCGGTTCCGCCCTCGCCTCGCGTGGCGTGCAACACACCCGTCACCGGATTCCGTTCCAATTCGGTGTACCCGCCACCACCGCCGACCGAGCTGGCCAGCACGGTGACGTTTTCCGCTCGCGCGTCCGTCAGCAGCAGGTTGCCGGCCCCATTATCGGCCGCCAGCAGTGGACCTGCCACCGAAACGTGCCCCAGGACGGCCCGCGCGGCGTCAATCGACTGGGCGGCTCCCAGGCTGTCGTTGGCCTCGGTGTCGAAAGCGGCGTTGCGCGTCACCACCAGGGAATAGTCGTCGGCCGCGCTGATTTGCGTGCCAGGGATCCGCGCGTAGTACGTGCCCGTGGCGGGCGCGACAAAGTTGGCGATCTGCTGGTCCACGTTGGTGCCCACCCCGCTGGACGTTTGCAGGACCGAGCCTCCGGCGTCCTGCAGCTCGACGATGCCGTTGCCCGTGAGACTGAGCGACACGACATCGTTGGCAGCCAACTGGAATTCGTAGAAGTCGCCTGGCGACGCGGGCCCGTCGCCGTACGTGACCTCGACGGTCAGCGGTGTCACGCCGCAGAAGTCGTCGACGTCGCTGCTGGGAGTCGCCGTGATATTCATCGTATTGTCGGCCAGAATCGCGGCCAGCGAGCCAGCATCGATGACAAAGGTCTCCACGTGCAGTTCGCAATCGTCGCCGGGAGTGTCGCCGAACGCCACGTGCGAAAACAGTCCCTCGAAGTCGAAGGTGATTGTCTCCGAGCTGGATGCCAGGTCTGTTCTGGAAGACACGGTGACCAGGGCGTCCGAACCAGCCGTGGGGCTGGGCAGGCCGTTGATCACAATCGGATAGGTATTGGGCGAGAAGAAATTGTCGTTGGTTGTGTCGCTGGTGTTGAACAGGCTGGTGAACGAATCGCCTCGGCCCACGGCGGCCCCGCGAGCGGCATCGCCACCCGGAACCAGCGCGATGAAGCTGGCTTCCAGGTCGTCGGCCGTTGCTCGACTGTTGTTCATCTCCAGCCCCAGCGATTCGGGCTCCACCAGCGCATTGAGCGTACCGGTCAGGTCGATACTGCCAGTGCTGCCTCCCACGCCGCTGACCCGCACCGTATAGGTTCCGGCGGCGGGAACGGCCACGGTCTGCAACAGCACCGTGTCGCCTGGGACCGCCGCGGTACCGGAGCCGATCACGGCGCTGGACGGATCCAGCACCTCGATCATGGCCCGCAGACCGGCGTCGGGCTGGCCCACGACGGTCAGCGTCTGATTGGCGTCCAGTGACAGCTCCAGCGACTGCGTGCCGCCCGGCGGCAGCCCGATGTCACGCTGCTCGAATCCCTGGTAGATCAAGCTGCCGAGCGGATCGACGGACCGGTCGATCGAGCCGAACAGTGGATCGACCGTCCAGCTTTCGATGGCAAGCCCGGGCAGGGGCGCGGCGCCGAGGTCCTGAATTCCGGCACCGTTCACTCGCAGTTCGTAACGGCCGGCGGCACTGGTCAGCGATCCCAGATTGCCGATCTGAAACGTGTTGCCTCCCAAGGGCGTTACGCTGACCGCGGCGTTGATCAGGTTCGGGCCGCCGTCAAGACGTAACACCAGGTCATTGAAGTCGAACGTGGCCGGATTGATGGCGAAGTCAAACGTCACGTTCACCGCGTCCACGGCGGTCGTTCGAGGGTCCGGGGCCACTTGATCCAGTTCCAGCGGCCCAAGACGGACGACCGCATCGGCGAAACCGACCGTCTCGTCGCTGCCGCCAAAGACGCCACCGCCTTCATGATGAAAGTACCACCGCTGTAGCGAAGCGGAGACCGTGAACGAACACATGTCGCTGAGGGCAAAGTTGGAACCAAAATCGGCCACCTGGAACGTCATGCCGTCCGAGACGCGGGTCCGCAGCACGAACTGCCCATTCCCGTCCACGTAGGTCAAATAGTCATCGCCACCAAACTGCTCGGCCACGCCCCAGAACGCCCAGTTCTCACAGAACTGATGATTTACGGCCCCGTCAGCCACGGTGCCCAGCATCGTGACCGTGCCGCTGGGGATGGCGATTTCAAACACCGCTCCGGTGAAGTCTTCCCAGACCACCGCCCGCTCGCTGCCGGCAAAGATGCCGTCGCTACTGTCCAGCACAATCGGCGCCGAGAGCGCGATGCTGTTGCCCGTCAGCAGCCCAGTGGCTCCGTCGTGCTCCAGCAGGTGCGTCACGGTGCCGCCGCCAGTCGGAATCGGCGTGCTGGGATCGGACCCCAGCGAATAGACCGTCTCGGTTGCCAGGTCGCTGACCAGCGCGTCGAACTGCTGACCCACGCTGACCCCCGCGGCCAGATTGTTCACCGGAAACCGGCCGGTTGAGTTGTCGCCGGTGTAGAACAAGTGCGTATCCGAAATCGCGATGCCACCGCGGTCGTCGCCGGTCACGCTGGAATGGTCGGAGAAGACGTGCGCGTTGTCGGCAGTCAGCGAGATGATTTCCAGTGCCGCGAGCAGCCGACGATCTTCCAGCAACTCCAGCCGCGGCGAGCGGCGAAGTGGGCGGTGGGTCCGCGGACGGCGAGCCAGCCTGGTGGACGTAGACTGAGAAGGCTGCGAGGGGCGGCGAGGGGCCATATGAACTCCGGGGGAATTGTTTCGGCACTGTACCGTTGTCGGCCATGCTGACGTACTTGGCGACGTTTGCTTTGGGAATCTGAATGACATTAATTACCACCTCAGAACTCCGCAAGTAGCCGTTTCACATGAAGACTTGGAGCTTTAGACCCAAGACCAACCCGCAACAAAGTAGCCATCACGCGGAGCGTGATGGCTACTTTGTACGCCGCCTCACCCTCGACCGACGCGGAATTCCGCCAGGTCGATCCCCGGCGGCTCTCCGCGGATCAGCCGGCTCATGACCACCGCCGTGGCGGGCGACAGGTTCAAACCGCCGCGAAAGTGTCCCGCCGCGACAAAGGCGTTGTCCAGGCCGGGCACTTTGCCCAGGTACGGGAAGCCGTCGAAGCTGCCCGGTCGCAGCCCGGCCCAACTTCGTTCCACGGGCAGCTCGCGCAGCGCCGGAACCAGCTCGCCGGCCAGCCGCCGCAGGTCCGCGATCGCCTCGGCGGTCGTCGACTTGTCGAAGCCGACCTCCTCTTCGGTCGAACCGGCCAGCACCACGCCGTCGTCGCGCGGCACCAGGTACCGGGGACCTTCGTTCAGGATGTGGCGGAAGGGCGGCGCGGGGCAGCGCAGTTGAATCATCTGGCCGCGCACCGGCAGAATACCGCAGGGCAGGCCCAGTTGAGCGAGCAGCCGGCCGGTCCAGGCGCCGCTGGCCAGGCAGCAGGTCCGCGCGGTCAGCGGGCCGCGCGACGTGACCGCCTGGCGCACTCGGCTTCCATCAACCTCCAGCCGCTCGGCCGTACACCGTTCCAGCAATTCCACGCCGCGCCGCCGGCAGGCCTCGGCCAGCGCCCGCAGGTGACGGGGGTTGCGCAGTTGAGCTTCCTCGGGCAAGCGGATTGCCGCCCGGATCTCTCCCCGCTCGCATAACGCGGCCAGTGCCGGTTCCAGCTCGGCCAGCCGCTGGGCCGTGAGCTGCTGGACGGCGATCTGTTCGTCGCCGAGCTGCAGGGCGTGAGCGGCGAGCGACGCGGCTTCGCCGGTGGAACGAGCCAGGTAGATCGCTCCGCAGCGACGGTAGCCCGTATCGATCCCCGTCTCGGCCCGAAGCCGCTCGGCCCATTGCGGATGCAGTTCGCAGCTAAGCGCCTGAAGCTGGGCCAGTGGATGAGCGGATCCGCCGCGATGAGCGGGCGGCAGCATGCCGGCGCCGGCCCACGACGCCTCGCGGCCCAGCGGCCCCTGGTCGATCACCCGCACCCGGTGGCCGTGGCAGGCCAGGTCCCAGGCCAGCGACAAACCGATTACGCCGCCGCCCAGGATCAAACAGTCATGCTCGGCCGTCATGGGCTTCTGCCTGGTCCAGCGCCAGCAGGTTGTCGCAGTGAATCACTTCCTCGTAGGGCCGATGGCCGAGCACTTCCTCGATCTGATCGGACTTCAGCCCGCGAATCTTCTGCAGCTCGGCCGACGCGTAGTTGGTCAGTCCGCGAGCCACTTCGCGGCCGCCGGCGCTGCACAGGCGCACGATGTCTCCCTTGCGAAACTCGCCGCTGATGGCCGTGATGCCGATCGCCAACAGGCTACGGCCCTGGCGCGTGACGGCGCGGACGGCGCCGGCGTCCAGCAGCAGGCTGCCGCAAGGCTGCGCCGAATAACCGATCCAGCGTTTGCGCGGGGTGAGCGATTTGCCTTGCGCCAGGACCAGCGTACCGACCTGGCGGCCGGCCAGGATGTCGGCCAGCACGCCCGGCCGCCGGCCGCTGGCGATAATCACGTTTTCGC
Source organism: Pirellulaceae bacterium (assembly GCA_024102795.1). GTDB lineage: Bacteria > Planctomycetota > Planctomycetia > Pirellulales > Pirellulaceae > JAGFJK01. The sequence continues at coordinate 13,207 of JAGFJK010000213.1, forward strand.
CGCTGGCCGTGGTGATGCGGGCCGCTTCCAGCTTGCTGGCCATGCCGCCCTTGCTGAGCCCCGTGCGCTGGTCGCGAACCAGCGACAGAATCCGCTCGTCGATCTGCCGCACGGTGTGAATCAGGCTGGCCTGGCCGCTCCGCGGGTCGCCGTCGTACAGCCCCTCGACGTCCGACAGGATCACCAGCAGCGGCGCTCGCAACAGGTTGGTGATCATCGCGGCCAGGCGGTCGTTGTCGCCGAAGGTGGCCATCAGTTCGTCAACCGCCACGGTGTCGTTCTCGTTGATCACCGGCACCACGCCGAATTCCAGCAACGTCAACAGCGTGTTGCGAACATTCAGGTAGCGGGTCCGGTGGTCCAGGTCGTCGGCGGTCAGCAGCACTTGCGCCGCGTGGGTGCCGTGCTTGCGGAACGTGCGGTCGTACGCCTCGATCAGCCGCGTCTGTCCGACCGCCGCCACCGCCTGCAGCCGGGCCAGATCGCGCGGGCGGCCCGGCAGCCCCAACTGGCTCACGCCCGCTCCCACGGCCCCCGAACTGACCAGAACCACTCGGCGGCCCGTTTGCCGGATCGCGTTCAGTTCGTCCGCCAGCAGGTCGATCCGTTCCTGATGCAGCGTGCCGTCGGCCTGAGTCAACACGCGGGTGCCGACCTTCACCACCAGAGTGTGCGCGGAGGTGGCGATCTCCTGGCGGAGGAGATCCGTTTCGGCGTGCGGAATGGAGGCAGTCATACCCAGGGGCCAACGAGACAGAATGAATCGAACCGACCGTCCGCGGGGCGTAAGTCGCCTGGACCCGGCGCCCGCGCAAGCGGCATAGATTACGCTGCCGGACTATTTTCCCGCAAGAGCGAGCGGTCTGGAAGCGGGCTGCCCGGGTCACGACAGCGAACTGAACCGGATTGGGGGGCTTGCTTGTGAAATCGCGCCCGCACAATACAATGAAGGGGACATTCACGGCTCGGCTCCCTCCCCAGGAGATGCGACACGACGTCGCAGGAAAGTCGCTCATGAGCGATCTGTTTCACGAATGCGGCATCGCGGCCGTGTACCATCTGCCGGGCGGCGACGAGAGTCCGCTGTGCCACGATTTCGGCGGCGAACAGGCGTCGCGGCTGCTGCCCAGCATGCTGCTGGACATCCAGAATCGGGGGCAACTGGCCGCCGGCATCAGCTCGTACAACCCCGTCCGCGATCAACTGATCGACACCCACAAGGACGTGGGGACGGTCAGTGAGGTGCTGCGGCTGTCGCACCGCGAACAGGCCGAGCGGCTGATGAAGAAATACGCCGGCCGCGCGGCGATCGGCCACGTCCGCTACGCCACCTGCGGCGCCGACGACCGCGGTTTCGCTCAGCCTTTCGAGCGGCACCACCTGCAGAAGCATAAGTGGTTCAGCTTCGGGTTCAACGGCCAACTGGCCAACTACGGGGAACTGCGCGACCGGCTGCTGGCCGACGGCGACCACCACCTGGCGCGGGAGTCGGACACCGAGATCATCATGCACGAGATCAGCCGCGAGCTGTCCGGGGACCGGCGGCCGCACCTGATCGATGTCATGCGCAACGTGAGCCGCCGGTTCGACGGCGCCTACAGCCTGGCGCTGCTGAACGCTCACGGCGACATGCTGCTGGCCCGCGATCCGCTGGGTATCAAGCCGCTGTGCTATGCCAAGGAAGGACCCCTGTTCGCGGCGGCCAGCGAAAGCGTGGCGTTGCTGAACGTGGGGTTCCAGCCCGAAAACATCCGTTCGTTGCAGCCCGGCCACGCGATCACGATCGTCGATGGCCGGTTCGAAATCACCCGCTACTGCGAGTCGCCCGGGCGGGCACATTGCTTCTTCGAGTGGATCTACTTCGCCAACGTGGCCAGCACGCTGGACAACCGCAGCGTGTACCTCTCCCGGACCGCGCTGGGTGTCGAGTTGGCTCGGCTGGAAGTCGCCGACGGGCGCGTGCCGCTGGACGAAGATACGATCGTCGTTCCCGTGCCGGACACCAGCAAGGCGGCCGCCGACTCGATGGCTTTCGAACTGGGCGTTGCCTCCCGCGAGGGCCTGATCCGCAACCGCTACAGCGGCCGGACGTTCATCGAGGGGGGCCAGGGACGCAAGCAGAAGGCCGCCCGCAAGTACACTCCGCTGCGGGAGGTGCTGGAGGGCAAGCGGGTGTTTCTGGTCGAGGACTCGATCGTCCGGGCGACCACCATGCAAGTCCTGCTCGACCGCATCCGCTCGCTGGGCGGGGCCCGCGAGATTCACGTCCGCGTGGCCTGCCCGCCGATCATCGCGCCCTGTTTCTACGGGATCGACATGTCGACCGTGGACGAACTGTTCGCTCCGCGATTCATGGAAGACGGCCGCCTGGACGAAGCGACTCAAGCGGCCATGGCCGACGCGCTGGGCTGCGATTCGCTGCGTTATCTGCCGGTGGAAGCCGTGGCGCGGGCCATCGGCTACTCCAGCCGCGAACTGTGCCAGGCCTGTATCACGGGCGAGTACCCGACCGCTTGCGGGCAGCAGCTTTACCAGCTTGCCCTGACCGATCGCGGCCAGACCAGCAGCAAGCCTCAGCGGACCTACGAACGGCATACGCGCCCCGGCCCGGCGCCCGCCGCGACTTGAAAGTCTGGCGAGCGGCATCTGGCGAGCGGGGGGCGTCAGCCCCCTGTTTCTCTTTTCGGCGCGGTCGCCTGGCGCCCGAATCGACCGTTGATCGAATCGTCGGAGAAACAGGGGGCTGACGCCCCCCGCTCGCCTAGCGGCGAGTTCCTGAGATCAACGCGACAACCCAGGACTGGTTCACTTCCCGCCGTATACCGGCGGCTTCCAGTCCGCGGGCAACTTGCCCTGCGGCCGCACGCCCAGCGAACCCGTGGGGATCGGATGGTCCTCGGCCGCCAGCAGCGGCAGGTCATCGGGAAGGTGCTTGATCCGAAAGTCCTTGAACTGGATCTTCATCGCCGGGCCGACGTGGACCTGCACCGCCAGCACGCCCTCCAGCGCGCGGCCCCGAGGGTCCAGGTCGATCAGGTTGGCGGTCGGATGGCCGTCGACCCAATGCCGGTGGTGGTTGCCTTCCACCAGGACGCGATAATCGTGCCACTCGTCGGGTGCGAACTCCCGGACGGGCATCCGGCCAACGATCCACGGTTGGCCATCGGCGGCGACGATCACCTTCTCGCCCGTGTGCGACAGGATGCGGCGTCCCCGCTCCTCGTACAACATGCCGTTGTAGTCCGGATTGTTGGCCACGATGTCGCACTGGTAGCCGCTGACCACGTCGAGCCCAATCTCCGGGCGCGAAGCGCCGCGGTACTGCAAGCCGCTGTTTCCGCCGGCAGTGACTTTCACTTTGACCTGCAAGTCAAAATTGCGGATCGTCGCACCCGTCCAGGTCAGGAAGTGGTTCCGCTTCAGCGACCCGTCCGCGACGCCCGTGATCGCCCCGCCCTCGACCGACCAGAATTGCGGATCGCCCGACCAGCCGTTGAGGTTCCTGCCGTTGAACAGGTTCACGAAGCCGTCCGCGCCGGGGCGGACCGTGACGGCGGCGGCGGCGACCGGATGCGGCACGGTGGACGCGACGAACTTGCCTGGCAGCGGCTCGAGCGGCCCGCCCAGTTCCGCAACCAGGGCCGACGTGCGTGCCCGCAACGTGCGCAGGGTTTCCGCATGTGCTGGATCGTCCGCCAGGTTACGCAGTTCGTCGGGATCGTCGCGCAGATCGTACAGAAACTCGTGGTTGCCGTGGTCCATGTAGCGGGCGTACTTGTACCGCTCCGTGCGCACGCCCTCCCAGGCCGGGATGCGGTTGCGGACCGCGAAATGCTCGTGGAACGTCTCGGTGCGCCAGTGGTCTGGCGTCCGGCCCGCGACGATGGGCTGTAAACTGTGGCCCTGGTATTGCCGCGGCAACGGCACGCCCGCCCAATCGAGAAACGTCGCGGGCAGGTCGAGGTTCAGCGCCAGCGCGTCGCTGACCTGGCCTCGTTGATCCGCGGCGACCCGCGGATCGCAGACGATCAGCGGCACGCGCAGCGACTCTTCGAAATGCGACCACTTGCCGGCCAGACCCCGGTTCGCCATGTGATAGCCGTTGTCGGCCGAGTAGACGATGATCGTGTTCTCGGCCAGCCCGGCCTCCGCCAGCGCCGCCAGCATGCGGCCTATCGCCTGGTCGATCCCCGTGACCATCCGCAGATAAGCCCGCAGGTTCGTCTGATATTTCCCTTCGGTATTCCAGCGCCAGAAATACCGCTCGCGCGTGATGCTGGTCTGGAAGAATTCCGGCAGCGCCTCGAAGATCGCCGGATCATCCAGCCGTGGCCGGGGCATGACGACGTCCTCGTACAGCCCGTCCGCCGACTGCGGCCAGGCGAAATGGCCGATTCCCGGCCGGCGGTCGCCGTCCTCCGCGTGGCACGCATTGAACCACAGGTTCAGCATGAACGGCTGGTCTTTCGGCTGCTGCTTCACAAACTCGATGCCGCGATCGACGATCAGGTCCGTTTCATGCCGCAGGCTGCCATCGGGCAGACGCTTGAAATAGGGGCTGCGAAAGATGCCTTCGAATTCGTCGAAGTGGTCTTCGGGCCGGTAACCGGGCGGCATCTTGGCATGCCACTTGCCGAAGAAGCCCGTCCGATAACCGCGCTCGCGCAGCAGGTCGGAACACAGCGTGCCGGCGACGTCGGGCCGCGTCTGATCGGGGTTGGCGGGGGTTCCGTAGCTGCGGCCCGTTAACCCGGTGAGCAGCGTGGTGCGGCTGACCCAGCAGATCGATTGGCTGACAAACGCCTGGCGGAACCTTGTACCGCGGGCCGCCAGCGCGTCGATGTTGGGCGACTGAACCAGCGGATGGCCGTAGCAGCCCAGCGTGCTGGACGTCTGGTCGTCAGCGAGAAAAAACACGATATTCGGCCGCTCGGCGGCCGTCACCGGCGAAAGCCCGCCCAGCAAGCACGCGAGAAAAAGCATGGTCTTCATGATGGTCGAAGGAACTCCTGCCGCGTGTGCGTCTTGGGATTAAGCCCGGATCGCGTCGACCGTCCGTGACTCGCGGTTGGCCGGGCCGAGCCGGCGGGAGACATCGAACGCGCCGAGCAGCGTGTTGTAGACGTCGATCCCCTCGGCGCCGACGTCCAGAATCTGGCCGGTCTTGAAGCGGCCGTTGGCTCCAGTGACCGCGTGGAAGATGCCCGACAGTTCCCGCTTCACGTCGTTGTGGCGGCCGTCGCCCGACTCGGTCGAGATGGTGATCAGCGAGTTTTCCAGGATCGTCTTGCCGTTCGCTTCCAGGCACTCGGAGCTTGCCAGGCGCCCGAGGAAATAGGCGACTTCGCGCAACTTCATGTGGGCGTGGGCCCGCAGTTGCTCGTTCCGCTTGTCCTCACTGAAATCGTGCCACCATTCGTGGCTGCAACCGGCCGAGCCCGCTCGCTTGCGCTGGCCGGCGTCGTCGAATTCGAACACAGTTCGCCCGGCGTAGTCGTATTTTCCCTTCAGCCGGATGCGTTCGCCGGCGGCCAGAAACGTAATCGCCCCGAAGCGCGCCCGATCGGTTTGAATGGCCAGTGCGTACAGGTCGGCCATCAGACGCCATTCGGTGATAAGTTCGTCCAGCGTGATGTCGATGCCCTCGCCGCCCGGATCCGCCTCGCCGCCATGTGCCACCTGCGATTCCGGCGGCAAGGTGGGTCCGTGGGGATCGCGCTGCCCCGGAGCGAACGCTCGCTGTTCGTACTCGCGGATCCGCTCCAGATGATCGGCCACGCGGGCCCGCGAAGTGGCTCCCAGCGGTGAACGGTCGCCCGTGTAGAACTTGTATTGCTCGACCACCGCGTCGAGCACGCTACGTTTCAGGCGCCGCTGCCGCAGGTCCGTCTCGCTATCCGCCACCCGCACCGTTCCAAAGACGCGTTCGAACAGATCCCGCGGCGTTTCCTGCATCGCCGCCGCGACCGTTCCATCGTCGTTGTAGCTGTGGACGTAGCGCCCCACTCGACTGCGGCGAAAGAACGTGCCGCCCACCAGCGTCGGCACGATGCTCGGTGGCAGTCCGTCAGGATAACAGTTCCTGCGAATCACCTGGTCGATCGACGGCCCGCCCGCCTTGGCTTCACCGTCCGGCGGCTCCGCGGTAAAGGCTCCCGTCGCCCCGTCGTAGTGGGCGTTCATGCCCGACCGGTCGCAGCGAAGCTGATCCACGCCGCGCAGAATCAGCAGCTTGTCGGACAGCGGCCGAAGCGGCTCCAACACCCCGTCGAAGCCCTCTTTCTGCAGGGGAGCCGGGATTCCCAACCCGAAAAAGACATTGAACGCGCGGATTGGAACCTGGTTTTGGGTGGCGCCGAGCGCCGGAGCGATCAACATCTCTTCCAGCAGCGGCAAGCCGATCACCACGGCCCCGGCTCCCTGAAGCATCGTGCGACGGCTGATTCGGGTTCGTTTCATCTACTGCCCTTTCTCACTGCGAGTCATCATCACCAGATCGCTGGTCACCAGTGCCGTCATCAAGCTGGCGTATGTGCCTCTGGCGTCTTGAGCCGCCTGATGCACCTGGGCGATCAGCGGCGCGTCGGCCGGACCCAGCGGGCGGCCCAGCGAGAACTGGACCAGCTTCCAGGTCAACGTTTCTCGCACGCGGTCGCTGGCCGCCAGCAGGTTCATCAGCTCCCGCGACGACTGGTACTCCACCGGCCGCTCGTGTCCCGGAAACAGGACCTGGCCGTCGTCGCGCATCGGATTGCCGTGCTCGTCCACTTCGTGATACGCCCCCAGTCCGTCAAACCGTTCCAGCCCAAACGCCAGCGGTTCGAATTTCGCGTGGCAGCCCACGCAGCTCTCGTTGGCGATTCTCCGCTCGGACACCAACCGCTGCGTGAGTCCCGGTTTGCTCGGCGTGGGCGTCGTATCCGTCCCCGGCGGAGGATCCCGCACGACGCCTCGCAGCAGCTCGTGCATGACGAACAGCCCGCGAGTGACCATCGACGCCTCGTCGCCGCCCACGGTCAACACACTGCCCTGAGTCAGCAGGCCGCCCCGCGCGGAATCGCCTGGCAGATCGACGCGAATGAGCTGATCGGGCGCAGCGGATGGATCGACCGGCAGGCCATAATGCCGAGCCAGTCGGGGCGTGACAAACGTCACTTGAGCGTTCAGCAAGTCGCTCAACGGCCGGTTCTGTTTCCAGACGACTTCCTCGAAAAAGGCCAGCGTCTCTTGTCGCATGTCGTCCGACAGGCGAGCGTCCCATCCAGGAAACTTTACCGGATCGGGGCGAAGATTCGCCAGGCGGCCCAGGTTGAGCCAGTCGGCGATGAACTGGCGGGAACGTTCCACGGCGCGGGGATCGTTCAACATCCGGCGAGCGTGCGAGGCCACGGCGGCCCGGTCGAGCGAGCCCTTCTCGGCGGCTTCCAGCAGTTCGTCGTCCGGCGGTCCGCCCCACAGAATGTAGCTGAGCCGCGCGGCCAGTTCGAACGATTCCGTCAACCGCGGCGGACCGTCCGCGGGTTGATTTTCCATGCGGTATAGAAAACGCGGCGCCTGGAGCATGGCCTGCAGAACGAACCGCATCGCCTCCTCGATGTTGCCGCCGGCTCCCGCCACACTGGTCGAAATGCCGCAGTACCGCGTGATCTCCTCCTGGCTGACGGGCCCGCGCAGCAGCCGCCGGCCGATCGGCGTGATGATCTTCGTCATGTTCTCGTCGGTCAGCTCGCGGCTGCGAGTGTACTTCTTGATCAGCTCCGCGGTGTCCACCCGCTCGGCGATCAGCTCCGCCAGCCGCGCATACGCCTCGACGTGACCCAGATCCACGTTCAGGTTGTACGCCGTGTTGCTGAAACCGTCGGCCCGCGCGTCCTTCGGCAGCAGCTCCCGCGCCTCGCGTGAAATGTCCACGCCCAGCGTGCTCCGCACCGTGGCAATGTATTCCGGCACCGTCAAGCGTTGCACGAACAGGCCCGGCGAACCATCGCCGTGCACGTAGACCGCCGGGTCGATCAGCTTCAGCGACCAGGCGCCGCCGCCCTCGATCCACTGCCGCAGCCACTGCTTGTCCTCGGCGGCGAGCGGCGGGCGATCGTGCGGCATCTCGTCGGCCGCCACGACCCGCCACAGCAGGCTTTCGGCCGGCTTGCCCGGGACTACCAGCCGCCGGTCGTCCAGCACCTTGGCGGTCACGTCGCGCGACAGGTCAAGCGTGCCTTCGCGCGTCAACGTGTCGTGGCACTCCAGGCAATGCTTCGAAATCAACGGAGCGACTCGCGTTTCAAACAGCCGCGAATTCTCCGCCTTGCGGGCCGCCAGCCGCTCCTCGTCCGTCGCGGGAGCCGTATTCGTGCCAGCGCGAAAGTTCCGCTCCACTTCGCTGGCCGACAGGTCGCGGCCATAAATGCACACCAGGCGCAAGGCACCCAGCCAGGGACGATCGTTCGACAGTTCGTTGCCGATCCCCAAAGCGAAGGAGCTTTCCCAGTTGGACAGGTCGCCGCCAAGCACCTGCTCGGCATTCAACGAACCATTGAGATACAGCCTGGCCCGCCCCGAGCGGTCGAACGTGTAAACCACATGCGTCCAGTCGCGGCCCAGGCTCTTCGGTTTCGACGCCAGTGCCGGCATGCCGTTGGTGCTGGTTTTGCTGGTCCGCAAGCGGACTTCCAATCGGTCGCCATCCTGACCGAGTGTGAAGTTCCGTTCGTTGGGGTTGCGCGACACCGTGACGATGCGGGCCGGTCCCGATTGTTTCAACTGATCGGTTCGCAGCCAGGCCTCAATCGTCAGACAGCGGGAACTCCGCACCGCCGCGGTCAATTCGTCCGCCGGGCCAGTGGTCCGCAGCAAGGTCGGCTTGAGCAGCGTCACTTCACCGGCTGACTGGCGGATGGCGGCCGCGTCGCCGACTCGCAAGACTCGCTTGTCGGTACTTGCCGTCCGCTCGGCGAAACCGCCATCGGCCAGCGCGCGGAAGTCGTACCATGCCAGCACGTCCGTGTCGGCCCGCTGCTGGCCTTGAATTTCCCGGCCGCCGGTGGCCAGCCAGGCCGCTAGCAGACAAACGCCGATTAGCCGGCGACTCCCCTGCCCTGTTGGGATTCTCATCATGGCTTCATCTCACATCCCGCGCACCGGGCGGAGTCAGCGATTCGGGTAATCCGCGCCTGTCAGACTCTTCAAGACGGACGTTTGCCAGTCGCCGAGCCGGGCTTGCAACCTCTCGGCTTCGCCCGGTTGCCGGTCGATCAGGTTCTGCTTCTCGGCGGGGTCTGCCTGCAGGTCGAACAGTTCGCGCCGCACATTGCCATTGGGCCGTTCGTGAACGACCAGTTTGAAGCGGCCGTCGATGATCGCGCGGGCACCCAGATAATCTTGCTCCGTGATTTCCCCATGGCGATAGTTCGTGAAGTCGCGGGTCGCCTTGCCCGCCATCAACTTGACCAGCGGCGTGGTACCCCGTTGTAACTCAGGGTCGATCCACGGCTGCAGTTCCGACCGCTTGAGCTGCGAGGTATTGTACTGCCAGAAAAAGAGCGGACTGGGACGCTCGGCCAGAGTGCCGTCGATCGCCGGCGTGAGGTCGATGCCGTCGAGCGGGCGGCTGGGTAACGGCTGGCCCGTCAACGCGCACAGCGTGGGCAGCAGGTCGCTGGTGCAGGCCCGAACGCCGGTCACGCGCGGCCGCGGGATCCTGGCCGGCCACTCGATCAGCCCGGGCACCAGCGTCCCGCCCTCGTACACCTGGCCCTTGACTCCGCGATGCGGCGCGCCGAGCGCCGAGTCGGCCGAGGTGCCGTTGTCGCCGCAATAGAACAGCAGCGTGTTCTCGCGCAGCCGCTGTTCGGCCAGGTACTTTCGCAGGCCGCCGATCGCCCGATCCATGGCCGTGATCTCAGCGTAGCGTTCGCGCAGCACCTCGCCTTGCGGGCGTGTCGTCGGGCCGCCCGTTTCGTTGGAAGTCAGGCCGACCTGCTTCGAATACTTCGCGGGCAGGTCGTCGTACAACGCCAGGTCTTCCGGCAGGCCGCTGTACGGTTCGTGCGGCGAGCCGAACCAGACCACGGCCAGGAATGGCTGCCCTGCCTCGCGGGCGCCGTCGATAAAGCGGATCGCTTCCCGCACGACGACTTCGGAACTCTCGCCCGGAAAGACTTCCGGCGGACCGCCGTCGCGCGACAACGAGGGGTTCAATTCGAAGAAGTTATCGTGCGAGACCCAATGGTCGAACCCCATCGCGCCGGGATTGGCCGGCGAACCCGCCTTAACCGTGCCCACGTGCCACTTGCCAAAATGCCCGCAGCGGTAGCCGGCCTTGTTCAGCAAGTGCGCGATCGTGATCTCCTCCGGCCGCAGTGACCACCCCGGCTCGAACGTGCCCATGCGGTTTGGGTGCCGGCCGGTCAGAAAGCTGGCTCGCGTCGGCGAGCAGGTCGGATGCGCGGCATGGAAGCGATCGATCCGCAGGCCCGTGGCGGCCATCTGGTCGAGGACCGGAGTCTTGACGTGCGGATGGCCGTTGTAGCCAGTCTCCTCCCAGCCGTGGTCGTCGCCCATCAGCAGGATGAAGTTCGGGCGCGGCGGATCGGCTGCCCGTGCCAGTCCGCAAATCGCCAGGCAGCACGTGGCCAGGATGGGGATGGATCGCATGAGCAGCAACTGCTGGAATTTCATTGTTCAGTCCCCAGGATGTTTCCGTTGCGTCCCGCGCCGCGCCGCCTTCAGCGGTCGTCCTGAGCCAGCTTGGCCAGCAGCGCCCGCAACTGCCCAACCCGTTCGGGTTCCTTCTCCGCCAGGTCGTTTGCTTCCAGCGGATCCGCTCGCAAGTCGAACAGCTCCACGCGGCCCGCCCCGCGATGCTGGATCAGTTTCCAGTCGCCCTGCCGGACCGCCGTGGCGGAAGGCGTCTTCCAGTACAGCGTGCGCTGGGGCAGCTCCGCGGCCTGTCCGCGCAGGGAGGCCCACAGGTCGGTCCCCTCGGCGGCCGCCAGCTTGCCCGGATCGCCGCCGGCCACTCGCGTCAACGTGGGCAGCCAGTCGACGGCATGCGTCGGCGTGTCGAAGACGCGGCCTTGCGGAATCTGTCCGGGCCAGTGAACGAAAGCCGGCACGCGAATGCCCCCTTCGTACAGATCGCCCTTCCAACCGCGCAGTGGTTGGTTGTTGCCCAGCGTCGTATGCGCCGCGTAACGCCCGTTGTATTCCTTGTCCGATGCGTTCCAGTTCCGCTGTCCGCCGTTGTCGGACGAGAAGACGATCAGCGTCCGATCGCGCTGCCCGGTTCGTTCCAGTGCCTCGACGATCCGCCCCACGCCGTCGTCCAGGTGCGTCACGGCGGCAGCGAAATGCCGGCGCCACACGCCTTCGATCGTCTGTTCGTAGGGAGCGATCCAGGCTGGCGGTTCGTTCAGCGGATAGTGCGGCGAATGATGCGCGACGTACAGGAAGAACGGTTGCTCGCCCGCCGCTTCAATCACCCGGATCGCTTCCTCGGTGATCAGGTCGGTCACGTGGCCCCGCTCGTCGACAAACTGATCATTCCGCTGCCAGGTCACGTGGTCGCCGAACTTGTAGCGGTGCGTATACGGGTCGATCTGCCCGCGGAGGTAGCCGTAGCTCGTGTCGAACCCGTAACCCAGCGGCCGATGCTCGGCCGTTTCGCCAATGTGCCACTTGCCGCTGAGGTGCGTGCGGTAGCCGAGCTGGCGCAGCCCGTGAGTCAGCAGTGCCTCCTCGCTCCGCATCTTGGTCGTCGCACCCAACGGGCCCAACACGCCGAAACGGCTGGGATACCGCCCCGAAAGCAGCGCGACGCGCGACGGTGAGCAGGTAGGATAGACGTAGTGCCGGTTCAGCCGAGTGCCGGCGGCGGCCAGCCGGTCCAGATGCGGCGTGCGGATGTCCGATTCGTGGTAGCCGATGTCGGCCCAGCCCAGATCGTCGGCCAGAATGAAAATGATGTTGGGAGCACGCGGCTCCTCGGCGACGGAGTGGCCCGGTCTCCAGGTAACGGCACACACCCACAAAGCCCACGCCAATATGCGAACAAGCTTGCCACTTTCTCGCAAACGGATCATCGCCGGTCTCCTTCAGCTCACCAGCATACACGCTGGGCGTCCGATTCCCAACCACGAGGCGATGCCGCGGCCTTTGGCTACCGGCCGCCGCCCCGTTTGAGCAGTTCGGTCGCGCGAGCCGGATCGTAGGCGGGGTTCGGCACCGGCATTCGCGCCCCGACCGCCTGCCGCCACTGGTGTAGCGCGGTCCTCAGCAGGCTGGCGCGAGCGGGCTGAGCGGCCGCCAGATCGTGCTGTTCGGACACGTCGTCCCGTAAGTTGTACAGTTCGACCTGGCTGTCTTCGAAGAACTCAATCAGCTTCCAGTCTCCTCGGCGGATGGCACTGGCCGGAGTACTATGATGATAGTGCGGCAAGTGCCAGTGGAGCGTGTCGCGGGCGAGTGGCCGAGTCGGGTCGCGCAGCAAACCGGCGAGGCTCGCTCCGTCGCGCGGCTGCCTGTCCGGCAGTTCGGCCCTCGCCAGTTCAACGAACGTGGGATACAGGTCCAGCGTGTTTGCCGGAGTGTCGCAGACGAAACCCGCGGGAACGTGGCCCGGCCAGCGGACGATGGCTGGCACTCGGATGCCGCCTTCGTACAGCGTTCCCTTCTCGCCGCGCAGCGGCTTGTTCGAAGTCACTACCCGGCCGCTCTGTTCGTGTTCCAGACCGCCGTTGTCCGAAACAAAGACGATCAGCGTGCGGTCGGCCAGTCCCGCGGCGTCCACGGCCGCGACGATCTGACCAACGCTCTGATCCAACTCCGCCAGCAGGCCCGCGTAGGCCGGCAGGCAGGGATAACCGGCCGCGGGTTGTTTCGCCTGGAACCGGGCGAGCAGCTCCGGAGTAGTCGACAACGGTATGTGAACGGCCGCGTGAGAGACCTGCAACAGGAACGGCCGCTGGCGGTTGGCTTGAATGAATTCGATGGCCCGCTCGGAGAGAAACTCCGCCGTGCGGCGCGGTGCGTCTCTGCCGGTGATCCGCGGCGGCTGCGTGTTACCCTGGCATACGAGCGCTGTCTGCCAGCCCTGCCGATCGGGACCGAATCCGCTGCCGCCCAGATGCCACTTGCCAAAATATCCCGTGGCATAGCCGGCCGTCTGCAGGCGTTCGGCGAACGTCTCGACCTCCAGCGGCAGATGCGCCGGCACGAGCGGGTCGATCAGCCGGGCGAACGGGCGGCGATGGCCGGGAATATGCTGAGTGATCCCGAAGCGGGCCTGGTCCTGGCCCGATTGGAGGTTCGCCCGCGTCGGCGAGCAGACAGGTCCAGCGTAGAACTGCGTGAACCGCAGCCCCTCGCGGGCCAACCGATCGATGTGCGGCGTCTCGTGAAACCTGTTGCCATAACAGCCCAAGTCGGCCCAACCCAGGTCGTCGGCCAGGATCAGTATGATGTTGGGCGCTCGACCCGGTTCGAGTGCCTGTGCGGAGTCTTGTACGGCCCATGGCCACAGCACGAAGCCGACGAAGGCCAGAACCAGGCTGGCTCTTGCCGGCAACATGCAAACCGAAAGGTCGCGATGTGTGACTCGTTGAATACTCATCTATCAGGCGTGGCTTGAGTTGATCCGCTCCTGGCGACGCCGCTGTGGGGATACTTCGAGACGGTGTCCCAGGCCAGTTCCTGCAGGATGGCGTGTTGCGCCTCGTTCACGCCCCGAAAATCGACCTTCAGCCCCACCGGGCTGCTACGGTAAATCGCCGCGAAATTGCAGTACGCGGCCAGCCACTGCACGTGGGGACCCGCGTGGCCAATCGGATCGGTGAACAACTCGGATTGTCTGGCCACGCCGGGGAACTTGCCCTCGACCACCAGTTTCCGCAGTCGGACCACCGCGTCGCCGACGGGCACAATGAACAAGGCCTGCCTATCGTGCCGTTTGTTCAGCTCATCGACCTGGCCCTCCAGCCTGGTGCGCCACTCATCGACCGCCGCCTGCAGTTCGTCAATCGTCAGATTGTCTCGCAGTGCGTTGTCGCGAATGCGCTTTTCCGGCGCTGGCACGTCGAAGGGATACCAGGAGGCCTGGACAAGAAGTCGCAACCGGGGATTGTGCGACAGTCCCAACTCCGTGAACTTGGAGATTCCCTCGTCGGGTACCGTCAGGTGAGCGGCCATCGTGAACACATCGACCTGGCCGCTGGCCAAGGCCGGTTTGGCCTTGTTTCGATCGTCGGCCAGGTCCCAGTGTTGAATGACGCGCGAGCCGCCGATCCCTTGGGTGCCAGCCAGCTTGTGCCCTTCGATGCCAGCCGACTTGACCAGTTGTTCGACGCGCGGCGGCACGAACATGTGGAAGCTGTGTCCTGTGTAGAAGACGCGCAGACCGGCTGGTGGTTGGGGCGATTCCTCGGCCATTGAACGCTGCGGGCTGGCCGCCGCGAGCAGGCAGCAGCCAAGGATCAGCCAGGCCAGACAACGGCCCTGCGAAGCAAGGTATCTTCCCATCGACAAAGCTCCTTCGAGTGCAGGTTGTGTTGAGGTTCCAGCCGGTATCCCGGAACAGGGAACTCGCAAGCTGCCGGTCCCAGGTCAAAATGCAGGTGCCGTTCCGCAATGCTCCCGGATGGGCAACGGCATGTCAAGTCTCTTCAAAAGACAGCGTATTCCCGGAGACAAAGTAGCCATCACGCTCCGCGTGATGAGCCCTCCGACCGCGGTCTGAACCCGCTGCCGCGGCCAGTGTCCAACCGGACTTGCGGGTGGCGCAGGTCCGGGCGCTCATCAACGACCGATGGTGACTCCCTGCGATAGGAGACGTTGAGTCTGCAAGGGCTCATCACGCGGAGCGTGATGACTACTTTGTTGTTCCCTCTAACCCGGCAGGCGCCTCCTCAGCCCTCCTCGAAGCGGCGAGTGAGCCAGAAGGATTGGTCAGTTTCCTCGTCGCCGATCCAGCTATTCCTGCCGGCGACTTCGGCCAGCGGCCTTGGACTTTTCCAGCAAGGCCTTGAGTTGCGAGACGATCTCGGGCCGTTCGAGAAACAAGTTTGTTGTTTCGCCGGGAGCCGTTTCGAGGTTGTAGAGCTGGCCGTGGGCGTCCGCCGCCGTTTTCGGCAGTGAGAACCGCTTCAGTTCGCCGGTGGCGTAGTTGTTTCCGCCGGAGCCGGCGTGGTCAAGGTATTTTCAGTTGCCGCGGCGGCCGGGCCGGCGGGCAGCGAAGAAGAGCTCTTGAACAGGGACCCTGCATGAGCGAGAATAAAGTGTTCCTGGAGGAGATCATGACAGCCACCGATCAACCGACGCTTTACGACGAACTGCTCGATATATTGGCCGAGGCGGCTGACGCCGAGCGACTGCTTGCTTTCAAATTGCCCGCGGAGAAGCAAGCACGCCTCGAAATGTTGCTGCGCAAGAATGCCGATGGCTCACTTTCGGCGGACGAGAGCGGCGAATTGGAGGAATACGAACGTCTGGAGCACTTCGGTCGCATGCTGAAGGCCCGCTTGCGGCAGAAGCATCGTCAGTGAACGTTCGGCCCTCAGCGGACGTACGGCGACAAGTCGCCAAGAGAGCCAATGAACGTTGTGAATACTGCCTGATTCACCAAGACGATGCCCTTGCGACACATCAGATCGATCACGTCGTCGCCGAGAAACATGGCGGTCCCACAACATCGGACAATCTGGCCCTTGCATGCATCCTATGCAACCTTCGCAAAGGAAGCGATTTGAGTTCCATCGACCCCGAAACGGGCGAAGTGGCGAGGCTGTTTGATCCGAGAAGTCAGAACTGGTCCGATCATTTTCGAATTGAGGACGTCTACATCGTCGGCACGACCGCCAATGGTCGAGCGACAGTCCAGTTGCTTCAGTTGAACTCTTTCCAACGGCTCGCCGAGCGTCGTGAACTGAGAAAAGCCGGCCGGTTTCCGGCAGGATTCTGAGTTCCGCTTCGCATTCCATATTCTGCCGCGGCAGATACAGCGCGTGTGCTTCGCGGGGCTGCTTCAGCCCAACGTCCGCAAGCGGCACGTGGCTCTCTGCCACCGCTTGCTTCCGGGCCGCAACAAGCTGACGGTGCCGGAAATGCGCCGGCCGCTCCAGTGGCGGCGCGAAAACCTCTCCTGCTGCGGGTGGTGAGGCAAAGTACCGCGGCGAGAACGGTAACTGCGTCGGAGCCTTCGACGTTAGTGCAGATCTCGAGGACGAATCGTTAACTACTCCAAACTCGGAGTCCGCCACACAGCCGGCAGATTTCCGTGTGTCTGACCTCTTTGACGTTTCTGCCTGACCCGAGCTGTTCTGTTGTTCGTGTGCCTGACCTACCTATTCCTGTTCGCGACTTCGGCCAGCGGCCTTGGACTTCTGCAGTAGCGCCTTGAGTTGCGAGACGATTTCGGGCCGTTCGAAGAACAAGTTTGTTGTTTCGCCGGGATCCGTCGCCAGGTCGTAGAGCTGGCCAGGCGCGCCCGGCGCGGTGTTGGGAAGGGACAACCGTTCCAGCTCGCCGGCGTCGTAGTTGTTTCCGCCGGAGCCGGGATGATCGAGGTATTTCCAGTGGCCGCGACGAATCGACAACGTTCGTGCGCCCCCGAAAGCCTGCGTGAGCAGGTAGGGGCGGATCGGCGCGGCGGCGGTGCCGTCGAGCGCGGGCAGGATGTTGAAACTGTCCTCGGCGGCGTCACGCGGGAGGTCCGTGCCGGTGACGGCGGCCACGGTGGCCATCACGTCGGTGAGGCTGACGAGCTGGTCGCTGGTCGTCCCCGCGTTCACGCGGTCAGGCCAGCGCACGAGGAACGGCACCCGATGGCCGCCTTCCCACTGATCGCGCTTCACGCCGCGCCACGGCCACGAGCCGTCGTGGTCGTGGTCGCGGCGCATGTGAACGACGCTGGTCACTTCGGGTCCGTTGTCGCTGGTGAAGATGACCAGCGTGTTGTCCGCGATGCCGTGCTTGTCGAGTTCGCCCAGCAGCTCGCCGACGATGAAGTCGAGCTGCAGGATGAAATCACCGTGCGGCCCAGCGGGGGATTTCCCGCGAAACTCTGATGCGGCGAAGGACGGCAGATGCACGGCTTGCGTGGAGTGGAACAGAAAGAACGGCTTGGCAGGAGTCGCGCGGCGATGTTCGGCGATGAACTCGCGGCTCTTCTGCAGGAAGACCAGGTCCACTTCCTCCAGCGAAAAGTCCGGGGCGATGATTCCCCCGCGGCAATCGTTCGCGTAGGGATGCTTCGGCAGTTTCGACCTGTCGAGCAGGCCGTTCGGCGGGACGGGCACGCGGTCGTTGTCGATGAAGGCGTAGAGCCAGTCGGTCGTCGGGCAGCAGGCCGTGCCGAAGAAGCGGTCGAAGCCGCAGTCCACCGGCCCGCCCTCGATCCGGCGGCTGAAATCGATCCGCCGCACGGCGTCGAGTCCGCCCTGGTGAATCGGTTCGCCGGCCTTGTCCCGGAAGGTGAGTCCGACATGCCACTTGCCGAACATGGCGGTGGCGTAGCCGCGGTTGCGAAGCAGCTCGGGCAGCGTGAGCCGCCCGGGCGCGATGAGCGACGGCCCGCCCGCGCCGGTGAACACCGTGCCGCCATTGGGCACTCGAAACGGCATCTGCCCAGTCATCAGCCCGTAGCGCGTGGGCGTGCAAACGGTGCAAGGGCTATGAGCGTCCGTGAATCGCATACCCTCGCGCGCCAACCGGTCGATATGTGGCGTCGGCACCCTCGCCCGCTCGTTGTAGCAGTGCACATCGCCATAGCCCAGGTCATCGGCCAGAATGAGTACGATATTAGGTACACTACCGGGAACCGCTGAAGATGCTTTGCTTGCGGGAGATATTGCCAGCAATCCTGCGGCGGCGGTAAGAATGAGTGTCGCTATATTGTGTAGCAAGTGGGCGGCTGATTCCCTAGGCCGGGTGTGCATACGATTCTCCGGTGGCCGGTTGCCTTCGGGGTGTGCCGTAGAATGCCGGACCCAGTATCGAACGCCGGAATCGGCGGGTCAACGGCTCGCGCTCTATTGACATCTGGCTCTATTGACCGCGCATCCGGGCCGCTGGCCCGTCAGACCCGATTGAGGACAATCGGGCTACACTGTTGGTGGAGCGATTGTCCTCAATCGCTCGTCCGGCGCTTCGCCGGACCGCGCATCCGGGCCGCTGGCCCGTCAGACCCGATTGAGGACCATCGGGCTACACTGTTGGTGGAGCGATTGTCCTCAATCGCTCGTCCGGCGCTCCGCCGGACCGCGCATCCGGGCCGCTGGCCCGTCAGACCCTGCATTCGTGCAGTGCAGGCGACCGAGCTATTGACCTCTGGGGTCGATTTGGCGGGATGGGGAATTGTCGTGGACTGGGTTGAGTGCATCTGGGGCGGGGAGAATTCGCCCTGCGACGGTGACCGGCAGGTCCACCAAACCGAAAAATGTCTCTGCCAGGTTCGATGTTTCGCGGCGTTCCACCCATGACTTGGCTGCCCACAAGAGTCTTGTTCACATGAATACAACTCTGCCGCGACGGCGGACCTCAGGTCGATACTCTCCAATCGGCTAACCGCTACGCGCCCGGCGCCGATTTATCCAAACCCCCGAAACCACGTCGGTTTCCATATCGACCCCAGAGGTCATTCGTCCGAGGTCATTCGTCCCACCACGGCACAGCGCATCGGAGTGCGATCGAAGTCCGCTTGTTCAGGCTGTCCTCGACGGGCGGTCACGGACGTGACGCATGATGTTTCCGTCGGAGTTGCAATGGCGGATGCGGTTCCGCAATCCTGGCGACCGGACCACCGCATGTCAAGCTTCTCAAAATGTCCTCAGATGACACATTGTGTCGTTGTGTGCTATAATCCGGCGATGATGCCGAAAATCACCAACGAAATGCGCGACGCGATCCGACGCAGCCAAGGTCGCCCGGTGGATGTTGGAGACGATCAGGGGGAGGCGACCTACGTGCTCGTCGGCAAGGAGACTTTCGCACAGATGCAGACTGCCTTGGGACAGGCGGAAGAAGCATCAATTCGGCACGTGCGTTCACTGATCGAAGAGGGAATTGCCAGCGGCGACTACCAACCTGCGGACACCGTATTCGCTGAGCTTCGGCAGTTTACAGAGAAACTCACCTCGCCACAGGACGCATGAAGCCGCTCTTCTATTCGGCCCGCGCTCGCCAGGACATGCGGGCCATTCTTGAGCATATCGCCGAACACCGGCCCGAGGCTGCCCTTCGCTTCACATCTCGGCTCGAAGAACACGCTCGCATCTTGGAGCGGTTTTCCGAGGCCGGAGCGGCTCAGCCCGATTTACACCCGGAGATTCGTGTCTTCCCTTATCGTGGGTACGCAGTTTACTACCGAGTACACGACGACCGCGTGACCGTCGAGCGTGTGCTGGCACCTGGCATCGACGTCCGCCCGGACCTCTTCGACGACGGGATTTGACCAGTCTTTTGACCACGGTATGATACGGAGCGGCCCTGCCCAGGTCGACGCCGCGTTGATGGGGGGATTTCAAGCTCTGAAGAACTCAACTCGGCCTCCACAGCTCCGGGAAATCACGCACGAAGGAATGGACCATTTCTGGATTGATTCGGGGAGGACCCTCCTGCATGTCGGGTTTCGCGAAACCTCCATCCGCAACGGACACGAGCGGCCAGGATTCGGCACAGTTGTTCGCCTCGGTGTACGACGAACTGAGGAAGATGGCCGCTGGGCGGCTGGCGCTGGAGCCTTCGGGACAGACTCTGCAACCGACGGCGTTGGTTCATGAGGTTTACCTGCGATTGCTGGCGACCACGGATGGGGCGAACCCGCCCTGGGAAAGCCGCGGGCACTTCTTCACAGCGGCTGCGACGGCCATGCGTCGGATCCTTATCGAAACGGCACGCCGCAAGAGCCGGCAGAAACACGGCGGCGGTCGCTGTCGAGTGGACTTGGATCCGGAGCAGATTGCCGACATGGAGCTGGCTGACGAGCTTCTGGCGTTGGACGAGGCGTTGGCCAGGTTCGCCGCCGTGGAGCCCAAGATTGCCGAATTGGTGATGCTTCGCTACTTCGGCGGACTGACCATTCGCGAAGCCGCCGCCGCTTTGGAGATAGCCCCCCGGACAGCGGACGCCCATTGGGCCTACGCACGCGCCTGGCTGCAGGCAGAGTGCAACCGGCATGCGGGCGACACCTGATAGCATCCGGCCGGACAGAGCGCCCTTTGCCTATT
This sequence comes from Pirellulaceae bacterium, assembly GCA_024102795.1. Classification (GTDB taxonomy): domain Bacteria; phylum Planctomycetota; class Planctomycetia; order Pirellulales; family Pirellulaceae; genus JAGFJK01. The sequence goes on from JAGFJK010000213.1 coordinate 33,423, forward strand.
CCTTTTCCCTATTCCCTTTGCTTTTCCTCTTCCTTCTCCGTTTCCTGACCAGACAATTCGCCGACAAAACCCGCCCGATAGACCCGCAACTGAGAAAATTGTCCCAATTCCGATGCGCGAATTCGGCCCATTTGTCGCATGGTTCGATACGGCCCGCACCGTTATGTTAAGTTTTTTCCCAATTGCCATTGGTTGGGCCAGGGAGCTGGGAGTCCAGGCTTGGGCGTGTTGCCTCCGGCGGAAGCCTGAACTCCAACCTCCCGGACTCCCACGCTGAATTTGATCCGAAGCCTCCGAGCCGCCACTCATGCACGAACGAGACATCTTCCTCGAAGCCCTGAAGCGACCCGACCTGGCGACACGGGCCGAATACCTGGCCGAGGTTTGCGGTGACGACACCCCCTTGCGCGCTCGGCTCGACGAACTGCTGGCCGGATATCACGATGTCGTGTCGGTGCTGAATCGAAATCCGGCCGAACTGCTTGGCATTTCCGGCAGGGACGACTTGCATAGCCCTAGGGGCACCAGTACGAATGGCGACTCGGAGCCACCCTCACCCGAAAAGCAATTGCTCCCATTCCTGGAACCGTCCACCCGGCTCGACGCCCTGGGCCGGCTCGGGCACTACGAGATACTTCAGGTTGTTGGGACCGGCGGTTTCGGGATTGTCGCCAAGGCGTTTGACGAGCACCTGCATCGCATCGTGGCAATCAAGGTTCTGACGCCGTCCCTGGCCGGAGCCTCGCCGCCGCGAAAGCGGTTCCTCCGCGAGGCCCGCTCGGCGGCTCTTGTCCGCCACGAGAACATCGTGCAGATCTATGCGGTGGAGGAACACCCGCTGCCCTACCTGGTGATGGAGTACATCGATGGACGGTCGGTGGAGCAGCTAGTCCACGACGTCGGGCCGCTGGAGCCTGCGGAAGTGGTCCGCTTGGGCCGTCAGATCGCGCTCGGGCTGGCGGCGGCCCATGACCGGGGACTCATGCATCGCGACGTGAAACCGGCCAACATCCTGCTGGAGTCGGGCAGCGAATCGCGGGTCAAACTGACCGACTTCGGAGTCGCCCGGGCGGTGGATGCCGCCAGCATGACCCAGAGCGGTCCGCTGGCGGGAACGCCGATGTTCATGGCGCCCGAGCAGATTCGAGGCGAGAGGGTCGATCACCGCGCCGATCTGTTCAGCCTGGGCAGCGTGCTGTATACGATGTGCGTTGGACATCCGCCCTTCCGCGCCCCGAATACTTTCGCCATCCTGAAACGGGTCGCCGAGGACACGCCGCGTCCGATCCTGGAAACAGTTCCGGAGGTCCCCGAAGGGCTGCAGGCCGTCATTGCCCGCTTGCACAGAAAGAACCCCGGCGAGCGGTTTGCAACGGCGCATGAAGTGGCGAATGCCTTGTCCTGCTGCATGCAGGACACCGTCACGCTGCCCGCCGGGAAGTCGCGGAGATCGGGCTGGAAACGGCCCGTTCTGGCGGCGATCGCCTTGGTCTTGCTTGTTGCCTTGAGCTGGGGGTTCGGCCAGATCCTGTCACGGACCAGGCCCGGCGATGCAAGGCGAGAAGTTGCGTTCAAGCCTCCAGCCGCGCTCCCGGTGTCCGAGGAACCGGCAACGACCGATCGGAATTCACCACCAGACGAAGTCGAAGCGGCCGAGCCGGCCCCGGTTCGCACGGAGGCAGAGCGTTGGGAACAGGAGGTGGCCCTGATGCCGGCCGAAGGCCGCATCCAGGCCGTCGTGGCCCGGCTGAGGAAATTGAACCCGGGCAACGAGAACCCCAAACCCGCCGGGGGCATCAAGGACGACGTGGTGGTCCTGTTTGCCATTCAAGACACGCGGAAGTTGTTCGATCTCAGTCCCGTTCGGGCACTTCGCGGCTTGAAGGAGTTGCGACTGGTCGGTGAAGAGCACCTCGATCTGGAACCGCTCCGCGGGATGGAGCTCACGCACTTCGACTCGAACGGAAATCAAATCAGGGATCTCTCGCCGCTGTCCAGCATGCCGCTGGAATGGTTGGGCGTCTGGGGTTATGCCGGAACGGATCTATCGGCTCTGGGCGGCATGAAGCTGACGGGATTGAACTGCGGAGCGAGCGTCGTGAAGGACCTGTCTCCCCTCCGTGGCATGCCGCTCACGTACCTATGCGTCAACATCTCGAAAGTCGCTGACTTGTCGCCCCTGTCCGGCATGCCTCTCCGAGCACTTGAGATCGAGCGCACCCAAGTCTCGGACCTGACGCCGCTTGCCGATTTGCCGCTGGAGCGCCTCTCGCTACGGGGATCACCGATCAAGGACTATTCGCCACTGGCGAAAATGCCGCTGAAGGAACTGCGTCTCGATTACGACCCGGCAGTTCACCAGGAACTCCTGCGTTCCATTCCGACGTTGGAAGTTGTCAATCGCAGGCCCATTGCCGAGGTTCTGGGCAGCGCCGGAAACTGACGGTTCACCGGCCAAACCGACCACGGAAAATTTCTCGCATTTTCCGTTTTTCCCTGCGCGTTGCCGCGCGGATCGTCGCATGTAGGGCAAGCCGGACTCCGCCGGCTATCGTGCCCCGCCACATCCGGACGCGTCACCCCATGCGACCGTTCCCTGGATTCCCCTCGTCGGGGCATCCCGGCAACAGGTCCTACGGCAAATGATCTGCACATGACCAACCGACCCAACTCCGGCAGCCTGTCCTCGCTTTGGCGATCGGCAACTCGGCGAAGACGCCTCCAACGCAAGTCGTCGCATCGAGCGGGTGATCGACGGAAAGTTCTAGGCGTTGTTGGTTTCGAACCGCTCGAAGGGCGGTTGTTGCTCGACGCCGGAGGGCTGTTGTATGACGCGACCGACGATTCTCCCTTGACGCTGCAAGTGGCCGGCGATCAGGTGCTGATTGTCCACTCGCACCAGGCCGGGGACATCCGGGCCTCGCGCCCACTCGGCGAAATCACCGATGGCGTCCGGATCAACGGCAACGGGCAGAACCTGCAGCTCACCATCGACGCCAGCGTGCCGCGGCTGGCTGGCGGGATTTTGTTCGACGGCGGCCAAGGGACCAGCACCCTGATCGGGCCGTCCAGCGACTCGCAGTGGTTCGTGACCGGGGCCGGTGCGGGAGACCTGGTCGACTCGGGCTTCGTGCGCTTCACGGGCGTGGAGAACCTGCAAGGCGCGGCGAACAACCAGGATACGTTCACCGTCTTGCAAGGCGGATCGATCACGGGCCGGATCGATGGCGGCGAGGGCGGATTCGATACCGTCGTGCTCACCGGCGCTTACCAGGCCGTGGACTACCGGGTCACCGGGGCCCAGGACGGTGTCATTGTACTGGACGATGGGACCGGCCAGGTCGGCACGGTGAATTACTTCGGGATGGAGCCGATTCAATTCACGCAAACGATCGGGACGTTCACCTACACGGGAACGGACGGCGACGACTCGATCACACTACGCAGCATCGTCGACACGGGCGGCCTGACGATGGAGATCTTTGGCACCGGCGAGACGGTGCAAATGTCCAATCCCACCGATGAGTTGATCATCCAGGCGCTGCGGGGCAGCGACACGATCACGGTCGAATCGTTAGACCCCGATTTCGCCGCCGACCTGCTGGTCTACGGCAACCAGGGCGGCGCCCCGCCCGTTGTGGGCGACGCCGGTTACGATTCGGTCACCTTCACGGGGGACGTGCGGACCAACGGCGGATATCTGGAAGTGTTCGCCGATACGATCGACGTCGCTGCCGGCGTCACGCTTTCGACGGTGGGAGGGCCCGTGGATCCGCCGGATCCGGAAGATCCCGAAGCTCACGACATCTCCGACATCGTTTTTCGAGCTCGCCGAATCGACACCGAGGAGATCACGAACCTTTCTCCCGTCCTTGCCCAGGTCAAGTCGGTATCCATCGACATCGGCGCCGGGGCGACGCTGGAGGCGGACGGCATCTATCTGATCGCCCAGGCCGAGGACCGCGACCTGGTTGCCGCGGGCGTGCCCAGCCTGGTCAACAATTTCGTGATTGGTCCGCTGCAGAGTTACGTGACCAGTCTGACGGCGCTGCCGGTGAAAGTCTTGTACAAGGAGTCCGCGGCGACGATCACGCTGCAAACAGGCTCGCAACTGCTGGGTGAGGGAACGGTCGGCGTGTTCGCCACCGCGGTGGCCAACGCGACCGGCACCGCTGCCAGCCAGTTGTTCAGCATCGGATACGGTGATGCCAAATCGACCGCGATCATTGATGTCCAAGCGGACGTCGTGATCCACTCAGGCGCCGCGGCCACGATCACATCCAGCGCCGGCGCGACCGCCAACATCAGTACGAGCACCGCCCAGGATCTTGGGGAAGCCACGGATCCGAACGATCCTTCCAAGACCGGGTTCGCCGCATCGATGGCGGTGACCAATGCCCGCGTGATCTCGCATACGACGGTCGCCGAGGGCGCTTCGATCACCGCGGCGAAAACCGCGAACATCCACGCGACGGGTTCGGTCAGCTCCGAGGCGGAAGCCGAGTCCGGAACGTTCGACACGGGAGCGGCCGGGTTGGCGTTCGGCATTGAGTTTTCCGACGCCGATATTGTCACCACCGTCAACGGTCAGGTCACGGCGCTCGCGACCGATCCGTACACGGTCAAGATCGAGATCGATCCGACGGTCAAGGATCCAGCCAAGGCCGGCTACGTCGATTACGTCAACAACCGCATCCATGTCGGTGGGACCGGCCTGGTCAGCGAGGACACGGTTACCTACGACAATCGCCGCGGAACCAGTATCGGCGGGTTGGTCGATGACACGGAATACTTCGTCATCTCGGTTGAGGACAATCCGGAAACGCCGGACCTCGATGAGTCCCTGTACATTCAACTGGCCACGACCGAGCAGAACGCGATCGAAGGCATTGCGATCGATCTGACCGAGATCGGTCTGGAAACGTCGAACAACACCAAGTTCTTTGACGGCGATGTTGTGGATGCGGATGAGGATAGGATCGCCCTTGACAATCCGGCATTCACGAACGCCGGAACCGTGGACTACTCCTTTCTGGGACTGACGTTCGAACTGGGGCAGGCGGTTATCTATCGGCAAGGCTCGCAGCCGATTCCCGGACTTGTCGACGGCGGCATGTACTACGTGATCACGAGCATTGACGAGTTTGACCTGCAGGGTGACAGCCGCTTTATCGAACAGCAAGTCATTCAGTTCGCCGAATCGGAGAATGAAGCACGGGCCGGCATCGCGATCGATATCGGCGCGCCTCCTGCCGGCGCCACCGGCTACAGCATTGAGGCCCTGCATCTGCTCGACTCCGGCCTGGCCACCGGCATCGGGATCGTCTCGAAGCTCGAGGCGGAGGATAAGGCGTCGGCCACCGCGGGCCTGGCGGCGCCTTCCGAGACGGAGCAAGAACCGTTCGACGCCATCAGCAAGAACGTCTTTGATGAAATCCTCACGAAGCTCGCGTCCGATCGTTACGGCGAAACGGTCGAAGACGCGAACTCCGGAGCGCAGACGTCGCTGACGGTCGCCGGGGCCCTGGCCTTTTCCTTCGCCAACCACGAAGTCAGGACCAATGTCGGTGGTACCGCCCGGCTGAAGTCCAATGAAGACCTGGAGGCCGTGTCGGTGATCGAGCAGGCGGTTCAAGTGAGTGCCGAGAGTTCCACGGAGCCTAGCCGACAAGACCCGCCGTCCGACAGCGCCGGCGCGGTCAGCGTCGCCGTGGGCGTCGGGATCTACAACAATTCGGCCCAGACAACGATCGCTTCGGGCGCCGAATTGGATGCCCTGCGCGCCACGCGAGTGATCGGGCTGACCCAGTATGGTTATCTTACGTCGCCCGACGAATTCTTCCCCTCGACGCTCGGTGAGTTCCTGGACTCGATTCAAACCGACGGCTACGACGCCCTCAACAAGTACCTCGACGGAACGCTGGGTCTGAAATCCGGACTGTTCAACTCCTGGGTGCGAAGCACGGCGGCGTCCGACAAGGTTGGCGTCGCCGGATCGGTGAATATCCGAGTCTACGACAACGATTCGCTGGCCATCGTGGAGAGCGGAGTACAGATCAACCAGGACTTGGACTGGCGCGACGACGCACTCAATCCCCATAAGAACCAGGCGGACAACCAAGATGACCTGAGCGGCGAACAGGTGGTCTCGATCGAAGCTTCCACGTACATGGAAGTGATCAACATGACCGGCATCTTCGGCCTGGATCTGCCCTCGGGAACCCTCGATCCGCTAAGTCCCAAATACGACCCGAAGCTGTCTGTCGACCCGGTCGCCGCCGAGGGGAAAAAGGGCGGCGTCGGTGGTGCGATCTACTTGAGCCTGATCGACAATACGACGCATTCGATCGTCCAGGATGACGTGGCGATCTACAGCGGCGCCGACGGTGGCTTCAACATGAAAGCCGACGAAGCGTTCTTTACGATCGTCCTGGGCCAGTCTGGCGCCGCGAGCGAGACGTACGCGGTTGGCGGCACCGTACTGTACAATCAGCAGGACAGCGACACGCTGGCCTATCTCAGCTCCGATGCGGTGGTCACTGGGCGCAGCGTGACGATGTACGCCGCGAGTCTCGGCACCCAGGCAACCTGGGCTGGTGGCATCTCCAAGGGAGGGTCGCTTGGGGTGGGTGTGAGCCTGGCCGTCAATCGCATCAATCGAAGAACGCGGGCCGCGATCGGCGATCCCGATGTGGATACGGGGCCCGATTTGAATACGGGGAGTGGATCGATTGCGGACACGACACACATCGACGTCACCGACGACGTGAATGTCCGCTCGATCGTGGGTGGTCAACTCTGGTCGTTCACCGTGGCCGGCGCCTTCGCGAGCCCACAGCCCGTGACGCCGACCTGGCCCGAACCTGGCTCCAAAATCCCCACGAGTCCCGACCAGGCCCCAGCGCGGCCAGCAACGGGCATCGCCGGTGCGATCTCGATCAACCTGGTGAACGATGATACGCGGGCGTCGATCGTCGACGCGGGAAGAATCGTGGCTGGAAACGTGCAGGTCACCGCCGAGAACCGTTTGGGACACGTCGCGGCAACCGGTGCCGCGGCGTTCGCCAAGCCGGGTGGATCGACGGAGGGTACGGCCCTGGCCGGGGCCTTCAGTTGGAACGATCTCAGCGTCAACACGCGCGCCGCAATTGTCGACACCGACGTGACGGCGTCGTCGCTGACGTTGCAGTCCGATCGGCTGGGTGAATTGATCTCCGTCAGCGCCGGAGCGGCGGGAGTTGCGGGACAGAGCGGAAACACGGTCGGCGGTTCCATCTCGATCAACGATCTGGACAACGTCACGGATGCCTATCTGAGCGGTGTGACCTCGACTTTGGACGCGAGCGCTTTCGTAGCGGCTTCGGACGATGCCGACATCCTGGCGATCGGCGGCGGCGCGGCGATCGGTGGAGCCAACGGTTTCGGCCTGTCGATCGGCGTGAATTTGATCGCAGGCAACACGCTCGCGGCAGTTTACGATTCGACGCTCGAAGTCGGCAGCGACGTCGTCGTCAGGTCCAAGAACGACAACACGCTGCGCGCGGTGGCCGTGTCGGCCGGAGCGAGCAAGGATGTGGGCGTGGGGGTGACGTTCGGCATGAACGTGATCGACAACGACAATAGCGCGCTGATCGTCGGATCGGATATTCTTGGAGCGGACTCCGTCACGGTCGCTGCCCTTGATGACTCGACACTCCAGGCACTCGGAGGCGCTTTTGGCATCGGCCTGCAACGATTGGCATTCGGCGGGTCGCTCGGCTGGAACTCCGTCACGGGTCACGTCGTGGCGCGAGTGGACGATTCCAGCCTGACCGATATTCGCGGGCCCGTCGTGGTGACCGCCACGTCCTCCGAGAACGACTCGATCCTTGACGGCAAGATCCTGGCCGCCTCGGTCGGCTTCGCCTTCACGGTCCAGGGCTTCGTCTCCGCCGGCGGCGCGCTTTCAATCAACGAGATCCATAGCGACGTGGACGCCGGCATTTATGGGTCCGACGTGCACACGAGCGGTTCCATTTCGGTCACCGCCGACGACTCGTCAACCATCAAGTCCCTGGCCGGCGGTGCGGCGATCAGCCTTCGCGGCAGCGCGATTGGGGCGGCTGTGGGAATCAACACGATCAACAGCGATGTCAAGGCCCGGGTTGATGACACGGACCTCACATCGTCTCACGGCGGCGTGGAAGTGACCTCCACCGCGAGCGGATCGATTTCCACTCTGGCCATCGCCGGCGCGGGAGCAAACCAGATCGCGGTAGGCGGATCGGTCGTCGTCAATACGATCGAGCACACGATCGAGGCGGGAATCAGCGGCGATTCCCGCGTCGAGGCTGCCGGACGAGTTCAACTGGCCGCCGTCAATGATTCGAGCATTACGGCCGATACGTTCGGCGTCGGCATCGCCTTCGCATCTGGTGGAGCCGGCGCGGCGTTCGGGATCTCCGCCGCGAGCAATGAGGTCACCGGATCGACACGGGCTTACATCAAGGACTCCGTTGTCACTGGCGGCAACGACATCGTCCTGGATGCGACTGAGTCGAGCGGCATTTTTGCCTTGACCATCGGCGGCGCCGTGGCCGCGAGCGCCGGCGGCAGCGGTGTTGGCGTGGGTGGCGCTGGAGCGGGGTCGGGTAACACGATCGCCAAGGTGATCGAGGCTTCGATCGGGAATTCAGCGGTCGACACGGTGGGTGATGTGCTGTTGACCGCCAGCGACGAGTCGGTGATTGCCGCCAACGCCGGCGTGCTGGGCGTGGCGGTCGGCGCGGCCGGTTCGGGCGCCGGCCTGTCGCTGGGCGTGGCGTTCGCCAAGAATGAAATCGATAACCAGGTGCGCGCCGTGAGCGAGAACTCAACGGTCATCGCGGGTGGCAGCGTGGACCTGGATGCCAGCCAGGCGGCCACGATCGAGGCCTTGTCGATCGGCGGCGCCGCCTCGGTGGGTGCTGGCGGCAGCGGCGTGGCGATCTCGGCGGTCGGCGCCGGCTCGTACAACGAGATCCACAACATCGTCGAGGCGAAGATCATCGCCGGTTCGGACGTGGCGGCCTTGAGCGGAGCGGTCAGCTTGTCGGCGACCGACACATCGGTCATTACCGCCGACGGTGGCGGCGTGGGAGTGGCCGTGGGCGCTGGCGGGAACAGCGGAGTCGCCGTATCGGTGGGCGTCTCGGCCGCCAAGAACACGATTGGCAACCAGATCCGAGCACTGATCCAGCAATCGGTTGTCGACGCCGCCGGCGACGTATCGCTGACGGCCGACGAACTGGCGACGATCGAGACGCTGACGATCGGAGGGGCTGCCGCGGTCGGTGGCGCTGGACTGGGCAGCGGAGTTGGCGTCGGCGCGGCGGGCGCCGGTTCGGGCAACTACGTCAGCAGCGTCATCGAGGCCCGCATCGCATCCAACTCGACCGTCACCAGCGGTGGAGTCGTCGCGCTGACCGCGGTGGACGATTCCACCATCACGGCCGATGCCGGCGGTTTGAGCGTCTCGGTGGGGGGCGCGATCGTGTCCGGCGTCTCGGTCTCGGTGGGGGCCGGATACACCGAGAACATCGTCGGCAACCAGGTCGTATCGTCCATTGAGTCGTCCACGGTCGACGCAAACAGGGTGCGTCTGATCGCCGAGGAGGTGGCCGAGATCAAGGCCCTGTCGATCGGTGGCGCGCTGGCCGTGGGTGGCGGGGGTGCTGTCGGCGTCGGCTTCGCCGGCGCCGGGGCAGTGTCGTACAACACCATCGCGAACCAGGTAAAGGCGTTTGTCAGCGGGACAAACTCCGAGGTGACGGCCCACAACGGCGAAGTATTGTTGTCGGCCAGCGACAACTCCACGATCCACGCCGACGCCGGGGGCGTGGCGGTGAGTGTCGGAGTCGGTGGAGCGGTTGGAGTCGGTGTCACCGTGGGGGCATCGATCGTCAAGAACGACATTCGGAATATTATCGTGGCGTCCGTCGATGGGGCTCAAGTGGTCGCAACTGGCGGCGACCTGACGCTGGAGGCCACCGAGGATGCAACCGTTTCCGGCCTGGCCATCGGCGGCGCGGCTTCCGGAGCCGGCGGCGGCCTCATCGGCAGTGGCGCCTTGGCGGGCGCCGGCGCGCGGGCAGACAATGAGATCACCAGCACGACAGAAGCCTATGTCCGCAATGGCGGCGCGCTTGAAACCAGCGGCAGCGGCAACGTGACGCTGCTGGCCCTGGACACCCTTCGCGCCAACGCCGAGGCGATCGCCGGAGCCTTGGCGGCCGCGTACGGCTTAAGCGCCGGCTCGATCGCCGTCGGCGCCTCGATCGCCGACAACGACATCGGCAACACGGTCCGGGCCTACAGCGAGAATTCAACGTTGGACTCCGCCGGCGCGCTGACGCTGGACGCGGAAAGTGATGTATCGGCCACGGCCCTCAGCGTCGCGGCTTCGGTGGCGGTGGCCATCGGCACCAGCGTCGGCTTCTCAGGTGGCGGCGCCAGCTCTGACAACTCAGTCAATAACACCATCCGGACGTTCCTCCAGGGCGGTAGCGCCGAGGCCGCTGGCGACGTGACGGTCCGGGCCAGCGAACTCGCCGCGCTCGATGCCCGCGTCGGCGCCGGTTCGTTGGCCGGCGGTTCCGTCGCCGCATCGGTCAGCGTTTCATTGGCGGACAGTTCCTTGACCAGCACGGTCGAATCGTACGTGCAGAGCGCCACGGTTTCGACACCGGGCAACATCGTGATCGACGCCCGGTCTGACGGCAACGTGAACGCGCTGGCCAACGCGACGTCGATCGCGGCCTCGGCGGCGGGATTCGCCGGCGCGGGCGCCGAGGCCGATGCGACGCTGGCCTCCACGGTGAGCGCGACCACTGGCGGGTCCAACCTGCAGGCGGGACAGAACCTCGCGGTCCGCGCCGAGGCCACGCCGGATGTCAGTGCCCGGACTCAAGGTTTCGCCGGCGCCAGCCTGGTCACCGTCGGCGTGTCGCTGGCCGAAGCGATCAGCGCCCCGATCGTGGAAGCCCGCCTGGGTGGAACCGCCACGGCGCAGGGAAACGTCAGCGTCGAAGCCGTGGTGAACGAACTGTCCAACTCGGCGGACGCCATCGCCGTGGCAATCTCGGTCATCGCCGCCGGCAGCGGTACCAGGGCCGATGCGATTTCGGGCCCGCAGGTCAATGCGAGCGTCACACCCGGCGCGACGGCGCTCAGCGGACAGGATTTCACCATCTTCGCCGCATCGACGGGCCACACCAGTTCCGAGGCATTCGGCGTGACCGTGGGCGGTGTCATCGCGAAAGGCCAGGCCATCGCCAATTCGGTGGTCGGCAACGGAGCGTCCGGTGTACCGACCCGCGCAGCCGAGACCAGTGCCTCGGCCGGAAACGGAGCGACCATCACCGCGGGCCGCAACATCCTGATCAACGCCAGCGAGTCGCAAGGCATTTTGGCCGATGCCCAGGGTGGCCAGGGCGGTCTGATCGCTCTCGGCGGCGCCACGGCCGTCGCCTGGCGCAGCGCTCCTGTTTCGGCGTTGACCGAGGCCAACACGCGTCTGGACGCGGGGAAGGACGTCTCGATCGTCGCCTTCAACGGCTACGACAACGCCGGGTTGTTCGCGCCGCCCAATGTCAGCGCCACCGCGGACAACAGCAACGGCGGTCTGGTCGCGGCGGGTGCTCCGTGGGCCAGGACGACCCTGGATGACTCCACCAGCGCCGGGCTGGGCGTGGACAGCCAGGTGCATGCCGCTCGTGGCAGCTTCCTGTTGCAAGCCTCAACCGCTGATTTCGGCGTGCGGTCGCTGGCCAGGTCGAACGGCGGCGGCGGGGTTGCCCTGCCCAAGTCGGAGGCATTCACCAGCACGGATAACCCGGCCACCACGACTGTCGGCGCCGGGTCCGACGTGAACGCGGGCTTGAGCATCATCATCGTTGCCAACTCCGGAGTGTCCGACTCGGCCGGTGCCTACACCTCCGGCAGAGGACTGGGCACCAACACGCAGGCGACCGCCGCGACCAGCGGTTCGGACAACTCCACATCGATCATCGGAGCCGGTGCCAGCCTCGACGCTGGACTGGATCTGCAGATCCTGGCAGGCAAGCTCATGCAGGCCAGTTCGAGCAGTTATGCCGAAGTCAGCGGCGGGGCCGCCGGACTCGACGCAACGGCCCGCAGCACGTTGGACAAGGAATACCGTTCCGACGTGATCGTCCAGCCCGGCGTCACGCTGCACGCGCCGCGCATGCTGCAACTGGCTGCCGACGATACCGCGCCGAGCGGTTTCAATTCGGCTCACGCGGTCTCCAGGTCCGGCGGCTTTGCCGGGAATACTTCGGCCCACGCGGCATCCGCCGTCTCGAAGCACGCCCGAGTGCATGTCGAAGATGCGGCGGTGGGCGCCGAGCGGACGAGGATGACCACATCCGACCTGCGGGTCTCGGCCGTCAATTATCCCGGTCTCATCTTCACCAAGGCCGAGCGGCCGGGTTTCGTGCTGATCAACGGCGGTTCGCAAAGTTCCAAGCCGACGATGCCGGTGAACGAGGGTCAGATCGATTTCAATGCGGACGTCACGATCACCGGCGGCGGCGCCTACCTGTATATCGACGCCCAGGGAAACGAGGTCGCGCGCCACGGCGTGACCTACTCGCAGAACGGTTCGCAGATCGTCGTCAATCCGATCCTCAACTACGGCGGCGGCCAGGCGCACCTGTACGCCTTCGGTAGCGGCACGCGAGTCACGGGCGACAGCACCTTCACATTTGACCGCGGGCTGGGCGACGTCACGCTAATCAACGAGAATCCCCACAAGGAGTTCGTCGTCCAGGACATTCGCGTGTTCAACGCCTGGCAGGCGGCCAACCTGTATGTCTCCCCAGCCCACTCGCCGCCGGGCGAGTTCACGACCAACGTGAGCAACCTTGGCGGCACGCCCGTCACGATCTTCGGTGCCGCGAATGTCGCCCTGACCGGGACGATCGACAATCCGGCGGGCAGCACCGACGTCAGCGCGCCAAACGGCTCGATCACTTCCTTCGGCTACCAGGTGATATCGAGCCAGGATGTCGGGTTGACCGGCCGGGCGATCGGCAGTTCGGCCAACCGCGTCGGCGTGCAGTCGGTCCAGTGGTACAGTCCGCCCGAATTGACCGCCGTGGCCACCGCCGCCGACAACTTCCTCGTCCTGTCGGCGCTCAACCTGCTGGACTCGGACCCACCGGCGGTCGACTCAGGTGTGCTGTCCGGCCGAACGGTGGACGTGCTGTTTCGGGACAGCGGGCCGAGCAGCAGCTACGATTTTCTTGTCGCGGTGACTACCGAACTAATAGCCGACGCCGGCATCAGTACGCCGGTTGACGTGGCGTTCACGTCCGCGGGCGATCTGCCCATCGGTACGATCATCTCGCGCCGCGGCGACGTGAGCCTGGCGGCGGGCGGAGCGATTCTGGCCAACCGGCCCGGCGGCGCGACCGACGTGACCGCAAACAGCATCACGTTGTCGGCCGGGACGAGTATCGGCCCGGCCAACGCGCTGCTTGTCAACTCGGCGTACTCCGGTCCCGGCGTCGTCGCGGCCACTGCCGCGGGGACGATTGTGCTGGACGAGGTTTCCGGCGACCTGACGCTGAATCAGGTCAACTCCACCGGCGGCAACGTCATCCTGTACGCCCCCGGCAAGATTCTCGATGGGCGCTCCGGCGTCGGGGCTCCCGCGAGCAACGTCGCGGCCGCCAACGGCTTCGCGGCTCTGACTGCCGGACTGGGCATCGGCACTTCCTCGCGCTACCTGACGACTGGTGTCGATCAACTGGAGGCCACCGCGGGCACGGGCAGCCTGTACATCGAGAACACGTCGACCAACCGGTTGACGATCGGCGATGGTGGACCGCTGGCAGGGCTGACCGGCGCCTCGGTCAACCTGATCACGGCCGGCGCCCTGACGGTGAACGAGAACATCGTCGGCCTGGCGGATGTCTTTCTGACCGCCGGTGGAGACGTCCTGCTGCCGGCCGGCAGCCGCCTGGCAGCGAGCACGGCCAACGGCACGGTCGGCATCAACACCACGGGGGCCGGCACGATCGTTGTCGACATCTACGGAGTCATCACCGCGCAATCGACCCAGGTGACGGGCGGCGTTGGCAACGAACGGATCACGTTCTACCGCTTACCCGTCGGCGTCCCCCTGACGGTCGACGGCGGCGGCGGTGAATCGAACACGCTCGAGCTGTACGGAACAGCCGGCAACGATATCTTCGACATCACCGGCACGACGGTCGATCTCCGCGGGATCGAGCACATCGATTACAGCAACGTTCAATTCCTGAACATCAGATCGCTCGCCGGCACCGACATCTTCAACGTCGCGAGTACCTCGGCCCGTGGGTGGACGTCGCTGGTCGGCCAAGGCAGCGATACGCTGAATCTGACCACCAATGGCGAACTCAACGCGCCGCTTACCTTCGTCGGCGGTGACGGACCGAACCCGATCAACATCACCGCCGGTCCTCTGGCCAACGGGTCCTACGCGAATCGACTGGTGGCAACCGCCAACTCGGTCGTGGGGCTCGGTCTGAACCTGAGCTATGCCCGCGGGACCACGCTCGACTTTGACCTCACCAGCCCGAATTCGGAGTTCTATCTGCTCGGTTCCGCCGCGACCACCGCGGTCGGGGCCAACGCGGCCGGCCAACAAGTGTCGCTCGGTGGCGCTCCTGGCACTGTCCCGGTCCTCGACTTCCAAGGCAACGCTTTCGACCGTTCGTTCGGGGCTGGCCAGAACTTCAACACCTTTACGAAGTCCGTTGCCGTCACGGGCATTTCCGGTTCCGGCAACTCCCTGCGGTTCGACAACCGCCAGGGCACGACCAGCCCAGGATACCTGACTCCATTTACGATCGGCGGCCTCGGCGAGAGCGCCGACACGCAATTCCACTACACTGGTTTCGACACTCTGACCGTCGATGTGGGCAACGGCGATTTCACGGTCGAGAACACGATTCCCGGCCCCGTCACCATCAACAGCAACGCGGGCACGCCGCTGGACACGCATACCGTGACCGTCCTGGCGTCGGCGTCCTCACAACTGGCGATCCACGGCAGCGGCAGCGACAACACGGTCGCCTTCGACGCCCGAACATGGCCCGTTCCGATTCACGCTTCGCTGGCCGACGCCAGCCCGACGGGCCCGACGCACCTGACCGGCTTCGGCCCGATCGGTCCCGCCGTCTTTACCGGGATGAACGTGGCGGAATTGTACCTGGGAATCGATAGCGACACGCTGTCGCTGGACATCGAGCACGTCCTGACGGTGAACGCTCATGGTGGCACGGGCGATGATCGCTTCTTCGTGCACCATGTCGGCATCCCGGAGAACCCGTTGAACCTGACGCCGCCGCCGGCCAGCATGAACCTGGACGGCGACAGCGGCGATGACACCGTGACCGCCGTCATTCCCGACAATCCGGCCAATCACCTCGACCTGCTCAATCTCCAGGCGAACGTCGAGCACCTGGTCGTCGACAACACGGGTTACACGAACGCGGTGAACTGGGAGACGCTCAACGGCGCCATCATTCGCTACTCCGCGGGGGATCCCGACACGGTGATTCTCGACATGTCGCTGGTCGATGATGCGAACATCCTGGGAGGTTCGTCCAGCCAGAACACGCTCACCGTGAACGCCGGCGGCATCCAGCAGAAGGGCACCATCGACGGCAATAAGGTCACGCTTCAGTCGGCCGGCATCCTGCGCTTCACTCGGCTGAGTGGCACCGTTGCGGCCTACTCCGAAGGCGGCTTCACGTTCCGCAGCACCTACCAGGGGCAGCCGAACATGCAGGCCGACGAATCGCTCCTCCCCGCGGCCAAGGCGGCCTATCCGGACTCGGGCGCGCCGTTCACGCTGACCGCCGCCGACGGTGGCTTGTTCTCGCTGTTCTCAATTGATCTGAAGGGCGTCGGTCCGCTCACCTTCACGGGCACAACCGCGTCCGGAGGCACGGTGACTCAGCAAATCAACGCCGAGTCCGTCGATGGTTTCCAGACTTACTCGCTGGACCCGGACGACTTCGGCAACCTGGTCTCGGTCTCCTTCGATCCGGGTCACCTGCTGTTCACGAACGTCGCCACGACCCAGCGGCTCCGGCCCGGCGTCGATACGCCGATCGATACCACCATCCCCGGCACGATGCCAACCGCACCGCAGACGATTGTGATCGATTCGGGGCACCCGAACCTGTTCCTTTCCGAGCCCCCCTATTTCATTCCCGCCACGGGGCCGACCATTAGCGTCGACGGCGTCACGTTGACCTACAACTATTCGAACCCCGGATCGAATGTCTTCTATCCTGATTACCGCGGTGTCCTGAACGGCACGCCGTTCACGATCAATCAACTCTACCAGTCGGGTACCTCGCAATTTGACGGATTCCAGTTCGTCTTCTACGGGGACCTCAATTTCTCGGCGGGATCGACGGTCACCGTGATCGGTGACTATCCGGTGCAACTGTATGCGAATAACAACGTCAACGTCGAACCGGGTGTCACCTTTAATGCCAGTGCTTTCGGACCGCAAGGTGGCGCGGGTGGACAACATGGAGATGTGACCTTCGTCTCGGATCCTGGGATCGAGCCTTATTCCGCGGTTGGCGGACCTGGCGGCGGTGGCGGGGCCGGCGGCCATGGAGGCGGGGAGTCGATTCTGAATTATTCCGGGTACTATACCTACGGCCACTTCAACCCCAGCAACGATTACTCCGCCGGCGCCGGCGCGGCTGGCGGCGACGGGCAATCTGTCTGGACTAACCAGGCGTCTTTCGGCGGTTCTGGAGGCGACGCGGGAGCTCAGGGTGCCTTTGGCACCACGGGTCAGTCAGCCGAGCTCTGGTGGTGGACCAATGGCTCGCCAGACACTCCGCCATACACTCCGGCAGGCGACGGGGGTGACGGAGCGCCAGGCGGCGCTGGCGCTAACGGCCAGAACGGCGCTGGTGGGATCGATGGCACGAACGGTGGTCGCACCTACAGCTCCGGCCTGTTGTTATTCGGTGGCGGCGGCGGTAACGCGGGCCAAGGGGGTAGTGGCGGAGGCGGTGGTGGCGGCGGAGGCGGTGGCGGTGCTGGTAATTTCGGCGGAGGAGTCACTGGCCCATTCAATGAAGATGATACGGGTTTTCTCGGCGACACAAATCTGGACTATGGGGGCGCACCGGGGGCCGGTGGCGCCGGCGGCATGGGTGGCGTCGGCGGCGCCGGTGGTAGCGGCGGACTGCCAGGCGGCGGCGGCGGAGCCCTGGCCATCGCGGCAGCAGGCCGGGTCAACATCAGCGCGGCCACTTTCAATGCGACCGGGGCGAACGGCACTGTTGGCGCTCCGGGCAGTCTCGGCAGTGTCGGGTCAGATGGCAGCCCGGGGCACAGCGGGGTGCCTGGTTGGTCGGCGATTGGATACGACAACACCGTCCAATTTGTGGTTCCCAACGATCAGGTTGCCGATTACCTGGCGAACGATCCTACTTACCAGGTTCTGGCTTCCTGGGGGGACGGCGGCACGGGCGGCACGGGCGGCACGGGCGGCACCGGTGGCACGGG
>JAGFJK010000225.1 GCA_024102795.1 Pirellulaceae bacterium
CGGATGGCCTTGCCGCCGCTGAATGCCACCAGGTCGGCATCGCTGGCCGGGATGGCGCGTAGGTTGTCGCGCGGCGGCAGTTCGCCCGCCGCATCGACCAGCACCGGCAAGTTGTGCCGGTGGGCCACCTCGACCACCTGGGCCAGCGGCGGCTGCGAATCGGGCGCCAGCGCATAGACGATGCCGGCGGTGCGCTCGCCAAGAGCCGCTTCGTATTCCCAGGCCTCGGTCCGCCGGACGCCGGCGTTGGCCGTGATCTCGTTGAAGCCCACTTCGACCAGCCGCGCCCCGCTGGCGCGGATGGCGTGGTCGTAGCCGCTGCGCTGCTCGCGGGCGATGACGAACTCGTTCGGAAAACTTTCGGCATGGGGCAGCTTCTCCATGCGGCCCAGATCGTGGCCGGCCAGGATGGCGGCGGCTCCCAGCGTGAGCGCGGCCGCCGAACCGGCGGTGACCAATCCGGCTTCCGTCCCGGTCAGCTCGGCGATCCGTTGCGACGCGGCCGCTTGCAGCTGATCCAGCGGCACAGCGCTATGGGCCGCCTCGGCAAAGGCTGCCAGCACAGCCGCCGGCATCGGCGCTCCGCCCAGCCGCGTGACGCTGCCGCAGGCGTTGATGATCGGCGGCACGCCAAGTTGTTCGTAGATGTTCATGTGCGTCCCAAGCTCGTTTCAATTGGGCCGCATTCTACCAGAGGCCGCGACGGTCGCCTGCGCCGTCTGACTGGCGGCCATGGACGTGATAAAATCTGACTTGCTGACGCGAAAGTGCGGATGCTTGTCCGTTGGAGCGTCAGGCTCCTGCCAGCAAGTGGTTGCACTTTATGGATGATACCGGCGCGGCGCCGCATCGTGACCTGATTCGAACCGAGGATGAGCTGCGCCGCCTGCTCGACGAGCTGACGTTGCCGCCGCACTCGGCCGGGCCGCGGGAGACGCGCGACAAGCGGACCGATGACCTGGTGGTGCGGATGTTCTTGTTCGGCCTGCTGACGCTGTTCGAGACGCGCTTGCTGGAACTCGTGCAGCACGTGTACGACGACCAGTCGCTGGGCCGCGTTCTCAAACCGGCTCGCCTGGCCGCCGCCCGAAGGCTGCTCGCCGAACGCGGAAAGCGGGGCGAGCAGTTGCGGCTGGTCGATTGCCTGCAGGTCGCCGACAAGCGGGACCTGTTGCTGGCAGAGGAAGGGTTCGCCGAGCGGTTCGGTTACGATTCCAAGAAGAGCGCGCACCGCTTCTTCACCCAAGTCGAGATGCTCCGCGATCGCCTGGTTCACGCGCAGGACCTGGTGGCCGCCAGCAGTTGGGAGGAGGTGGCGGAAACGGCCAGGCAACTGGCCGAGTTTCTGCGGGTGGATGAGCGGCAGGGCGAGCAGACTGCCGACTAAGGCGAAGTGGCCTCGCCGCGATGCCCAGTTCCCCTTGCGCCAGCCGGCCGCTGGCGGTGCCAATCAGGCGCGTGCAAACCGCGCGGATTTCAGGTACCCTGAAAGTCCGTCGTAACCTGCCTGGCCGCGACCAACTCGATTGCCGCCGCACCCACGGGAGTGCCAACCAGATGCCTCACCGGATCGCTCGCCGCACGTTCGTCCACGGTTCGCTGGCCGCCCTGGGCGGCGGTCTGCTGGCCTCGCCGCCCGATCGGGCCGTGGTTCAGGCCCAGGAAAAGTCGCCGCTCAAGGTCGAACGCCTGGGCATCGGCGCGATTGGCCTGCGCTACCAGGGCAGCGTCATCGCTCACAAGGCCCAGTCGCACGGCGACATCGTGGCCGTGTGCGACGTCGACCGGCACGTGCGCGACCAGGCCAAGGCCAGTTTCGGCAGCACGCCGCACGGCTTCGAGGACTATCGGGACCTGCTGGCCCGGCCCGAGGTCGACGTCGTGCTGATCGGCACGCCCGACCACTGGCACGCCAAGATGGTGATCGACGCTTGCCGAGCGGGGAAGGATGTCTACGTCGAGAAGCCGCTCACGCTCACCATCGACGAAGGCAAGCTGCTGACTCGCGTCGTCCAGGAAACGGGCCGCGTCGTCCAGGTCGGCTCCTGGCAACGCAGCGATCATCGATTCCGCCTGGCCGTCGAGATGGTCCGCCAGGGACGCATTGGCCAACTGCGGCAAGTGGACGTGGTGCTGGGCAAGAACGTGACCGGCGGTCCGTTTGCCACCCGGCCCGTGCCGCAACATCTGAACTG
The DNA here is from genome assembly GCA_024102795.1 of Pirellulaceae bacterium. Taxonomy (GTDB): domain Bacteria; phylum Planctomycetota; class Planctomycetia; order Pirellulales; family Pirellulaceae; genus JAGFJK01. The sequence goes on from JAGFJK010000225.1 coordinate 2,196, forward strand.
GGATCTCTGGCAAGGACAGACGCTCGACGTGCCCTACCTGGAAGAACGCTGCCACTACACGTTCCGCTGGTGGTACGAATACTCCGGTGGCCAGATGACCGACTGGGGCGCTCATCATCTGGACGTGGCCCAATGGGCGATCGACTCGCTGCCCGTCGAGATATCGGCCAAGGCCGTCTATCCCACCGTGGAACAAGGCTACAACGTGGCGATCGACTTCGAGGCGCGGTACAAGTACGCCAACGGAGTCGTGCTGACCGTCAGCGACACGGGCCGCAACGGAATCCTGTTCACCGGCGATCAAGGTCGGCTGTTCGTCAATCGCGGAACCATCTCCGGTGTGCCCGTCGAACAGCTCGCGGACCACCCCCTGCCCCGCGAACAATTCGCGGCCTACGAGCACGACAACCTGAGCCGCCCGGAACGCATGGGCAAGCTGGACGCCATCGTCAATCACATGGGAAACTTTTTCGACTGCATCCAGTCGCGGAGGTCGCCCGTGTCGGACGTGCTGAGCCAGCATCACAGCGCGATAACGTGCCACCTGGGCAACATCGCCATGCGCCTGGGCCGGCCGCTGCACTGGGAACCGGCCGAGCAGCAGTTTGTCGGCGATACCGAAGCCGACGGCTTCCTGCGGCGCGAACAACGGGCGGGGTACGAAGTGGTCTAGGAGAATAGCCCGATTGTCCTCAATCGGGCCTGGCTTGCGTGGCAGCGTCGAGCGCGGGCCGAGAGCGATTGGGGACAATCGCTCCACCAACCAAGAGTAGCCCGATTGTCCTCAATCGGGCCTGGCTTGCGT
>JAGFJK010000236.1 GCA_024102795.1 Pirellulaceae bacterium
ATCAATCAGCCGTCGAACCTCTTCTTCCGTGAAAAGTCTTGCCATACCCTCCTTGATAACCCCTCACCCCCTCTTTCACCAACACCAATTTCTCGTCGAAAATGGTTGAAACCCGTGAACGGCTACCCAACTCGTCAGCCGCCCGGCGGGTCATCGGCGGAGCCCCCTCGAACACGATGATCGGGGCACGGCTGACGCCGTCTTCGACGAACACAAAATTCGCGGCTTCGCTCGGATCCTTCGACGCCTCGTCGCGCGGCGCAGCCTGCCCGGGCCAGGCCAACAGCGTCGCGGCGATCAAAACGCCCACCTCGGGCACTCGCATGCGGATCGCCGGTGTCGTGGCCCGCATGGGGACGTCGTTCATTGTTCTTGCTCCTGGGGAAGGCGAGCGACTTCCTGAAGCAATTCATCCAGGCGGTTTGTCAGCATACTCACGGTCAGCGTATTCACGGACCGCAACCTCACGGCCGATCAGCGGCCTCGCGAAGTTGCGTGACGACGACGCGCAGGCGAGCCTTGTCGGTAACGGCGCGACCGGCGCGGACGTCTTCCTCGCGGAACACGGCCATTTGGACCGAGCCGACGCCCTGCTTGTTGGCGCGGCTGAGCGTGTAGCGCTGGTGGTCGTAGATGATGTAAATGGTTCCATCGGGCGCCTGGGCGCCGTCGGGATAGGACGACTCGCGATCGTCCAATACAAGGCCGCCTGTCCAGGTTTCACCGTCGTCGTCGGAGACGAAAGCCGTCAGGTGCGAACGCATTCCATCGGGCGAATTGTTCCGCACCAGCAGCAGCGCGCCGGACTTCAGCCTTCGGAGGAAAAAACGCTTGTTGGCGTGCGTGCGGCCGGCCAGGTAGATCGAACCGTCGCTCCACGTCCGGCCGCCGTCGTTCGACGTGCTCTGCGCGATCCCGCTCGTGTTTCGGACCAGCATCCACAGGCTGCCGTCGCGGCGCTGGACGATCATATGCTCGTCCACCCGCGTGCCGGGGATGCGGACCTGGCCAATCCGCTCGAACGTCTTGCCTTGATCAGTGGAGCGATAGACGTTCGAGCCCCGCTCGTCGCCCAGATCGTGAATCAGCATGTCGAGCGTGTAGGAAGCGAGCTGCTCGGGATCGAAATTCACGTTCGGCACGTTCGTGTTGTCGCGCCACAAACCGATCGGCAAGAGCCAGTCGCCGTCTTTCAGAACTGTCGGCTTGTTGAGCATCACGCCGTTGGCGATCCGCCGCGGCGGCGACCATTGCGGCGAGTCGTCATCCGGCTGGCCGGTGGTCATCGACCAGACACCCATGCGGCCGTCTTGCACGCCGGCGCTCTGCGCCCAGAAGAACCACAGACGTCCCCTGGGATCGATCCACAAGCACGGGTCGTAAGTGTGGCATAGCGGCGGGGCCTGCAGCGCCAGTTTCTCGCTCCACGTTTCCCCATCGTCGCGGCTGGTAGCCAGCACGCAGTAGCTGCGGGAACTCTCGACGCCTCGCTGGCTCTTGCCCGCATACCACGCGGCCCACAATCGCCCCTTGGCCGACCGTTCGATCGCCGGCACCCCTTGCGCCCCGCGCGAACTCTTCACGTGGTCCGGCCCCGGACGCGAGATCACCTGCGGCGGCTGCAAGGCCAGGTCGGGCAGCCGTCTCACTGTCTCCTGCGCCTGCGGCAGCGGCAGCGGCTGTTGCGCGAACAAGACGGCGGCAAGAGCAAAGTGGCTGGAAATGGTGAGCAGCACGGCCGGCACCGTTCGCCGGACTCGGATCGATCGTCTATTCAGGCTCATCACAGAGTATCTTTCTAATCGCCACGCGGCAGCAACCATCGTTTCACCTCGTGGTCAACGGCGCGCAGCAAAACAAACAACCTTGGTTGACGGCGAGGCGTTGGCAGAGTTCGAGAGTGTCGACCTGGCCCACGCCGCTCGCCTATCGCGGAGGGCGGCTCCTGTTCGCCAGATACTTCTGAATCAGATGTGCTACCGCCGCATCACATGCGGCAAACCCCTCGCGAGTTCCCAGATTGCAGGCGGCGACGGCGGCAAAGTCGCGCTGGGGAGCCAGCCAGATCACGCAGTAGAACATCGTGTTGCTGCCCGCATGGGTCAGGGCGGTGCCGCCAGCCCAAGGGCGTTGGACCACCTGCCAGCCGAGTGCATAGCCGTCGGCCCCAGGTTCCGGACGGTGCAACTCGGCCAACTGCTCCGCCGATAGCAGCCCGGTCGGGCCTCGACCCAAGTGGAACCGCGCATACCGGGCCAGATCCAGGATCGAACAATGCACGGCCCCGGCCGGCGCGATCGCCGCCGGATTGTCACCCTGCGGCTCCGGATCGACGGGGCGAGGATTGTGACCGTACGGCTGGTCGAGCCGCCCGTTGGTGGCCGGCGCACGGAACCCGGCCGAGGCCAGCTCGAGCGGTTGAAACAGCCTCTCGCGCAGCAGTTGCTCGAACGGCCTGCCCGCCAGTTGTTCGAGCATCGTGCCCGCGATCGAGACGCCCGTATTCGAGTACTCGTATCCAGTCCCCGGCTTACGCCGGGGCGGACCTTTCAAAGTTTCGGCCAGCAAATGCCGCCGTTGCTCGGAGGGCGTACCCGGCAGCGACCACAACCGCGACCACAGCCGCGGTTCGACATCACCCGGACAGCCAGCCGTGTGCGCCAACAGTTGCCGCAATGTGGCCGCCTGGTAGTCGGCGTGTATCTCCAGGACGGGAAACACGTCGCGAACCGTGGTCTCCCATCTCACCTTGCCCTCGGCCACCATCATCGCAGCCAGCGTGGCGGTCATCGACTTCGTGCAGGAGCCGATATGGTATTTGTCATCACGGGTGACCCGCACCGACTCGCCCTGCTTCCTCACTCCGCTGGCCCCCGCGGCCACAATGCGTCCGTCCAGCACGGCAGCCGCGGCCAACGACGGAACTTGCGTGTTGGCGATCAATCGTTCCAGTTCGGCCGACAGCTCTTCAGGCTCCTCGCCGCGCACCCCGGACAAGGGCAGCAAGACCAGCACCAGCAACGCCCTACACGCCCGGCAGGGCAGGGGGGGCCGTGCTCGGCCTTGAGACAGGCGACGTGTAAATCCCCGGTCGGCCGACCGCCGAGGCGGTGTCACAACATGAGTGCTCATCACACGAGTTCCCGCAAGTCAAATCAAGATGCACGGAAAGGGATATAACAACAGCAACAGAGGAAGCCACTTGAGCGGATGGTCGGGTCCCATTCGCTTTGTGCCCAGGCGGCGCACCAACCAAATAGCCGGCAGCAAGACGCCTCCGCTCTGGATCCGCACGAATGGCAAAGCGGTCCGCGACGGGCGTATCGGTCCAATGCATGAAAGACTCGTTCTTATCATAGCGTCCGCTTCGTTCGCTGTCCCGCTTTCTTCTTACTACTTTGCCGGTATCAGCGCTTCCGCGCGGCCCCGCGTGTCAGGCGGCCCCGCCTGCCCGCCGCGGCGAACGTCGGGCATGCTTCCCGACAAGTCCGAGGACTGGCACGTTTGCCCGTTCCAGGGCTCACATCAACGGACGGCCGGCTTCACGGGGTGGTGGTTTCGAGGGGCTCGCAGTCTGTCATCCAAGTCCCGACCACGTGGCCGCGCCAGTTGCAGGCCCAGCCGAGCCAACAGGCCACTGCCCGCCGCGATCATGGCGATGGAAGTCCAGTGCCGCCAGCCTGGCATGGATGTCAGTCCGGCATCCTCGACCGCCGCTTCGCCCGCATCGGGAGCGACCATCACCAGCGTGCCCGCCACAAAGCAGGCCTCGCCGCCGGTTTGCAACAGCAGCCGCGAATCGTCGGCCTGGCGAGCGATGCCGGTGCCCGCATCGGCGGCCGCTTCCAGGCCAGGCACGGGCTGGGCGTGCCGGGCCGCGGATGCCACGGGATCCACATGCTTGAGATGTTCGACATGCTTCAAGTTTTTCACGACGCCGATCACCGGCAGCAACGACACGCCATACAGGGCCGTCTTGCCCGCGTGAGCCCATGTCCACTCCCAATGCGAGGCCTGGTAGTGCAGGTCCCGCACGTCCATCGGCAGGTCGAGGCCGCTGAGCGACATGGCAATCTCGCCGACCGTCCCTTCAACGGTAACGTCTTTCGTGTACGCTCCCATCCAGAACTGATTGGTGGTTTCGTCCCAATGCCGCAAGGTCTGCCGGCGCTCCCAGAAGTCCAGGCTTTGGAAGTGCGCCTCGTCGATCTGCCGGGCAAACTCCCAGGGATTGACGGGGGCCCCGATTGCTCCATGATCGGGGCGAAGCTGATCGAAGTAGTCGGCCGCGACTTCCTGTCTCAAAGCGAACCAGAGCGCCCGCTGCGCGTCACTGCTGTGTTGCATGACATCCCGTCCAAGCTGCTGCCGGTAGGCTTGCTCTGCTTCAAGCCACTCATCCAGCTTCTGGAACTGGCTGGCGTCCGGCGCGCCGCGGAGTACAAGCTGAGCGAGCCGCAGTTGCTTCCGGGCGGTCGCGGGCAGTTCCGCCGGGTCCGCGACGTCGGTGAGCAGCGGCACCTGAGCCAGGGCCAACAACTGCGAGATGCTCAAGGCGACCGCATCCGGGCCTCCCGTGGTCCGCTGCGCCCCATCGACCCCAGGCGAGTGACGCGAGGCATCCACCACCAGATGTGCACCGTGGCGCGACTTGGGTACTTCCTCGGCGGGCCGCCCGGTTTGCACGAGCCCCGCACGCAGCAACTGGGTACTCCACCGTTTCGCCACGTGTGGCCCTGCGAAGCCGGACCAGAGCGGCAGTTCCATCAGTTCCGCGCCCGGCGTGGCGGTCTCCAGGTCGTCGACCTCCTCGATCGGTCTCTGGTGTCCGGCGGGCAACTGCGGCAGTTGCGGAGGCGCCAGGGCAGGCAAGCTGGCCTGTGGATGCGTGGCGTCCGCGCCGGCATCGGCCAGAGTATGTTCGAGCCTTGCCGCAGCCTGATCAATTGCCGCGCGACCCTCCGCGGCCAGTGTGCCAGCCAGCAGCGTTTGTTCGGCGCTTCGCTGCGACTGCTGCTGCAACCGCTGGGCATCGAACGTGTTTTCGCCGAGTATGAAGCCGGCCGCCGTGAGTGCTTCATCGCGCCGGCGCTCGGCATCCCAGGCATCGGCCGCGAACCGCAGCCACGCGGAGTCCTCGGTCAAGGCTCGTTGTTCCAATTCGGCGAACAGCAAATCGGCGGCCTGCGACCGCCAGGCAGCGTGCTCATCGGCCAGCGAATCTTGGCGCGTGGCGTGGGCCGTCGCCTCGACCGCTTGATAGGCGTCACCCGCTGCCGCCATCGCCCCCCAGAACTGCTCGTCACTGTCCGCCAGCGAGACCAGCAGATTGCGTTCACCAAACGCTCCGTCAGCGCGTCGCTGGTCCTCGGCGCCCACGGCCGACGCCGCATAGTCCAGCCAGGCGTCGTGCCTGGCCGCCTCGAACTGCTCCTGGACTGCCTGCAACGCCTGCTGGAACTCCGCGCTGTCGCCGCCCCCGGCGTGCCGCGCTCGAACTTCCGCCAGCCCAGCCTGCCGTTGCCCTTGTGCCGCGGCCAGGGCCAGCAGATACCGGGTATCGGCCGCGTTGTAGGTCGCCTGGTTCTGCTGGTCCGCCGCGGCGTCGTCCAACCGGGCGGAGAGCACCGCGTCGGCCGCACCGCTCAACCAGGCGGCACCCGCCGCGGCGACGGACGCCGCATGTTGTTCGTAGGCGTCGGCCACGGAGTGCTGGTAGGTCATTTGGATACCGTGCACGGCGTGGACCCAACCCTCCAAGGGCAACGCCTGCTGTTGCCACCAGGCGGACCGGGCGGCGGCCATCTCGGCTGAAAATTGGCTGGCGGGTGTCCCCAGTTCCGCATCCAGCCTGTCGCGCGCATCGGCTTCCGCTGCCAGTTCCGCGCTTTGCCAAGATGAGATGGCCGCCGCGAGCCGGACCCGCAACTGGCCAATCGCCTCGAACTCGGCGATTGCATAGTCCGCTTCGGCCGCGGCATCGCTCGTTTGTTGCGAACGAAAAGCCCCGGCCAGATCGACTTGATAACGCTGATCCAGAGTCGCCAGGCCAGTCCGCAAGGCGTGCATGGCCGAGACGTGGTCGGTGGTGAACTGCGACTGAGCCTCGACGACTTGCCCGGTCCATTCGGCGCCGGCGTGGGCCAGCGTTGCATCTCGCCGAGCTTCCGCCACGATCACGGCCACGTCAAACTGGTCGAGCGCGCCGGCCTCGCCAAGCGCCAGCGCCACGTCGCGTTGCCGGGCCGCGTGAGCACGATCCAGAGCCAGTTGGCGTGCCGCCTCCGCTCGCCGCACATCCAGCGCGCCGTCCGCCGCGGCCGTCAACTCGCGAAGCAGGTTCTCATGATGGACCAGTACTTGTTCGTAGTTGCCCCAGAGGGCAATGCGATTGTGGTCGCGAGTGAAATCCAGGTCCGCCTGCTGTCCGATCAGTCTGCCTTCGTTGGCCACCCGTGCCAGGTCCAGGTCGGCTGCCGCTTGCGCGAGCTGTACGCGTTGCGCCGCGTCGGCCGACGCCGTGGCCCGCGCGAAGCTTGCATAGTCGTCCGACAGCTCGGCGATCCACCCAGCGTATGCTGCCGCCGCATTGGCGGACGGAACCAGTCCTGGCGTTTCGCCGCCAGCTCCACCCGCCGGCAAGCGTTCCGCCGCGGCCACCGACTGTGCGACGTGGTAGGTCGCGGCGGCAACTGCCTGCGCCGCGGCGTAGTCTTCGTGAGCCAGTCCCAGCGCGGCTTGCCAGGTGGTCACCGCCGCGGACGATTCGGCCACCCAGCGAGCTTCGGCCGCCGCCAGGTTCTTGACCCGCTCGGCGTCCGCCCGTGAAGTTGCCTGGACCCACTGTTCCTCATGGCCGGTAGCCAGCGCGGTGAAGATCGTGGTGGAGTCGCCCGCGGCCTCGGCGAACACTTGCCCGGCGTCCCCGAACGCCTGGGCGCGAGCGACCTCCGCATCCCCATCGCGGGAGACTCGCGCAATCTCGGCGTCTCCCAGTTCGGCCGCCAGGATGACGCGCGCGGCCTGCGCCGCGGCGAGGTACTGGGCGTCGGCTTCCGCCTTGGCCGCCGCGAACCGCGACTGAGCGTCCGACGACTGCTGGCTGACATAACGTTCGGCCTCGGCGCGAGCCACCCGGGCGACCCACGCGGTACGGGCTTCGGCAAATCGCAATTCATAGTCTTGCCGAGCTTGCTGGGCGTCCGTGCGAAATTCGCTCAGCGCCCCCGTGCGCTCGCGTCCTTGTTCAAGCATGGCTCGACTCTGCTCCACCGCCCGCTGCCCGACCGCTCGGCTGTAATCCACCGTCTGCGTCCGGTCCGCCGTGGCTCGGCCATCCGCCAGGATGACGTTGGCCGTGGTGGTAGCCAGGGCGTGCAGTTGGTCGGCGTCGTTCGTGGCCTGGGCGTAAGCAACCGTCGTCTCCAACCTGGCTTGCAAGTACGCGGAGCGTGCCTCGGAGACGCTTTCGGCCCACGTCAGTTCCGACTCGGCCGCGGCACGCCGATACTCGGACAGAGCCGTCGGATTCTCCGTGGCCGACGCGAGATAGTGCGCCGCGTAGTGTGCAAGTGAGGCAACGTCATTCGCCGAGCGTGCCTGGGTGTCGCGCAGCTCCGCCGAGGCGGCCTGTTCCACCAGCGCCACGTCCAGACTCGCGTCGGCCGCCGCCAGCAGGTTCTGTCGCTCCGCTTCCGCGATGGCCGTGGCAACTGTCCGCAGATACTCGGCGGCGGCTGTTTCGGTGGCGAAGTCCAGACCAGCCTCGGCCTGCACCTGGGCAAAAGCGACCGAAGCTTGTTCGAGCGTCTCAGCAAGCGTCTCGGCGGCGGCTCCCAGTCCAGCAGTCCAGTTGACGAGCACGCCGCCGACCGCCTCAGTCCATTGCTGGCGGGTGATCGCTTCCTGATTGGCCCGCGTTTCCTCGGCCGCCGCTTCCGCTCGCCGCCGCACGTAGCCGGCCGAGTCCAGGTGGTCGGCGTATGTTTGATGCGCGGCCTGCACCAGCAGCTCGTACTGGCCTGGCGCGAGGCTACCCAGACGTGCCTGGAGCAGGGCGTCCTGCAGCGACCGTTCCCGCACGCGCCGCGCGTGGGCTTCTTCGCGGTCGTAGTTCCGCAAGGCCTGGGAGTACGTTCGCGAAAGCGCCTCCCGTGAATCGGCCAGATCCACCTCCAGTTCATGTCCCGCGCCGACCACCAGGCGATCGCGATCGGCGTGACGTTCGGCCACCAGCAAGTCGTAATTCAACTGGCCCGCTCCGGCGTCTTCAGCCAGGGTGTCGGCCGCGGCGACCGTTGTTTCCACCTGTTGCTGGTAAGCCTCGGCGGCCATCCGCGCGAACTCAGTATTCGCCAGGTTCGAATCACGAACCCAGGCCGTTTGAGCCTCCGTGACCTCCTCCACTCGTTGCACCAGCGCGTCGCCGACCGCGGCGGCAAGATCCCGTCGCGCTTCGGCCGACTCGACCTGATATCCGTTTTGTCCCGGCGCGGCAGCGGCGGCTTGGCGCGCGGCGCGGCCGGCCTGTTGTTCAGCCAGATTCAGGGCGCTTTCCGCCAGCGCCCGTTCGTCGGCCGCCAGGCGCCGGCCGCCGGCATCGGTGGTATCAAAGACCAGGCTGGCATCCGCCTCGGCCAGCGCCATCCGCCAGAGCGACTCCGCTTGCGCGATCGCGATGTCTGTCACTCCGGCAGCCTGGGCCATGGCCTGGCGGTACTCGCGATCCAGTTCCGCGGCAGCCTGCTCGAATCGCTGGCGGGCGTCCGTCACGCGCTCTTGCCGAGCCCGCTCGGCCGAAGCATAACCCTGCTCGTAGTCGCGCGTGGCCGCGGCCTGGGCTTCGTCTTGAGCCTGGCGCGCGGCGATGCCCGCCAGCAGGTACGTGTGTCCCGAATCGCGGGCGGCGATCTGCCTTGTATGCTCGATGACGGCCATTCGTCGCTCGTGCTGCACCGCGTCGTAATGCCAAAGTTCATCGGCCGTCAGTTGGCCGATGGCGATCGTGCGTTCCCCTTCATCCAGCGCGTGCCGCAGATCGGCAGCGTATCGCCGCTCGGCCAGTTGCAGTTGCAGCGTGTGCTCGGCCGTGGCGAACGCTTCTTCGCGCCGGCGCCACAACTCGGCGTGCTGCACGCCACGCTCCCGATCGGCGGCGAGTTCCTCCAACGAGAAGGCCAGCAGTCCATCGGACCAGGCAAGCTCTGTTTCCAACTCGGCTTCGACGCTACGATCCGCCTGAGCGCGCTGGGCGGCGGCTGCCGCGACCACTTGCCGCAGATTCGCATTGGATACGGCCCGCACGTACGCTTCGGCCGCCGTGCCCTGGCTGATGACGAACTGCACATGGCTATCCGCCAGCGACCGCTGGTACTCGGACCAGGCGCCCGCTTCGAACTGATGCAGCGCATCGACGGCGCCTTGCCGGGCACTGGAGACGTCTTCCTGATACTGTCGCTCGGCGGCCGCCCGGCCTTGGTCGCGCCGAGTGGTGGCCTCGGCCACCGCGACCAGGTGCTGTTGCTCCGCGGCGTGCAGCGCGAGTTGCCTCGCCCGCTGCGCCGCCGCCATGGCCTGACGCAGCGCATGATCGGCCTGCTGTTGAGTGACACCTTGCCATTGACTCAATTCGGCCTGGCGCTGGGCCAGGAGACTGTCGGCCTGAGCCACCGCCTGCTCGTAGTCCCGCTGAGCGTCGGCGTTGCGGACGCTCATCCTCTGGAGTTCGGCGGCCGCCAGTTCCCTTTGCTTTTGATTGGCGGCGGCGATGGCGGTGGCCAGGATCACCTCGTTGCCGGCCAGGGTACTGATGTATTCGTGCCGTGCCGCCTCCTGCTCCGCCGCCGAGAGGAACGGGTTGGCCATCAGGTCGAAGAACCGTTCACCTGCCGCGCGGTTACTGTCTTCGTAGGCCTGCCGCGCGGCCGCGATCTCGGTGTTCTCAACCTGCTGCGACGCTCGCAGCGCGGTCTCATAATCCTGGGCATGCTGGCGCTCCGCGGCGGCCAGTTGTTCGGCGGCGTCTTGGACTTGCTGCTGGCGCTGCTGGTCGATGACCAGGGGGTCCAGCGGCGGATTGGCCGCGGCAAGCGTCCGCAGGTGTTCGGCCTGAGCGCTTCGCACCTGGGCCAGGTAAGCCTGCTCGGCCGCATGCACCGCTTGTCGATGTTCGTCGGCGGCCCGATTCAGATCCGCCAGGTATTGCTGGTCGAGTTCGCTCAGCGCCGAGTCGCGGCGCGCGCCCGCCTGCGCCAGGTCCTGCCCGTACTCCAGGTCACTCGACCAGCCGTAGTCTGGCCGTCCATCGAACAAATGCAAAGCATCCAACGATGTGGGCGACGGCAAGTCAGCGGCAAGCAGCCGCTGCTGCGATTCCGCCAACGGCGCCGCTGGCCAGGCCCAGGGTACGTAGCTGACCTCGATCATGGAACCGGATTCCACGGCCGAGCCGAGTTCGGCAACCAGGCGGCCGCCGGCAGCCTCCAACCGGGCGGCGTGAGCCTGTTCCGCCGCCACGATGCTTTCCCAGTACGCTTGTTCGGCCGCCGCCAGCGCCTGATCGCGCGTGCCGGCCGCCAAAACCAAAAGCTCATCGTGCGCCTGTAGCGCGGTGTGCAGTGCTTGCAGTCGTGCTTGTTCGGCCTGCCGCAGCGAATCGTCCAGGCTCTGACGGGCCTGCGATCGGGCCGCGAGCCAGGCTTGATTCTCGACCAGCAGTCGCTGGGCCGCGTCGGAGTCCGGCTGCTCGGCCAACACGAAACGCAGCTCGACCCAGTCCGGATCGTCCACCGACGGATCGCTGCCGGCGCCCGGGCGAACTTGTATCTGAATCAGCCCTGGCTGCAGATCGGCCGGCCGCCAGGCGAAATTGCCGCTGGCATCCAATTCAACCCACACGTCGCCGGCCCAGTCGCCGTCCGTGTCGAACCAGACTCCCGCCGCACCCTGGCCCGCCACGCGGCCCTGGACCGCGGGGTCGGCCGTGCTGGCGTCCGTTGCCGAGTGGCCCGTGTCGTGGGCCAGTTCGAACCGTTCGATCCATGCTCCCTGGCGTGGAGCCGACTCCAGCTCGAACGTCAGCGGTTGCCACTCGCCGATCAGCACCGTTTGCTGCGGCGTGACATAGCGGGTGCGTGCCGCCAGCGTGATCGCGCCAGGCAGCAGCCCCACGGGTTCGTAGACAAACCGGGCATGCTGGTCGACATCCGCGGAGCCATCAACGATCCCGTCCCGGTCGTGGTCAAACTGAATCGAGACTCCGGCAATCGAGGCCGGCATCTGGTCCACCTGTCCGATCACCGTGGCGATCCACGTGCGTCCGTCTTGGCTGTCCGGGCCTGTATCCTCGGCCAGCGCCAGCCAGGCCAGGTCGAGTGGCCGCGCAGCGGCACGAGTGTTTTCAAATCCCAACACGGTCCACTGGCCGAACGTCAGCGTGCCGTTGGCGGGATCCAGTTCGCGAGTGCGGAAACGCAACTCCACCATTCCATCCGGCAAGCTGGCGGGCGAAAGCTCGAAGCGGCCCAGCCGATCGGTGGTGGTCGTCTGGTCCGGCATGCCGTCGCCGCTGGCATCCAGTTCGACCGTCACGCCGTGCAGGGCATTCTCGTTGACGATCCGCCCGCGCACGACCACGTCGCCCGTCACGCCGCCGTCCGTTTCGGAAACCAGTTCGAGCTGGGTGATGATGGCCGGTGCCGCGACCTGCGGTTGCATTGTGAATGTCGCTGCAACCCACGGTCCGGCGACTTCGGCCTGGCGAGCCAGATCCCACTGGATGGCACGAGCGCTGACGGTATAGGTTCCCGGCTGCAGCGGCCCTGGCTCAAACGCGAACTCGCCCCGTTCGTCCACCACCACCTGCTGATCGGCCACGCCATCGCCATTCACGTCCAGCTCAATCCAGGCGCCCAGTTCGCCAACCAGGCTGGTCGCGTCTACAACCGACTCGTCGTAATGCGAAGCCGCCAACCGTCCCACCAGCAGGCTGTTGGCCGTGACACCGTCATCCCGTGAGGGGCCGCTGTCGCTGGCCAGGGAAAAGAATTCGATCACTGGCGGCTCGGCTTCGGGCAACTCGTACGCGAACGACAACTGCGTCCAAGGGCCCAGACTGCCTTGCCGGCGAGCGGCATCCCACTGACGAGCTCGCACCTGGACCGTATTCGGGCCCAGTTCCACGGGCGGTGTGAACTCGAATTGCCCCCGTGCGTCGGCAGTCACCGTGTCGTCGAACTGTCCATCCTGGTCGAAGTCCAGTTCCAGCGTCACCCAGGCGCCCAGCATGCCGTCATCCAGCGTGCCAATGACGGTCGGGTCGCTGGTAACGCCGTCCGCGGCTGACGTGCCCGTGTCGTGGCGCAACGTCAGCCGCGGAACCAGCGACGGAAGTTCCCGCGGCGCCGTGAGCGTGAAGGCGAGCGACTGCCAGGCGCCAACTTGAAAGGTCAGCAGCCGATGGTCCCAGGCGGCGCCGCGAGCGTGCAACACGATCTCGCCCGGCTGAGCGTCCGGCAGCCGATAGAGAAACTGACCGTCAACGTCCAGGCTGCTGGTTCCATCCACCTGCCCATCCCCGTCGTGATCCCATTCGACTCGTCCTACGGAATCATCCAGTACACCGGCAAGCGAACCGGAAACAACGGCCGCACCGGCCACCAGTCGGCCCTGATGATCGACGACGCCATCGACGACTTGCCAGTCCGCGACGCTCGGCGTTGCCAGCGGCTCGACGCGAAACGCGGCAGCGGTCCAGTCGCCCGTGCCGGTCGCATCCAGCCCGGCGTCGTAGCGAGTTCCGCGGACTCGCACGGTCAACTCGCCGGGACCCGCCGGGATCAAGTGCCGCGTGAAGTTACCGGCGTCGTCGGTGATCGCGGTCAGGTCCGCGAGCCCGTTGCCATCCAAGTCGATCTCCACCTGCTGGCCGGCCACCTGGTCGCTGGTGCCATTCAGCCGTCCCGTGAGCAACACACCGCCGACAGCCGCTCCGCCCACCGTTTGCGGATTATCCTCAAGCCGCAGGCCGGTGACTTCGCCCGCCGGCGGCGGCTCCAGCACGAAACTGAGCGCAGCCCAGGGCCCTTGCAGGTACGTGCTTAGGCCCTCGTCCCACTGCAACGCTCGCGCCGACAGCGTGACCGGCCCGGCCGCCAGCCCGCGCGGCGCGTAGGTGAACGAGTCGCTTGAACCCGTACTCAAGCTCGCTTCCGGAGCACCGTCGCCGTTGTGGTCCAGTTGCACGACGACCTGCCGCGGCGATGAACTTCCCGGCCGCGCGTCGACCACTCGACCCTGGATCGTCGGGTCGCTGGTCCGACCATCCATGGAAGAACTGCCCGTGTCGAAGACCAGATGCAAGTCACGGACCTGAAAGTCGGCCGGCGGCGGGCCTTCCAGGGTGAACGCGAACGACTGCCACCAGCCCGTGAATTCCACCTGGCCAGCATTGTTCAGCCGCAGCGGCCGGTAGCGGATGTTGACCGGCCCTTGATAGGTGGCCAGTCGCGAGTCGAACTGCCGCGGGTCGTAGCGGAACGTCTGATCGGCCGCCACCGGCGCCGATCCTTCCGCGACCCCGTCTCCCTGATGATCAAACTCCACTCGCACGTTTCCCGTCGGCATGTAACTTACGACGTGCCCCACCAGCTCAGGCCGCGACGTGATCCGATCCGTGGCCGACACGCCCGTGTCCTCGGCCAGGCCGATCCGGTCGACCATCACGGTCAGCAGTTGCCGCGGTTCGAGCGTTTCGAGCTGCAAGCGTCGCGCGGAACGCTCCTCGCGCCGCGCTCGCGGCGTACTTCGCCCTTGCCCGTTGATCCCGGAACGCCCCGCCTGACTCCTCCGTAATCGGCTCGTGCCACGCATGAGTGGACTCCCCCAGCAAGCGTCTGGAAACTGCACCGCGGTTCACGCGATACGAAACCTAGCACTTGAGTTGGGGAAGCCCCAAACGATCCAGCGACGACGGTATGTCACTGCTGGAGAAAAAAGTCGAAAAGGCGGCGGAGCGGTGCTAGCAAAGCGACAACAGCCTGACACTGGCGGGCGAGATACTCGCTCTTGATTGGCGTCGGAGTCTGCGACGTCAGAGGCCCATCACCACCTCGCCGCGCTCACACGTGCCACTTGCCGTGCTCGCCGCGAACGACCTCAATCCGGTAGGGGGCCAGAAACTCGGCAAAGGCCGCCAGCGGCAACAGGCCCAGGCAAGGAACCGCTCCGGCCGAGCCGCCGTCTTCCGCAAGCAGTTTCCGAGCCAGCAAAATCGCCGGCGATCCAGGAATCCGGGGGCCGTTCTCGTGAGCGACCAGGGCGATCGACTTCTGCCGACCGTCGCTGTCGGTCAGCCACACGGCACAACTGCCATGCAACGTTCCGAAGCGTTTGAACAGACCGCTCATCGCCACCAGCGGCCGGGCCAGCGACGGCAGATTCAGCGGAGGGCAGACTCGCTTTATTCCCGACAGGGCGAGAATGGCGTAATTCAAGACCGTCAACTCCACGCCCGCCTTGAACACGACCTGGTCCGCTCCAAAATGCTTCGGGAACAGCTCCAGGTCCGGCACGTCACACAATTGCACTCGACGACGACCCACCGGCGGCGGAAAGTCGATAAACTCCCCGCCGCTCCAGCCGCGCAGCGTCTTCCAGCCGCCGTCCTGCCAGACTCGGACCGGACGACCCACGTAGCTTAAGATCGTGGCTACCGTCGAAACGCCGGCCCGATTCTTGTTGCCCGCGTTCAGCGCGATTCTGATCGAGACGATCCGCCCCAGTGTGGGCAAGAGATCGGCAATCAGGGCCGACGTGATGGCCGGTGTCGTGCTGGCACCCGTGCACGCGAACACGCTCCGATCGCGCGCCGCCTGGTCAAGCTGCACGAAGTCGGCGACATACTGGCGGCCGTCGGCCAGGTCCACGTAATGGCAACCGGCCTGGATGCAGGTCCGAGGAATCGCGTAGTCCCCGGCCTGGAACGGCCCGGAAGCATTGATCACCAGCCAGGCGTCCGCCACCGCTTGCTGCAACGATGCCGGCTGATGGGCGTCACAGGTGCGAAACGCGACACCCATCGCCTCAGCGACCGGCAGGCCGCGTTCCGCGTGGCGACCGGCAATGACCACTCGCGTCCCAGGATGCGCCGCCAACTGCTCGGTAATGTGGCGTCCGAAAGTCCCATGGCCTCCCAGAATGACCACCGTGCGTTGATGCATTCTGGATCTCTTGGAGCGGGGAAGATCCCAGGCAAGCGAGTGGTCAGTATACGCCAGCCTTACGCGCCACGCCACGTGGGGAAGCGGGGCAGGGGGTGGCGGTGATGGGTTCATCACCAAGAGCGACTGTTATTGGATGCCGAGCCGTTAGCGAGACGTCGTCGGCTCGGCCGCGACCTGCGCCAGCCGCTCCGCCACATGACGATCACGGCATCTGGGCCTTACGGCATTCGAATGCAGCAACACGCACTGGGTGTCGTGGGCATCGCACCTGCGATCGGTTCCAGGGCCCAAGTCGCCACACGATAAAGTCGCCATCACGCTCCGCGTGATGAGCCTCTTGTACGCCGCATCAATCGAAAGCGCGGCAGGCACGGCGCGCGTTATGTAGTCCGAAGCCGAACGATCCGGCGGGCAAGCCGGCGGGATTCGAATTGAAAGAGAGACAGTGGGACTTTAAGGGGATGTTCGCCGACGCGGATCCCACGAATATCGCAACTTCAAAGAGCGTTAGCGAGGGAAGGCCCGGCAACCGGCGTCGCCTTCGCGGGCGTCGCACGCCAGTCCGGATTCGCAACGCCCACTCGCCTACGCTTCGTGCTACATGCAGTGTTCGTACTTGCCGACCCAACCAGAGACCCAGCACCATCAGACTCCCAAGCCGCTACAACCCCGGCCAGGGAGGCAGCGCGGCGAGGAAATCCGGATGCACGCCCTGCAACCAGATGTATTCGTCGGACATCTTCTTGGGATGCACCAGCCGGCAGGCGATGACACCGTAGACGGCGGCCGCGATCACGCCCACGCCGCCCAGCACGATGGGCCACACGGCGTTTTCCCGCAGGCTGTCCGACAGCATGATGCCCGCCACGAACAGCCCGGAACACAGCAGCACCAGCAGCCAGGCGATCAGCATCCGCCACCGCCGCCGCACGATCCATTGCTGAGTCAAACCGATCTGGATCGTGGCCCGCTTACCGAGCACCGTCGCCAGGATGGCGTAGATCAGAATGTTGGCCAGCAGTGCCAGATAGACCGCCGGATGATGCCAGCTCAGGTTCCGCTTCAGCCGCCGGCCATGAGCCGGTTCGTTGCTCTTGACACAGCGGTCCGGCAATTCCGCCTGGCGATGCATTACCAGCAGCCGGCCGTCGCGCCACAGGCCGGCGTGCGACGCTCCCGGCTGGCCGAGGAACGGCTTTTCCACTTGCGGCGGCGCGTAAGGATTGTCGGACATGTTGGCTGCTTCCAATTGAGGACCAATTGACTGACTGGGATGAATCCGTACCGTTCAACCGCGGGCCGTTCAACCGCGGGTCATTCACTCTCGGGCCAGCGTTCGCAGCACCTCGATGCCACGCTCGATCACCCGGTCGTCCGCCGCGTACGAAATGCGGAAGTGCGTGTCGCGGCGGCTGAAGATGCCCCCTGGAATGATCAGCAGGTTGTGCTCGATCGCCCGCTGCACAAACTCGCCGCCGGTCCCTCGCGGAGCCCGCGGAAACACATAGAACGCACCGCCCGGCTTGACAATCTCATACAGGTCGCCGATTCCTTCCAGCAGCAGGTCGCGCTTTCGGCGATACTGGTCCACGTACCGCTCGACGCCCACGTCCATCGCCACCGCGCCGGCCCATTGTGCCGGTTGCGGCGCACAGACGAAAGTGTACTGCTGCAGCTTGAGCATCGTATCGATCACGGCCGCCGGACCGTGCACAAAGCCCAGCCGCCAGCCGGTCATCGCGTGGCTTTTCGAAAAGCCGTCGATCACCAACGTCTGGTCATTGTAGCGGGCCGGCGACACGAACGGTTCGTCGTAGCAGAAGCTGCGGTAAATCTCGTCCGATACCAGCACCACGTTCCGCTCGGCCGCCAGCCGTGCCAGCCCCCGCAGCTCGGCGTCGCTCAGCACCACGCCGGTCGGATTCGCCGGGCTGTTGACGATGATCATCTTCGTCCGCTCGGTGATCGACTCCGCCACGCGGTCCAGGTGCACGCGAAAGTCGGGATAGGTATCGACCAGCACCGTCCGGCCACCGACCAGCTTGACCAGCGAATCGTACATCACAAAATACGGATCGAACACGATCACCTCGTCGCCCGGATTCACCAGCGACAGCATCGCCAGCACCAGCCCGCCGCTGGTCCCCGACGAAACAAACACCTTGCGATCCGCATGACCATACTCGGCGTCCACCTGCTGCTGCAACTTGTCCCGCAGCACGGGCATGCCCTGGGTCAGAGCGTAACCGTTCTTGCCGCTTTCGATCGCCGCGATGCACGCCTGGCGGATCTCGTCCGGCACGTCGAAATCGGGCTGCCCGATCGACAGGTTGATCGGGTCCCGCATCTTGCTGGCCAGATCGAACACGCGGCGAATGCCGCTGCTGTCAAAGCTGCGAGTGCGATCGGCAATCCACTGACTCGACATGCGGCGCATCCTGACTCGTAAGGTTCGCCCGCCGAGCGCGCTGGAAGGGCAGGGCAGGGGGGTAAACCAACGAGTATGCCCGACGGCAGGACGGCCAGCAAGCCGGCGCTTGGCGGGGCGTGGAGCGCTGCTGGCGCGAGGTGTGAACCGATGGAAGCGGCGGGAAGAAGGCGATTGGGGACAATCGCCCCACACTGAAGAAGGCGATTGGGGACAATCGCCCCACACTGAAGAAGGCGATTGGGGACAATCGCCCCACACTGGAGAAGGCGATTGGGGACAATCGCCCTACACTGGGGAAGGCGATTGGGGACAATCGCCCCACACTGAAGAAGGCGATTGGGGACAATCGCCCCACACTGAAGAAGGCGATTGGGGACAATCGCCCCACACTGAAGAAGGCGATTGGGGACAATCGCCCCACACTGGGGAAGGCGATTGGGGACAATCGCCCTACACTGGGGAATTAGCGCACGCGGCACTTGAAGCGGATCAGGCCGCCTTGGCCGACCTTGACCGGGTCCTTGATCTCCCAGCGCAGGATCAGCGACTCGCCCTGCTGGTCGATCGCCGCGAAGCCCGACTCCAGCGAACAGCTCTGGCTCCCCTCGACATACTCCAGGCGCGTCGTCAGGTGGTCGATCACCGTCACGTTGCCGATCACCTGGTCGCCCACGTTGTCAAAGCGCAGAGTGAACTCGACCAGCTCGCCGGGGCGCGCGGCGCGCGTCGAGGCGACCTTGCAGATCCGCAGCCGCGGCTTACCCTGCATCTCGTACACCTCGACCGATTCCAACCGCGAACCGCTGGCGGCTTCGGTCGCCAGCACCCCGTCGATCACCACCTGCACGCCCTTGACGTCTGTCCAGACCAGAGCGGCGTCGGTCCGGTCGGCCAGCCGCGGCTTCTCCGAACTGTCAAACACGCCGCGGCGGATCAGCAGAAAGTCCTCGAAGGGCAAGAACGCGTTCTCGGCCGCCTCCGGCACATCGGTCCGGTCGACCGTCAGGCCGCGAGTCTGTTCGCGGAACGTGTCCAGCGGCACGGCGGCCAGGTGGCGCAGCGGCTGCAGCGGTTGAATCACCGTGGTCGGTCCCAGTCGCTCCTGGCTGGTCACCGGCGGCAGGGGAGCCTGGACGCCGACCATCTGTTCGTTCTGCTGATGCGCCAGCAAACTGTCCACTCGCCGCACCGCGGCGAACCGGGGCGCGTAGATGCAGACACAGTTGCTCGGCTGCACCAGCGTGCGGCCGTCGCGCGTGTCGAAATGCGCGATCGTATCCTCCTGGTCCAGGCCCCGGACGCTCCAGTCCTGACCCACCCGGACCTGCGTTTCCTGGTCGCCGCCATCGCACAGATACTCGTCCTCCGGCCAAGGCTGCTGCAAGTCCGGCGGGCTCCAGTTGGCGGAGTGGCCCTGGCAGGTTGAGCAGCCGCAGCCGCCGCTGCCAACCGATGCTCCGGCCGGCAAGCCTGGATGCGGATAGGCCGCGTAGGGCACCGCCGGTGGAACATGAGGCCGCATGGCGTGCGGATACCAGCCAACCGGCGCGACGCCGAATTGCGCCGCAGCGGGCGGAGCGGCGGCGACCGTCGCCGGCGAACTGATTGCGGCCGCGGGCACTACCGGCGCGGATTGGCGACTGGCCGCTGTGGAACGCGCGGCCCCTTTCGCCGCTGTGGCCGTTGCGCCCGCCGTCGCAGGCGCGGTCGCCTTGGACGGAGCTGCCGCGGACGGCTGCACTCCGGTTGGCAGCGTGCGGCAGGCGGAACAAAGCGGCAGCAGCAGGGCCAGCAGATACGCCGCCCGCCGCGCGTTCCAAGCCGAAGCGTTCCACATCGTGCGCGTCATCGGTAGCCTGGCGTCTGGTAGGAAGGTGCTCCGGGCACGGCAATTTGCGGAGGCAATGCTAGCTGAGGGTAGGGGCCTGGCTGAGGGTAGGGGCCTGGCTGAGGGTAGAAGTTCTGCTGAGGGTAAAGCCCCTGCGGAGCGGGCAAGGGGATCCGCGGATAGTCCCTCGCTTCGTGGATCACCGCCGGCTGCGCTTCGCCCGGCGGCAGCGGTTCCGGCAGCGGCGGATACTTGATCAGCGGAGGCATGCCAAACGTGAACTGGCCCGTCGCCTGGTCGCGGTCGGGCACTCGCGAGCCCAACCGCAAGATGGCCATCGGGCGTCCCAGCCGATCGGCCACCAGCAGCGGATCCTCGTCGTGCCGCACTTCATAGTACGACTGCCGCTGGGGATCCTCGTTCACCGGCAAGGCCGTGTCGGGGTTTTCCAGGTAGACCACGCGCGTCACGAAGTGACCGTTCAAGGCCAGTTCCAGCTCCTCGGCCGTGATGTCGATCGGGATCGGAAACTTGCGCTCCATGCCGCAGGGCGGGTAGAGCCGATTGACGACTTCGATCGACGGATACACCTCCAACCCTTCGAGCAACGGGATGTTGGCCACTCGCAAGCGATACACTTCGCCGATCAGCATGCCGGCCGTCACCGAACCCTCGTCCGGCTCGCCGAACTGCCCGGCCTGGGCCAGCGAGATCAGCGCCCCTTGCGGCACGCGAATCTCGACTGGCTGAAAATAGCCCCGCAGCGGTCCGCCACGTTCCAGTTGACCTCGCCCCACGGTTCCAGGCGGCAGGTTGCTGTGGTGAAAGTAATGAATCGGGGGCCCCTGGGCGGCCAGCGCGGATGGCAGCAGCGCCGCGGCCAGCAGAACCGCCAGCCCGCTCCACGGCAGCCGCGTTGTCGACAAAGGCCCGGCCATGACATCCCGTTTCCTGAAGACCGAATCCGTGGCACGGGTCTCGGACCTGTCCTGACTGACAGGTCCGAGGCCCAATCACCATCATGATCACCACCATCACAGCCGCTTCCGCGAGACGCCCTAGTGCACTTGCTCGTGCATGTCGTGGTGCGGCTGGCCGTAGCGTTGCGGCGGATGAATGTTCTGCTCCAGAATCCTCATCCGGCTCGGCGGGCGAGGATACGAGTAGCCCGGTTGCTGCCGCACGTGAATCTTGAACTCCTCGACCGGACCGGGAATGTGCATCGGCGTGTGGTTCTTCATGACGTGGCGCTGCAGGCCGGCGGGGCTGCCCAGCGGAATGTGGGGCGGACCGGGCAATCCGATCGGCGTACCGCTGCTCGGCATTCCCCACTGCGGCGCCGTCACTCCGGAGATGTAGTTCGGCAGCACGCCGGTCGGTCCCAGGGACGCCGGGCCCATCGACATCGGCATCGCGCCCGCGTACGGGCTGCCGCCGTAGTTTCCGGCGATGTGCGAGGCGTGCATGACGCCGCCAAATCCGGTGCTCGCGCCAGGCGACTCAATGTCCTTGTTGCCCAGCCGCACGACGGCCATGATCGAACCGCGGCGGTCGGCTTCGACAATCGGATCCACGCCCGGATCCAGCCGGGTGCTGACCAGCGTATCAACGCCGGCCAGAGCCAGTTGTTGGAATTCGGGATCGGGCAGATAGATCACCTTGGTCACGAAGTTGCCGGTCATCACCTGGTCGAAGTCCTCCTCGGTGAACTGCACCGGGATGGCGTTGTGAGCCAGGTAGGCTTCGGTGCGGGGAGTGGCCGGACCAACTTCGATCGTCGGATACAGTTCGGTACCTTCGCGGCCCTCGATGTTCGTCAGCTTCAGGCGGTAGATGCCGCCGGCCGGAAACTCGGAACGCCCCGGAGCGATCAGCGGCGACGAATCAAAGCGCCCGCCGCCCACATCCCAGCGAATCTGCATGCCTTCGGGCTTGTTGAACAGCACCTGAATGCTTTGCGCCGGCATGAAGATGGGCATTTGGGGCAGCGAGGGCAGTGCAGGGGGCAGGACGCCCGGCCCCGGTCCTCCCACACCCGGCCCCGGTTCGAGCAGCCGGTGAGCGGGCGGCAAGTTGTGCACATGTTGGGCGGAGGCCACGGCCGCAAGGCAGATGGCCGCCAGGAACATCCCAAGCCGCAAACTGATTTTCATGGTTTTCCCCTCCGCCGTGCCCATGCCTCGTGCCGGGTCGGCCGGTCCGCAAGAGCGAGCGATCGTGGTTTCGTTATCCCAAGCCGAACTGCAATCGTGGTGGCAGACTGTGCAACCGGCCATTTGGCCGGATACCGGCCGATTGGCGTGGACCGCTGACCGGCGCGGACCTACAATTCCGCCGCCTTTCGGTCCTGCTCTGAGGCTTAGATTCGGTCTGAACTGCCATGGATCTTTGGCAAAACCGGCACAACCCGACGAGCAAGCACAACCTGCCCAGCTTGGCGCGGGGGACAAGCGGGCTGAGCGTGGCGTTGGTACTGGCCTGGGCCTGCTGGTCGCCCGGTTCCGCCGTCCGCCGTTCGTATGCTCAGCAGGTTTCGGTTGAGCAACCTGCATCGCTCGCCTCGCCGGGCGATTCCTCCGCGCCAACATCGCCCTCCGCGCCAGCATCGCCCTCCGCGCCAGCCGATTCAGTACCGGGCCAGCCGCTGCTGGCCCGTTCCGCCAGGCTGCTCCGGCAGCACGGGTCGTTCGAAGCTCGACTGCGGCAGCGTTCGCGGTTGTTCGGCCAGACGTTTGTGGGGTCCGGCGTCTACCGGCAACTGGCGGCCGAACCGGAACCGTTGTGGCAGTGGGACCTGAAGCTGGACGTGGGCGGGCAGGTGACCAGCCTGCGGCAGACATCGGACGGCAGGTACCAGTGGGTTCACCGAAATTTTCCCCAGCGGTCGGAATTGGCGGTGATCGACCTGCGG
>JAGFJK010000240.1 GCA_024102795.1 Pirellulaceae bacterium
CGACGTCAGCACGTCCGCCGTGATGTTGAAGTTGAACGGCGACTCGTTCGCATCGTTGTTGCCGAACGACAGCACGCCCGCCGGGGTGCCCGCCACCAGCGTGCTCACCAGCACCTCGAACGTTTCGAAACCGCCCGGTCCGATCATCACCGTGGTTACGCCGTCGAACAGGTTCGCGTGGGACGTCGCGCCCAGCGTGTACCCGGCCGGCAACGTCAGAATCGGCGCGACGCTCAACGGATCCGCGCCCACGTTCTGGATCGTGAACACCTTGCTGAACGGACTGACGTTGACCAGCCCGTCGCCAAAATCAAAACTGCCGCCGTCGGTGATCGAGGTACTGCCTTGCAGAACCACAATCTCCGGACCCACCAGCCGTTCGATCCGGATCGCGTCGGCGATCACGTTGCCCGTCGTCGAACCGCTCAGCACCACGGTGATCGTGGCTCCCGTGGCGGTGAACGTTCCCAGTTCCTCCCAGTTGAATCCCGCGTCGCTGAAGTCGTTCGGAGCGAACCGCTGATTGATCGGCACCGTCGCCGGTCCGCCCACCACGCCGCTCACCTGGTACGGAGCGTCCGTGGCCCGGTTCGAGAACGCCGTCCAGGTGGCCGCCACCTTGTAGACCGCGCCAGGCGTCAGGCCGTTGAACGTGTACGTGGCCGTCTCGACCACGCCGCCGGCCGGCGCCTCGCGCACGTCGTTGCCAAAACCCTGGCCGGCCCAGAACGTCAAGTTGCCCGAATCCACATAACTGTCGCCCGCCGGCACCGGACCGTTGTTGTCGATGATCCGAGTGGCCGACACCACCTGGCCGCTGACGGCGAACGTGTACGGCGATTCGTCGGCGTCGTTGTTATCGAAGCTGACCGTGCCGCCAAAGTTGCCGATCGAGCCGGCGTCCAGTTGGATCGAGAACGTGGTCGTGGCTCCGGGCGGCAGCGACGTGCTGCCAAAGCCGGCCGCCAGCGAGAAACCGGGAATCGCCGCCAGCGACGTGGCCAGCGCCGCGTTGTCCAGGTTCAGCGTCGCCGTGCCGGAGTTGACCACCGTGAAGACCTTGATCTGCGGCGCTCCGACGATCGTGCTGAACGCGCGGCTGCCCGTGCCATCGGGCACGTCCCCGCCGCTTTCCACCACCAGGATCTCCGGTCCGTGAATCGGCAGTTCCTCCAGCCGGATCGCGTCGGCGATCACGTTGCCGTTGGCCGTGTCGCTCAGGCTGACCGTAATCACGCCGCCGCCGTCCGCGCGCACGATCGACAGATCCTCCCAGCCCGTGCCGTTCTCGGTGAAGTCGCCGGGCGAAACCTTCTGATTGACCAGGAACGTCACCGGCCCGCCATCGATGCCGGCGATCGTGTACGGCGCGTTGGTGGCCCGGTTGCTGAAGGCCGTCCACGTGGCCGACACGCGATAGGTGGCACCGGGAGTCAATCCGCTGAACGTCCAACTGGCCGTGTCGCCGCCGCCCATCGCTTCGGCCACGTCCTGGATCATGTCGCCGCCGGCAAAGCCCTGGCCGACGAACGTGGTGTAGCCCGGCGTCTGGGCGTACGCCGCGTCGCCGTTGTCGATGATAGTGACTGGCGGAACAACCGCGCCGACCAGCGTCACGTTGAACGGATTCTCGTTGCTGTCGTTGTTGGCCAATCGCAGTTCGCCGCTGAATCCATCGACGCGCGGCGGAGCGAACTCGACCTGGAACGTCGTGGAACCGCCGGGAGCGATCGGAGTGGTCGGTGAGGACAGCAAGCTGAACACGACCGGCAATCGCAACTGGCCGAGCGTCAGCGGCACCTCGCCCAGGTTGTTCACCTGGAACGTGCGCGTGGCCGTGCCGCCCGACGGCACCAGCCCGAAATTCACCACGCTCACGCCGTCCACCAGACGCACGTCGTCGCCGCCGCCGGGCGCTTCGTCCGCGCCCAGGTTGATCAGCTCGATCTCTGGCTGGCCCGTCAGCCGTTCGATCCGAATCGCGTCCGCGATCACTTC
Source organism: Pirellulaceae bacterium (assembly GCA_024102795.1). Lineage (GTDB taxonomy): Bacteria > Planctomycetota > Planctomycetia > Pirellulales > Pirellulaceae > JAGFJK01. The sequence continues at coordinate 1,999 of JAGFJK010000240.1, forward strand.
GCCCAGGCCGCTTTCGGTAAGCTGCACGGTCAGCGTGCCGCTCGTCACGCGGACGATGTCCACGTCTTCCCAAGCTGTGAAGTCGTCCGTGAAGTCGTTCGGCGCGAGCTGCTGGTTGCGCGTCACGCTGCTGACCAGGTTGGCCGGAGCGACCGCGCCGTCGTAGATCGCAAACGGCGCGGCGGTGGCCCGATTGGCGAACGCCGTCCAGGT
>JAGFJK010000253.1 GCA_024102795.1 Pirellulaceae bacterium
GCTGCGGGGTGCCGGCAGGGGCCGACGAGCCGTCTGTGGGCTCGGCGCAAATCACCGTCCAGCAAGATCCTCAGGGCGTCTGGTTTCTGGCTCGCAGCGGCGACCAGCAACTGCCGCTGGCGTTCTACCAGCGGGCGACCCGCGACCAGCAGGGCAAGTACCAACGGGCTCACTACCTGCACCCGGTCTACGACCTGCAAGGCCGAGTGATTACCGAGGACTTTCCGGCCGACCACCCGCACCATCGGGGCATTTTCTGGGCCTGGCACCAGTTGCTCGTCGGCGACCAGGCGGCGGGCGACGGCTGGGCGACACGCGATTTTCAGTGGGACGTTCGCCAGGTGCACGTGGCGGCCGCTGGCGTTCGGCCCGTACTGCGCAGCATCGTCCACTGGAAGAGTCCCGCGGTGGTGGATTCGTCCGGAGAACCCCGGCCGCTGGTCGAGGAAACCTGCTACCTGGCGGTGACCGCCGAGACGGAGCGGCGGCTGCTTGATTTCGAGATTCAGCTTCGGGCACTCCAGGACCACGTGCGTCTGGGAGGTTCCGAGGACGACAAAGGCTATGGCGGCTTCTCGGCCCGCGTTCTGCTGGCGCCTGAAACTCGATTCATGTCGGCCGACGGAGCGGTCGAACCCAGACTCACGGCCACGGCGGCCAGCCCCTGGATGGACATCCGCCACCCGGAATTCGGCCTGGCCATGCTCGCTCATCCTTCCTTGCCCAACTATCCGCCGACGTGGATCCTGAGGCAGCAGAAGAGCATGCAGAACGCCGTCTATCCAGGGCGCGACCCCGTGCCGCTGCCGACGGACCGGCCGCTGGTGCTGCGCTACCGGCTGGTGATTCACTCCGGGCAGCAACCCACCGGCCAGGAGGGCGCGGACCGGTTGCGCCTGTGGCATGCCGAATACGCTCGGCAGGCGCTGCCGGACTGGCGGCAATTCGACTGGCAGCCGCTGGGTGGGCGGCACTGATGGGGAATTCGGAACGGCTCAAGCGGTCGCAGGATTGGCGCCGTCGCCGGCAGCAATCGTTGCCCGCAGTGAAGTATGCGGACGACTTGCCGATCCTGGTCCGCAAGGACGAGATTGCCCGGGCGATCGCCGAGCATCCGGTCGTGGTCGTGTGCGGCGAGACAGGATCGGGCAAGAGCACGCAACTGCCGAAGATCTGCCTGGAACTGGGCCGCGGCGTGGCGGGAATGATCGGCCACACGCAGCCGCGGCGGATCGCGGCCCGTTCGATCGCCGCCCGGTTGGCCGACGAGCTGGGCAGTCCGCTGGGGCGCGACGTCGGCTTCAAGGTCCGGTTTCACGACACCACTCGGCCGGAAACCTACATCAAGCTGATGACCGACGGGATTCTGCTGGCCGAGTCGCAGCACGACCAGTTGCTGAAGCAGTACGACACGATCATCCTGGACGAGGCGCATGAGCGGTCGCTGAACATCGACTTTCTGCTGGGCTATCTCCAGCGGCTGCTGCCGCGGCGCCCCGACCTGCGGTTGATCATCACCTCGGCCACGATCGACGCCCAGCGGTTCAGCGACCATTTCGCTTCACCCGCCGGGCCGGCGCCGGTGATCGAGGTGTCGGGCCGCGCGTATCCGGTGGAGGTACGATACCGGCCATTGGGCGAGCGGGGGACGTCCGTCCCCAGTTTCTCACCGCGCGAACAACCCGAAAACGCCGACGACGACCAGGAGGCCGACGTTCACGCCGGCGTGGTGGCCGCCGTGGAAGAGCTGCTGGCCGAGGGGCCGGGCGACGTGTTGGTGTTTCTGCCGACGGAGCGCGAGATCCGCGAATCCGCTCGCCGGCTGCGCGGCTGGTGGAACGCCCGGAACCGGGGGGAGCCGCTGGACATTCTGCCGCTGTACGCGCGGCTGTCGGCCGCGGAGCAGAACCGGGTGTTTCAGCCGCAGGCCCGCCGCCGGATCGTGCTGGCCACGAACGTCGCCGAATCGTCGTTGACGGTGCCCAACATCCGCTACGTGGTCGATAGCGGGACCGCTCGGATCAGCCGCTACGCGCCGCGGTCGAAAGTCCAGCGGCTGCCGATCGAGGCCGTGTCGCGAGCGTCGGCCGACCAGCGCAAGGGCCGCTGCGGCCGGATCGGGCCGGGCATCTGCATCCGCTTGTACAGCGAAGACGACTACCTGGCGCGCGACGAGTACACGACGCCCGAGATCCGCCGCACGAACCTGGCGTCGGTCATCCTGCAGACCAAGGCCCTGGGGCTGGGGCCGATCGACGAGTTTCCGTTCCTCGACCCGCCGCATCCCGAAGCGATCCGCGACGGTTACCGCACGCTGTTCGAACTGGGCGCGATCGACCAGCGGCGAGAGCTGACCGAGCTGGGCCGCCAGCTCAGCCGCCTGCCGACCGACCCGCGGATCGCCCGCATGATCGTGGCCGGAGACCAGGAGGGCTGTCTGCACGAGGTGTTGATTATCGCGTCGGCGCTGGAGCTGCAGGATCCGCGCGAACGGCCGGCGGATCGGCGCGAGTCGGCCGACGCGCGGCACGCGGAGCTGGCCGACGAGGAATCGGATTTCCTCAGCCTGCTCAAGCTGTGGGACTTCTACCACCACCTGAAGCAAACGCTCTCGCGCAACCAGTTGCAGAAAGCCTGCCGGCAGAACTTCCTGTCGTACAACCGGCTGCGGGAGTGGCAGGACATCCATTTGCAGTTGCTGCAACTGGCCGAGGAGCATGGGCTGCGGCAGCACGCGCGGCGGGACGATTACGCCGCCATCCATCGCGCGCTGCTGGCCGGCCTGCTGTCGAACGTCGCGCTGCGCGGCGAGGGGAACGAATACCAGGCGGCGGGCGGCAAGAGCTGCTATCTCTGGCCCGGCTCGACCGTCTTCGCCAAGAAGCCGCAGTGGGTGATGGGGGCCGAACTGGTCGAGACCAGCCGCCGTTACCTGCGCACCGTGGCACGCATTCAGCCCCACTGGATTGAAGCCCTGGCCCCGCACCTGGTCAAGCATTCGTACAGCGAGCCGCACTGGCACGCTCGCGGCGGGTCGGTGATGGCCTGGCAGCGAGTCACGCTGTTCGGGCTGACGCTGGTCAACCGGCGGCGAGCGGCGTACGGACCGGTGGATCCGGAATTCAGCCGAGAAATCTTCATCCGCCAGGGCCTGGTTCCCGGAGACCTGTCGCCGCGGCCGGCGTTCCTGGAACACAACCTGCAACTGGTCCGGCAACTGGAACAGGAAGCAGCCAAGACGCGCCGCCGCGAACTGCTGGTGGATGAGTATACGGTGGCGAACTACTACTTCCAGCATCTGCCGGACGACATCTGCGACGCCGGACAACTGAGGAAGTGGCTGCGGACGGCCGAGCGGACGGATCCGCGGGTCCTGCACATGACGCGCGATGAACTGCTGGGCGGCGACCAGCAGGAGACGCCCGTCGAGCAGTATCCCGACGCCTTGCAGTTGGAACACGCGAGGCTGCCGATCGAATATCACTTTGAACCGGGGACGGAACGGGACGGCGTGTCGCTGACCGGGCCTCGCGAGGCGCTGGTGCAGTTGCCGGCCGACAGGCTGGGCTGGCTGGTCCCCGGACTACTCGAACAGAAAATCGTGGCCATGATCCGGGCGCTGCCCAAATCGGTTCGCCGCCTGCTGGTGCCCGCCCCCGATACCGCTCGGCAAGTGCTCCGCGAAATCCAGTACGGCCAGGGATCGTTCGAAGCGACCGTGGCCCAGGCGCTCAGCCGGATCGCGGGCCAGCGGATCGATCCCGACAGTTTTCGCGGCGAGCAGTTGCCGGACTACTTGCGGATGCACGTGCAGGTGGTGGACGAGCAGGGCCAGCCGCTCGCCGCCGGCAGGGACCTGGCCGAGCTGCGGCAGCAGTTGGGCGTGACCGCTGCCGAACCGCAGTTGCCGGTCAGCGACCCGCAATGGCAGCGCGACGGGATCACCGACTGGGACTGGGACGAACTGCCGGAGAAGATCGAGCTGGCCCGGGGCGATCTCCGGGTGACCGGCTTTCCCGCGATTGTGGATCGCGGCGAAAACGTTTCGCTGCGGCTGCTGGGCTCCAAGGCCGAAGCTCGTCGGCAAACTCGCCGCGGACTGCGGCGGCTGTTCTGTTTGAAGGAGCGCCGCGATCTGAAAACGCAGGTCGAGTGGCTCCCGCAGCTCGACCGGCTGGAGCTGTACGCCCGTGGCGTCTGCGATCGGCAGGCGCTGCGCGAACAGTTGATGGAGCTGATCGCGGACCGGGCGCTGCTGCTGGCACGCGATCTGCCACGCGATCGAGCGCAGTACGCCGCGCTGCTCAAGGCCGGTCGAGCGCGCACTGGCCTGGCCACTCAGGACGTGACGCGAGTGGCTCGCGGCATCTTCGAATCGCTGCACCAGGCTCGGCTGGCACTGGAAGCAGCCACGCCGCAAAGCTGGCAGAACGCGGCGCGCGACGCCGAGGATCAGTTACGGCGGTTGGTCACTCCCCGATTCCTGGTCGATACGCCCTGGCAGTGGCTGGAACACTATCCGCGATACTTGCAGGCGATCGCCCGCCGGATCGAAAAGCTGTCCAGCGGCGGGCTGCCTCGCGATCAACTGGCGATTGCGGAACTGCACCCGCTGTACCAGCAGTATGATGACTGCCTGCAACGGCACCGCGACCTGGGCATCGACGACCCGGAGCTGGAACTGTACCGCTGGATGCTGGAGGAGTATCGCGTGTCGCTGTTCGCGCAGGAACTGGGCACCTCGATCAGCGTCTCGGCCAGGCGGCTGGAGAAACAATGGGCCAAGGTGCAAAGCTGAGTTGATGCGAGCGGTTGCCTGGGACAGACTTGGAACCGACTCAACCAAGGGAGGCTCGAATGGAGGCGCCCGCTACTTTCGCGGAGCGAAAGGCGACTTTGATCGCGGCGCTTGTGGGAGGGCACTTGGCGCTGGGTGTGGTGCTGTGCCCGTTCGCCGATCAAAGTCCCGAGGAAGTGACCGCCTTGTTCATCAGCCTGCTGTTTTGCCAGACCAGCTTGCTTGGATTCTGGTCGGCACTGGGGGCGTTGCCTGGGTGGTGGAGACTGCTGGGGCTGGTCTTGGGGATGCTGTACCTGATCACGTTGTTGCAGGTGGCGATTGGCGGACAAGAGTCCCTGTACGTTCTGGTCTTGTTGGCCGTGCTGTGCGTGGCGGGGCCTCTGCTGCTGGTCCGCGGCTGGAAGGGCCGGCTGCTGCACGTCAGCGAAACGGCGGCCGGCAACGCCGGCGACGCATTGCAGTTCTCGATTCGCCATCTGCTGCTGGCGACTCTGGCGGTGGCGATGTTGTTGGCCGGCGGCAAGTATCTTGTGCCCAGGCTCAACAACTTGTTTTTCATTTGCCTGGCCGCGTCCGCGTTTGCCGGAGTTGGACTGGGAGGGGTCTGGGCGATGCTGAGCCGCGGCTGGCGGTTGCCGCGAGCGTGCCTGGTCGTGTTGCTGGGAGGCCTGGCCGGTACCGGCGTGGGACGGCTGATCGAAGGCGGTCCCGGCGACTTGACGGCATTCTGGGCGGCCACGATGGCAATGAACGCTGTCTGGCATCTCGGCTCGCTGGCCATCGTTCGCCTGGCCGGATACCGCTGGCTGGGTCATGCCAGCGCCCAGGGACCGGCGGTTGGCGAAACTTGACCCCGGGGTTGGATTTTGCGGATTATTCGCTTCATTTCGGTTGCAGCGGCAGCCGATGGCTGAAGATGGGGGTTGGACCACTCCGAGCGCGGAGACCGCAGAGGGGCACATGCAAGGACGCAGTTTCGCACTGGCTGGCAGCGGCCCTGGTTGGCTTCCCGTTTGGCTGGCGACCGCACTGGGGGCGGTGCTGTTCCTGGTCGGTTCGGCGTCGGCCGAGGTCTGCTCCAGCGGACCACCGGTGGGACTGCTGCCCAAGATTTTCGCCGGGACGCACCACCGGGCGCCGGCCGTGGTGATTCGGCAGTGCGATCACGGTCCGGGCGGTTGCGACTGCGGGTACGGCGCCGGTGCGCCGCTGGCCACCGGCCTGCCCTGGCAACCCGCGTACTCGTCCGCCGCTTGCCAATCGTGTTCGCCGGGTAGAACCTGCCCGTCGTGTGCCGCTTGTCCTCCGGCCACCGCCGCTCGCTCGGAATCGGGCCAGCCGGCGACTGGTCCAGAGGCGGACAGTACCGCACCGTCATCGCCGCTGGCCGATGCCGCGGAGCAGGCGGCCGAGCCGCGGCTGGACCTGTCGGAACAATCGGCGGCGCTCGCCTCGACCACCTACGCCGCCGATGTGCCGTCGATGATCGGCGACTTTTTTGGCAGCGGGCAGTCGTCCATCTCGGTGACCCGGACCACGGTCTTCAGCTTCGAGGCAGAGGGCTTCATCGTATCGGGCGCGCCTGGCGCGCCGGACGCGATGCTGGAGTTCTTTATCGACCCGGACTCGAATCCCGACTTCTTCAGCGTGGGGCAGGGGTTCGACGCCACAGGCAGCGGCGGGATCAATGCGTTCGAGATCGCCGAACCGGTGCCGCCCAGCAGCGCTCCGCCCTGCCCGCCCGGAACGTTCGACGGCGGTATCGCCATATCGCAAAACGCTCAGGGCACCTTCGGGGAATCGGACTTCTGGGACATCGTCTACTCGTGCACCGAACGGCTGACGCTGATCGTGCCCAACCCGGCCGTGGGCGGCGCGGTGGTGGGTCGGCAGAAGATCGCCGAGAACGGCAGTCCGATTCCGCGCGACCGGGTGTTCATCAATTACAGCGCGTTCGACAACGTGCCGCTGTCGCCGGGCGGCGTGACGGTCAACCGATTCACGCCCGGCTTTGAAACCACGTTCTGGGACGGGATGGCGTCGTTCGAACTGCGGGCGCCGTTCGCCGCCACGCTGGACTCGCATATCATCGCGGACGGCCCGAGCGATCTGGGGCAGGTGGAATTCGGCAACCTGTTCATGACCTGGAAGATGCTGCTGCTGGAACGCCCCGCCGGGCTGGTATCGTGCGGATTGTCGCTGGCCGTGCCGACGGCCTCGGAGCTGCGGGTCTCGCTGGCCGACGGCCAGGAGCTGGTCAAGGTCGAGAACGACGGCGTGCACGTGATGCCGTTTGTCGGCTGGCTCGCGCGGCTGGGCGACCGCGGCTTCACGCACGGTTTCCTGCAGTTCGATTTCGACGCCAACGGCAACCGGGTCTATGTCAATCCGTATGGCTACGGGCTGGAGCATGGCGGGCGGTTGCAGGACAGCTCGCTGCTGTACCTGGACCTGGGTGTCGGCTACTGGCTGCGCAGGGCGTCGGATCTGGCCTGCTGCCAGTCGGCCGATTCGTACCTGATCACGGGCATCGTGCCGACGCTGGAACTGCACTATAACGCCGCGCTGCAGGAGGCCGACGTCGTGGAGTCGGGTGCGTTCCGGATCGGGCAGCCGAGGCGGGACTTCCAGCAGGTGAACCTGGTGCTGGGCGGCACGCTGGAATTCCGCCGCCGCGACATGCTGAGTGTCGGGTACGGAGTGCCGGTGGGGAACAACGCCGACCAGATGTTCGACGGCGAACTGCGCTGTTTGTGGAACCGGTTCTTTTGAGCATCGTCGCCTTTCGCTTCACCATAGTCGCCTTTCGCTCCGCGAAAGTAGCGAGCGCCGCGATAACGTCCGATACAACCCAAAGCGGGTGCGAGCCAGAGCCGCTCGCCGATGCTCCCACTCTGACACTTCGGGCCACATGCACCCGCAACCCGCGCCCGAGGCAGCCCGGTCTTACCGATCTTCCGGCAGCTCGATCACCACGCGAAAACCCAGGTCCGCATCGGCGGCCTGGTAGTTCGAGATTTCCGTCTGGAATTCATCTTCCAGGTCGGCGTAGTCCAGCGGCCGTTCGTCGGCATAGCTGCGGCCTCGGGTCAGCACCATGTCGAGGTTGCCGGGCGAGGCGAGCGGCACCTGCTGCTGCGAGAGGTGGATGTCGCGCGTCCATTCGCGCCCGTTGCCGGCCATGTCGCGGCAACCCAGCGGGCTGATGTCGTCGGCCGCCGCGCCGGCCGGCAGCGGACCTTCGGCCAGGCGTTGCACGCCGATCCGCTGGAAGGCGCCCGCCGCATGAGGGTCCCAGCCGGCGGCGTAGGGACCACGCAGTTCCGGGGGATGGTTCCAGCGTCCGGCCGCCTGGTCCCATTGCCGGGTTGTCGGCAGCAGCCCGCCCAGCCAGCGGGCGCAGGCGTGAGCTTCCTCGACGGTCACTTGAAACACGGGCAGCCGCGGATGGTCGGCGGCGGCCAGCCAGCGGTCGCCGGCGCGGGCCCCGACGGCCCACTGGCTGTTGGGACTGAGCTGTTCGGGAGCGGCCTGGGCGAACGCGGCGAAGACCTGGTTGGACACCTTGTCGCGCGCACAGTAGAACGTCGCCGGATCGTTCGCTCGCTGCCGGGGAATCAGCAGGAACTCGACCTGCTGCCCGCCGGGGAGCCGCCGGACGACTCGCTGATGGAAGATCCCATCCTCGACCGCGACCAGCCGCGAACCGGCCGACGGTTCGCAGCCTGGCGGCAGCCGGACTTCGGCGGGCTGGATGGTCAGAGCCAGAGCGCGGCGAACGGTGGTCGGGCCCGTGCTGGCCACCAGCTCCAAGGTCACGTCCCTGGGAGCTGCCTGCAGTGACGCGAGGAACGTGACTTCGGCGCCCTGCTCGATCGCTCGCCACTGGGCCGTCACATCGGCCGGCAGGTTCTCCACTTGCAGCTCCAGCGGCCCGCTGCCCCAGCGCCCGCTGGCGGCCAGGCTGAGCGAAACGGGCGGTCCGCCGGCCTGGACCTGCAAACTGTCGGGAGCGGTCAGCGCCGCGGGCGGCGGCGAGAACAGTCCTGCCCGCCACAGCAGCCAGCCCACGGGAAGGGCCAGAACCAGCGCCACGCATGCCAGCAACCGCAGCCGGCGGCGGCGCAGCACGGCTTCGGCGGCCGACCGCTCGCGGTCCACGATCGCCTGCAGCGCGGCGGCGAAGTCCGAGCACGATTCGAAGCGGTCCTTCGGGTCCTCGGCCAGCGCGCGGCGCAACGCGTCCTGCTCCTCGACCGGCAACGACGCCAGATCGACCTGCTTCCGCTCGTCGAACCGCGGTTCGTACCCCTGCCGCAGTTCCAGGTAGGTCAACGCCAGGCTGAACTGGTCCGATCGCGGCCCGGCCCGGCGCTGCCAGAGTTCCGGCGCCATGTACAGCGGCGTGCCGAGCGTGGCGCTGGTGGTGGTCAACTGGTCGCCGCCCAGCACGCCGGCCGTGGCCAGGCCGAAATCGGCCACCTTGACGTGCCCCTGGACCAGCAGAATATTGGCCGGCTTGATGTCGCGATGCAGCACCTGCTGGCCGTGCAGGAAGTCGATCGCCTCGGCTGCTTCGCCCAGGTACCGCAGCAGCTCGTCGCGCGGGATCCCGGCTTGTCCCTGCTCGCGCCAGTGCTGAGCGCGATCGTCCAGGCTGCAGTCGGCCAGCTCCATCACGATCAGCAGTTGCTGCTGCATGATCCAGTAGGCCTGCACCTGGATCAGGTACGAATGCCGCAGCCGCTTCATCAGCTCCAGAGCCTGCAGTTCGACCTGCGTTGCCTTGTGGCCCATCGGAAACAGGATCTTCTTGACGGCCACTTCCACGCCGCCGGGCGCGATCGCCCGCCAGACCTCGCCGTATTGCCCGCCACCGATCCGGGTGACCAGGCGGTAGCCTTCGCCGGCCGGCGCGATCAAGCTGCCCTCGGCCACAGGGCCCTCGGACGCTGGGCGACGAATGCCCGACATGAGCGTGGCGTCGGTGCGCCGCGCCGTATCGCTGGAGGGACCGTGGGGAGCCGGTTCCGCCGGGTCGCGACCCTCGCCGCTTGGGTCGCCCTGAGTCATGCGTGGCCGTCCTGTGCTGGTGATCGTGGAAGGAAGACTCGAACCGAACCGCCGTGCGTGGCCCGTACCGCGAATTATTCGGCAGAATCCCTCGCCGTACAACAGCAGACCGGAACATGGCGCCCGATGCGTCAGCGAGGGAGGCCTCGCACACGATCCGCTACTTTCGCGGAGCGAAAGGCGACTATCCAGCCCGACGCGTCAGCGAGGGAGGCCTCGCACCACGACACGGCCCCCAAAGGCCCTTAGAATGAACAAGTCGACGTAACCGCAGGATCCGACCGAGGAGGTGTCCGGTGCGCGCTGCCCCACTGGCGTTGGCGGGAATACTCTGGCTGGTCGCCCAGCCAGCGGCGGCTCAGCCAGCGGCAGATGGCCAGCCAGCCGGCGGCGGGCCGCAGCCGATCCTGCGAGTGGATCCGGGTGGTCCGAGCAGCTTTGTGACCAGCCTGGCGTTTGGCCCGCAAGCTCAAACGCTGTTCGCCGCCGGCTGGGACAAGCTGACGCGGGCCTGGACGGTGGACGACCAGCAGCGGTTCGAACCTGCGCCTGCCCAGGCACTGCGCGTGCCGCTGGGTCCGGGACGATCCGGACAACTGAACGCCGTGGCCGTCTCGCCCGACGCGCGGTGGATCGCGGTGGCCGGCGTGGGAAACATCCAGTCGGGCGTGGCCGGGTTTCGGGATCTCGGCCGCATTCTGCCCACGGCCGCGGGGATGACCGGGCCGATGCGGCTGGACGAGGGCACGATCTATCTGTTCGATCGCACGGCGGGGCGAACGACCGAGCTGCGCGGCCACCTGGGCCCCGTGCTGGCCCTGGCGTTTGCCGAGCAGCCGGGGCCGGCCGTGCTGGCCTCGGCCGGCCACGAATGGAACGCCCAGGACAACCGCTATCAGGGAGCGGTCCGGTTGTGGCAGGTGGCGGACCGAGCGAGCCTGGGTAGTGTGGTGCTGCCCGAACCGCGCGCTCGGCCGCAACTGGCCGTGCTTCGCGCGGGCTCGGACCCTGCCGCCTGCCGCGTGGCAATCGCCTGGAACGACGGCGCCCTGCGGCTCTGGGACGCCGGCCGCAAGCTGCTCCACCGGCAGGCCAACGGACAGCTCGACAATTCGGCCGTCCTGCTGGACAACGCCAGGACGCTGGCCACGGGCTCGTTCCTGCAAGGCGACGGCACGATTCGCCTGTGGACCTTGCCGGCGGCTGGCGGATTGCAGGCGGACACGCGGCGCCAGATCCGACTGGCGCGCGAGGGCCAACAGCGGTTGGTGCCGCGGGCCATCGCGCCGATCGCCTCGCGCGGCAACGCCAACTGGGACCACCTGGCCATCGCCTGCCTGGTACTGGACGGCGAGCTGGCGCCGCGCGCGATGCAGTTGCGAGTGGTCTCGCTCGGCCCGGCGACGTTCGGCCGAACCGTCGCTACGCTGCCGCTGTGGGACGTCGAAGGGCCCGTTCCCAAGACGCCCACGCTGGCCAGCGAAGCGACGGGCAAGTACCTGGCGGTGGGCGGCAGCCCGACCCACGAGGTCCAGGTGTTTCCAGTCGCCGATCTGCTCGCCGGGCGCGCTCAGCCGCAGCGCCTGGGCAGCCAGGCGCTGACGATGCGGCAAGTGCAGTTCATGCGCCGCGACCAGCAGTCGGCATTGTTGCTGCGCGAGTCGGGTGCCGGCGGCGCCGAGTGGCGATTCTCGCTGAGCGACGGCAAGCTGCAAACGCACGCTGCGGCGGACGGCTGGCAGGTCGTCGCGGCGGACCCGCGCTGGACCGCGCGGCGCGACGGGCAGCGGATCGAGCTGCTCGATCGCGGAGTTGCCCAAGCCACGATCAATGTTCCGGCCGGCCAGGTGATCACGGCAGTGGCGGTCGTGCCTGGGCGATCGCCCGCCGCAGCCGCGACGGGACAAGTCGATCAGCCCGCCGATGGGCCTTTGTTGGCAGTCGCGGCGCACGAGCTGGGGCAGCCCTGGCTACGGGTTTATCACGGACGAACCGGCGAAACGTTGCGGGAGCTGACCGGGCACACGGAACGGATCACCGCGCTGGCGGTCTCGGCCGATTCGCGGCTGCTGGCGTCGGTCGCCGAGGATCAGACGATCCGGGTCTGGAGCCTGACCGACCTGGACGCGATCGTGGGCCGCCACGGGATGCTGGGCGGCGTCACGGTCGATCGGCGGCTGACCGTCACCGAACTGGAGGTGGGACAGCCGGCGGCCGAGCGGCTGCGGCCGGCGGACCGGCTGCTGGGCCTGGTGCGCGACGGCCGCCTGGAAACCTGGCCCGATGCCCGGGCGTACTTCGACACCTGGTGGTCGCTGCGTCCGGGCAGCGAGCAGACGCTGCGGGTCGAGCGCGGCGGAACGACGCTCGACGTGCGGCTGCCGATCAGTCAAGGCATCGACGAACGCAAACCGTTGTTTTCGCTGCTGGTCGCTCGATCGGCAGGCGGCGCCGATCTGCAATGGGTGGGCTGGAGCCCGCTGGGACCGTTCGACTCCAGCGACCGGCGGATCGAGCAACTGCTGGGCTGGCACTTCAACACGCCGGGCGCGGAACGGCCGGCCGCGTTCGCTCAACTGGACCAGTACCGGCGGCAGTATTTCCGGCCGGGTCTGCTGGTGGAACTGAGCCGCGACGGTGCGTTGCTGCCGCCGCGCGTCCCGCCGCTGAACCGGCCGGCCATGTCGCTCGAGATTCGGCCGGCCCAGGATCGGGTAGAGGCTCGGCTGGCCGTGGATTTTGCGTTTCCGGTCGAGCGGATCGGGAGCGTGGCGCTGCGGCGCGACGGCCAGGATGTGGCCACCTTTCAACTGGATGCCGACGGCACCTGGCTGGCGGAGCTGCCAGCGGCCGAGCGGACGGTGCGCGTCGAGCGGCGCTGGACGGCCAGTTTGACGACGCGCGAACAACCGCCGCAGGAATTCATTACCGAAGAGCTGCCGGTCCGGCTGGCTCCGCCGCCGCCGAGGATCGAAGGCGAACTGCCTGCCACGGCGCAGACGACGCAGGAGCAGGTTCGCGTCCAGGCGCGGATCGTGGCTCAGGCCGAGGGCCAGGCGTTCGACGCCGAACTGCGGAGGTTGGGCGGGCCGCGGCCCGTGGTGCTTCGCCGCTGGAGCGATCTGCAGCGAGTGGATGTTGACGAAACGGTGCCGCTGGCGGACGGCTCGAACACGTTGGAACTGTCGGCCGTGAATCGAGGCGCGATCGAAGCGACGCTGGCGGACGAGACCGCACAGCGGCGGATCGAGTGGCAGCGGTATGCCGGTCCCGTGCCGCCGCCGGTGATTCAACTGCTGTCGGTCGTTTCCGAAGCGGCCGGCGAGCCGCCGCCCGAGCCGATCGCGATTCGGGCAGGTCAAACCGTTGTGGTTGATCAGCCGCGGATCCGCGTCCGCGGCAGCGTCGCCAGCTCGCGCGAGAATCTGACTCGAGCGCAACGGTTTGTCGGAACCGATGCCCGAGCGGCGTCGCTGCAAGGATTCACCGCCGATCGGGCGCGCGAGTTGGCGGTGGATGAGCCGCTGGAGCTGGTCGCCGGCCCGCAGCGGATCCGTTTCGAGGTTGGCACGGCCGGCGGCAAGACGGCGAGCGACGAGTTGACGATCGAGTACCGCCCGCGGCTGCCCGAACTGCAAATCATCTCGCCCGTGGCGGACCGCAAGTACGATGAGTTTCTGCCGGAGCCGCGGGTGGAGTTGCTGGCTGAAATTCGACCCGCCGCGAACGCCGCGCCGCTCGAACCATTCGAAGTCACGGTCCTGGTGAATGGCCAGGCGCAGCCGCAGCCCGCGGAGATCGACTTGCAACAGGGGCGGCTGCGAGCGACCGTGCCGCTGCGGTTTGGCACCAACGAGCTGCAGCTTCAGGTGAAGAACGCCTGGCGGGACGCGGAAACCGGCCCGCCGCTGCGAGTCAGCTATCGGCCCGCTCCGCAGCTCGATCCGATTGACCTGCCAGGCGAAGTCGACGCGCCGTTTGTGACCCTGGACGCGACCGGCTGGTCGGAGCGGCCGATCGAGCAGGTGCGGATCGGCGGGCAGCTTCAGTCGCCCGATGCCTATACGGTCCAGTGGCGGGAACGCCGATTTCGCGTGCATTTTGCGGCCTTGCCATTGGCTGTGGAACGCCCTGTGGCGGAACGCCCCGCGTTGCGGCTGGAACTGGTGGCCGAGGGTTCGCCGCTTCCGGCCGTGGTGGAGCTGCCCGTGCCGCGGCTGAGGCAAGCTCCGGCAGCCCCCGCGGAGATTGTCCTGCTGCAGCCGGCGCGAGACGCCGTGACGAATGACCCGCGGTTGATCGTGCGGTTCAGCGCTCGGTCCAGTTCGCCGCTCCACGCCGTGCAGCTCTGGCACAATGGCCAGTCGGTGTATCGGGCGGGAATGCCCGCGGCGGGTGACGCGGACAGCGAAACGGTAGCGCAGGCAACCGCGGACGACCAGCCGGCGCACGATGTGAAAGTGAATCTGCTGCCGGGAGTCAACTTCTTCGACGTCACGGCGGAGAATGCCGGTGGTCTGAAGCGGGAGTCGTTCGCGGTCAGCTACGTGGCACAGCCCGTTTCGCTGGTCGACGTGGCGCTCGAACCGCTCGATGCAAGCGGCCAGCCACTGCGTCCTCGCCCGGACGATTCCGGCCGCCTGGGGTTCGACCAGCCGGTCGCCGCCGCGCGCCTCTGGCTTAGCGGCCAGGTGCAGTGGAACGATGCGGGCGATTCGCGGCTGGCCGACGTCAGGCAGCGAGTGCAGGTCTGGGTGAACGACTACCAGCAGGTTCCCGCTCGGCTGGAACCATCCGCGCCGGGCAGCTCGCGGCGGGCGTTTCGCACCGCGATCCTGCTCAATCGCGCTCAGCGGAACGTGATTGAAATCGGACTGCCGGGACTGGAGCGCGAGGCATCCAGCCGCGTCGAGCTGCACGTCGACTGCTCGGCGCCGCTCCAGAACAAGCGACTGCACTTGCTGATTGTCGGCGTGGGCGCAATGGACCAGGGGCAACTGGTCGACAGCGCGGTCCGCGCGCTGCAAGCCGAGCGGCGTGGGAGCCGCGACTTTGTCACGGCGGCCTTCGAGGGCGGCCGCATCTACGGTCCACTGACCGGCAACGTGGTCAGCCGGGCTCGCGTCTGGGCCCAGTTAACCACGATCAATCGCTCGATCACCGATCTGCAGCAGCGTGCGCCGGCCAACGACGTCGTGATGATCTACTACCAGGGCGGCGAGCTGGTGTACGATCGCGACCGTTTCTTTCTGACCACGCGGCGGGCCGATGACCCGCAGATGGAACAGTTGCTGCGCGACCCGGTCAACCTGGAACTGTACGCCATCAGCGGTCAGTTGCTGTCGCAGTTCGTCAACAACGGCTGTGGTGCCCACCTGTTGATGCTGGATGTCAACCGCCGCTCGCCCGCCGAGCCGGTCGACGCGGCAAGCTGGCCGGAGGAGTCGCGGGCGGCCATGTTCCGCTTCGCCTGGCTCAAGCCGTCGCCCGCGCCGCGGGAAGCCCGGCTGATCGGGGCCCTGGAACAGGCCGATCCCAGCTCGGAACGCCTCGGACAACTGGCGGCCGAACTGCGCCGGCTGGCGGGCCGGCAGGCGGCCGACGCGCTGAGTTACGAGCAAAGCGTTCCCAGGCTGCTGGAGGATTTGCAACTGCGCTGAAAGGGTGGCGTGCAATGGCAGGCGGCCGGATTACAATGGGAGGTCTGAATTGACCTGTGAATCGTCCTGAGTAGTGAATCGTCCCGCCGATGTCCGCTGGTCGCCGCGGCCGTGCCCCCCGGGGGGCCCAAGCGGCGATGAGTCCTGCCATACACCCCTCACGTTACGCGCTGGCCCGTTCCCGACCGGGGATCACCCGCGCGGCCCACCCATGCAAGGAGACCGATGATGTACACCCGATTGACTCTGGCTGTCTTGCCGCTGCTGACCCTGGTCGTTTGTTGCAACTCGGCGCTGGCCGGCCTGTTCGGAGGCTGCTGGGAACGCCGGCAAGCCGAGATTTACTGCGCCCTGTCGGCCAAGCTGGAACGCGACGTGGCGCGCGAAGTGAGCGTCGCCAGCGGGCAGCTTCAAGAATCACTGCGAACACAGGTCGCGGCCGAATCCGCACGGCTGCAGGCCGAACTACAGCAGGAAGTCGCCCGGCTGCGGCAGGAAGCCAGCGACACGCTGGCCGCCGAAGCCGCCAGGCTGCGGACGCAGGTGGCCGAGGAACTGACCAAACTGCGGTCCGAAGCGGAACAGGCCGTGGCCGCGGAAGCCAAGAAGCTGCAGCAGCAACTGGCGGACGAGACGGCCAG
This sequence comes from Pirellulaceae bacterium, assembly GCA_024102795.1. Lineage (GTDB taxonomy): Bacteria > Planctomycetota > Planctomycetia > Pirellulales > Pirellulaceae > JAGFJK01. The sequence goes on from JAGFJK010000253.1 coordinate 16,176, forward strand.
GCTGCGCAAGCAGAACGAGGATCAGGCGGCCGAGCTCAAGAAGGCGGGAGACGACCTGCGCAAGCAAGTGCAGGAGCAACTGGACAAGCTGCCCGCCGAGGTCGATGCGAAGGTGAAGGCCGCCACCGACAAGGCCAAGGCGGACCTGCAAAAGGAACTGGAAGACGCCGCGAAGAAGAACCCGCCGCAACCGGAACAGCAGCCCGCCCCGGAACAGCAGCCCGCACTGCCTCCCAAGCCCGTGGAACCTGAGAAGGAACCCGAAGGCGACGATCCGAACGCCAGCGACAATTAGTGGCGAATCGCGACCCGGACGGAACGCGGATGCCGGGTTCGCCGAAAGCGCTGGAAATCTTGTCGACAAGCGTTTGCGCCGCCAGTAAACTGCGCGCGAAGACAATTCTGTCCCTGCGCTGTCCAGCTTTCTCTCCCGTCTCAAGGGCATCGTCATGGCTGCTTACATCCCGGCGAGTCAGATGGCGGATTTCGACAACGAGGAAAAGACAAAGTTCATGCACAAGGTGTACGAACTGCATTGTAAGTCCTCGGCGACCAAGCGTTCGTTCGTGGCGGACCTGCCGGAGAAGGAACTCCTGCTGATCGAGGATGGCGAAAAGGCTCGGACGGACGCGGCCATGTCGTGCAAGTTGTTGTTGGTGGCGGCCCGGGAGGCGCTGGAGGAAGGCAAGCAGGCCAAGGAAGCCAAGGCGCTGAAGGTGAAAGGGATCGGCGTCAGCAGCGGCTACCGGTCGGCCCGCTTGCAATACAAGCTGTGGCGGGACCGGTTTCCGAAGTATTACCTGCTGACCCAGGACGCGCGGGCCGGCAAGTCGGGGGGCGAACACGGAGACGCCGCGGCCAGGCATCTGAAAAGCTACATCGCCGCGCGGCTGGCCGCGCCTGGTTTCAGCCTGCACAATTCGGGGATCGCCATCGACTTCTTCACCCGCGAGGGCGGCCAGCGGCTGGGGCCCAGCAAGTCCCAGTGCAAACCCTGGAAGAAGTCCTGGTTCTACGAGTGGATGACGAACAACGCCGCCGATTTCGGCTTTTATCTGAATACGGCCATCGACGAACCCTGGCACTGGGAACTGACGGGCAATGTCCAGGTGTTCGACTTCTCCGACGAGGAGGATTCGAACTCGGACCTGTATTGTTCGATGGAAAACGGGGACGATTACCCGTATTGATTCGCGTCCAAACGGGCCTCATCAGTCGCTGAGCCACGCCGCGAGTCGGGCTTCCAGCACTTGGATGTCCTTTCGGCAGCGGGATCGTACGCGGGAGTAATTCGTGGCGGCCTCCCGCCCCATCGTTCTGCGCCCACCGCCGGGTTCGTTGAGCAGGCCGCGTTGTCGGGCCAGCGGCTCAAAGTAAACTTCCTTGGGGTGCACTTCGGCCCGGATTTCGTTCCAGTTCCAATCCTTGGGGAGCTTCTGTCCCGCGAGTGCCCAGACTTCGATTTCCTGCCAGGCGTTTTCCGCGAACATCGCCTTCACGCTCCCCAACTCCACGCGTGCTTTGCCCTCAAGCACATCCAGCGCGTGTCGGCGCTCTGCCTTGCCGTCGCGGTCCACGAGCAGCAGGAACACATCCACCATCCCGCGGTAGCGATGAATCACTTCCACAATCCTCTCCCAGCGGATGGCCTGGGAAATGCCGCCCAGGAGTGGATCTCGGCATATTCGCACATTGGCTCGAGGCCGCCCAATCGCCGTAAACATACGCTTGATGATTGGCTCCAGGACGTACTGATCCTTGCGAAAGTCTTCCGGGATAATTAGCACATTCATTCACTTGCTTCCGCAGTCTCAGCGAATGCCACGGCGTCCTCGAGCCAACCTGACTCATGAAGTCGCGACAGATTCTGCTCTTCCAGAACCCGCTGTGCTTCGGGTATGTCAACCAACCGGCGAATGTGTCCCGCTGTCTGCCCTTCCAAGCGATAAACCAGTGATGCATGTTCCCGGGAGCCGCGGCTAAGCATCCCCAGCAGTTGCGGCGAGTGGGTCGTCGTCACCACCTGCAAGCCGTTCTGCCGGGCTTGTTGTTCAATCAACTGCAGCAGCAGGTGCAACCTGGTCGGATGGATGCCGTTGTCGATTTCCTCCAGAAAATAGAAGTCCGCCGTGTCGGGACCCAGCAGCGCGGCGATCATCGCCAGGAAACGCAGCGTGCCGTCGGAAGCGCTGTAGGCCGAGGTGCGCTGCCCAGTCGACTCGATCAAGGTAACCAGCACTCTGCCTGTCTGATCCGGAACAAACTCAAAGTCCACGACGTCCAGCGGGGTCAACTCGCGGATCCACTCCGCGACGGCGCGCCGCTTGTCGTCGTCCTGGCAAATCGCTTGCAACACCGATGACAGGTTCTCGCCACGGTCTCCCAGGATGACTTGACCTGGAAGTGACGGGCTCTTCATCGCCTCCGGCGCCAGATCCAGAAATCGCATGGATTCGAGCGCGGCCGCACACGCCTGGGCGGACTCGCGGTAGGCTTTCTTCGCCTCTTTGTGGTCCGGTAGCTGGGTCAGGACTGGGCGGTTATCCAGAAACCTCAAGCGTTTTCCGTGCTTGCGGTTGTGATAGTCTCTCGGCAAACGCACGAACAGGTAAGGCGGACCTTCCTGATCGGGAGGGTCATTGTGAGGGTGTGAGTCGTAAATGGCGCTGGAGCCGGCGTGCAGCGACTCTCGCAGCAACCTCGGACCAAGGCGATTATCCGCCACATCGACTTGGATACGGTGCTCTAGCCTCCTTGCTGATCCGAAGCCTCGCGAGTCCGCGACGCGCAACCCCGTGGTAAGCCGGAAGTCATGTTCTCCGGCAAAGGCCACCTCACGTGTTCCCCCGCGAATCCCCTTCCATTGCAGCACGCCTCCTTCAACGTATTTTTCTCCGATGATTTCCGCCAGCGTATAGCCCCGCGACATGCCATGCACAAAACGGAAGGCATCGCGCAGGTTACTCTTCCCGGAGGCGTTGGTGCCAACGATCACGGTGAATGGCCCCAGCGTCAGTCTCGCATCGCGGAAATTCTTGAACCGCTCCAGTCGTATTGCGTCAATCACCGGCGGACTCCTGCGTTAGCCACGGCACCGATGTGATTGTGCGGCCCCGCCGGGGCGTTGCCAAGAGGCAGCTCCGATGCCCGCCCCGCTTACGAGCATTTCGACCCTGCCTAGCCTAGCACTCCAGGATGCCGGCCCCGAAGGTGAAGCCGCCGCCGAAGGCACACAGGCCCAGGCGGTCGCCCTTTTGAGCCCGCGGCAGAATCTCGCTCAGGCAGAGCGGAATGCTGGACGACGACGTGTTGCCGTGGTCGCGGATGTTGCTGTAGACGGTCAATCCCAGGCGGTGCTCGATGGCGTCCAGGATCCGCTGGTTGGCCTGGTGCGGCACAACCATCCGCAGGTCGTGGACGCTCAGCCCCTGCCGCTCGCAGGTGCGAGTCAGGCTGGCGATCATCGACCGCACCGCCTCGCCGAACACCTTGCGGCCCTTCATCTGGATGAAGCCGTCGTGCCGGAACGGGACGCTCAGCGAACTGCCGTCCTCGCCCTTGGCAGACAGGTCGGGCCGGTGCAGGCGGGCCTTGGCCTGGTCGAAATGCGCCTCGCCGTACAGTACCGTGGCGGACGTGGCGTCGCCGAACAGAATGGCCGTTTCAAAGTCGTGCGGGTCGAGCAGCGGCGAGAGGACTTCGGCCGTCACCACCAGCACGCGGCCGTGCGGCGTGCTTTGCAAGTAATCGTAACCGGCCTGCAGAGCGTACAGGTAACCGGAGCAGGCCGCGTTGATATCGTACGCCTGCAGCATCGCCCCACCCCGCTCGGAGGTCAGCGCGTTGAGCACCTGGCAGGCCATCGACGGCGTGACGCTGGTGGGGCTGGTCGTGCTGCAGATCAACAGATCGATGTCGTCCAGCAGCAGACCTTCCTGGTCGAGCGCCTTCCAGCAGGCCTGCACCGCCAGGTTGATCGCATCCTCGCCGTCCGCGGCCCAGTGCCGGCTGGCGATGCCGGTGCGGCGCAGGATATCCTCGTCGTTCATCGGCACGCCCTTGAGCAGCAGGTCCTGGTTGGTCACCTTCAGGCTGCCGCTGATCGAGGCCACGGCGGAAATCCCGACGTCGAACGCCCGCCGGTCCTCGCTGCGCCGCGGCAGGTGCAAGGTGGCGGTCGTCTTGCGGCGGGTCAGCACGGGCGTGCCCGGCTGTTCCTGAGTGACCGGTTTGCGATGCACGGGCGCGGCCGTCTCCAGGCGCATCAGCGGCCGCCCCACATCCACGGTCTCGCCTTCGGCCGCCAGCAGCTCCACGACGGTGCCCGTCACCGACGCCTGCAGTTCGAACACGCTCTTGGTCGCTTCCAGCGAAGCCACCGCGTCGCCCCGCTCCACGCGGTCTCCCACGCCCACCAGCAGCTCGGCCACGATCACCGTCTCGTCCGACGGCCCGGAACCGATCGCTTCAATGTACGCGACGCCCTCTTCCTCCCGCGGCGGCTCGGTCCAGGTCAAATCCAGGTTCAGCAGGTCGGCGGCCGTCGTCAGCAGCCGCTTCAGGCTGGGCAGGACTTCAATCTGGTTGCCGAAGTGGCAGGGGATCAGCGTGTCGGGGCGAGCGACCCGGCGCATGGCCACGGGCACCCGCGTCTTTTCGGCCACCGTCGCCAGCACCTCGGCGCCCACGCCGCAGGTATGATTGTCCTCGTGCACCACCACCAGGCGAGCTGTCTTCTCGGCCGACGCCAGCACGGCGTGCTCGTCCCACGGCGAGAGCGAACGCAGGTCCAGGATTTCGCTTTCCACGCCCGCCTTGTCCAGCGCCTCGGCCGCCCGCTCGCACAGCCGCACCGTGTTGCCCCAGCCGACAAACGTGATGTCGCGCCCGGCGCGCACCTTGCGCGCCCGGCCAATCGGCACGAACTGCCGCTCGACGTCGGCCGACGTCGCCCGCTGCGGATCGTTCAGGCAGCTCTTGGGGTAAAAGAACAGCGTCGGGCGGCCGGACTGGAAGGCGGCGTTCAACATGCCCGCGGCGTCCGTGGCCGTCGACGGCATGAACACGTCCAGCCCCGGAGTGTGGGCCATCACCGATTCCAGCGAATGCGAATGGAACGGCCCCAGCCCCGGACGGTAGCCGCCGCACGGCACCATCACGATCACCGGCGCTTGCCAGTGGCCGTCGGTGCGCCAGTGCATGCTGGCCAGCTCCATCGCCAGTTGGTTGTACGCCAGCGGCAAAAAGTCGGCGAACTGCAGGAAGGCCACCGGCCGCTCGCCGGCCAGCGCCCGGCCGATCGACTTGCCGATGATCGTCGATTCGGACAGGGGCGAGTTGCAAACCCGGCCGGGAAAGCGGCTGCTCAGCCCCTTGGTGATGCCGAACACGTCTCCCTTGGGATCCTCGATGTCCTCGCCGTACAGCGTCACTCGCGGATCCTGCTGCAGGTGGTGCCGCAGCACGGCGCCCAAGGCGTCCTTCATCGTCAGCTTGGCGCCCGGATGCTGCGGGTCGCCCGTCCGCTCGCGCGACGGATGCGTCAGCTCCACCCGGATCGGCCGCTTGGCCGACAGCGCCGGCACCGGATCGGCCGCCTCCAGCGCCGCCCGCTCCGCCTCCCGCACCTCGGCCAGCACCTGGCGATGCAACTCGTCCAGTTGCTCCCGCGCCAGGCCCTCGCGCAGCAGGTGGTCCGCGAGGATCCGCAGCGGATCGCCCTCCGCGCTGGCCTCCAGGATCTCGCTGGCCGTCCGGTAGATCGACTGGTCGTCGGCGTTGGTATGGCTGTCCAGGCGTTCCACATCGAACACCACCAGCTCGGGACCGCGATGCTGGCGGATCCGAGCGATGGCGTCCGACAGCGGCCCGTCGGCCTGGCACACGTCGCGACCGTCCACGCGCACCACCGGCATGCCGTAGAACTGGTCGGCGGGGCCCGCTGGGTGATCGTAGATGGTCTTGCCGCGGGTGGTCGTGGAAATGGCCCAGCGGTTGTCCTCGACGAAGAACAGCACCGGCAACTGGCTCCGCACCGCCTCGCCGCAGGCTTCCAGAAACTCGCCTTCCTGCGTGGTCCCGTCTCCCACGCTGCACAAGACCAGCGGGCGAGTCTTCTCGTCCCGGATCACCTCCGCCACGCCGACCGCGTGCAAGGCCGAGTTGCCCACCGGCCCGGTCAGGCTGAGCAGCCGGAGCTCGGCACTGCTCATGTGAGCCGACATCTGGCGGCCGCGGGAGTGCGAGGTCTGCTTGCACAGCAGGCTGGTGAGAAAGTCGGCCGCCGTGAGCCCGCGAGCGATCATCAGAGCCTTGTCGCGGTAGTGGCAGTGCAGCCAATCGTGGCTGGTCAGGTGCCGCGCCAGCACGGCCGACGCCTCGTGCCCGCCGCCCGAGACGTGAAAGAACGCCTCTCCCCGCGCCGTCAACTCCCGCTCCACCTGATCCACCAGGCGGGCGGTCAACATCTGGCGATAGAGGATCTGTTTCTGCTGTGCGTCCATGAGTTGCTTGCCCTCTACCACGTCTCCGGGTCGCGTTTTCCGCGAGCCCGGCAGCCGTTGCGTCCGGCCCGATTCCGATCCGTGGTCGGGCCCGCGCGACCTGTTAAGCGTTATCGGTTATTCCATCTGGCACGGTTGATCCGGATTGCCAATCCACCCCCGTCGGAGCGCCCCGGATCATGGACCAGCCCCGGATCATGGACCAGGCTGAAAACCCACCACATGGCCTCCCCACTCTTCCGAGGGAATCCGAGGTCTGGGCCTGTCGCCCCTGTCGCTGGGTCGCTTGGTTAGTCGGAAGGCCCATTCCGGGCAAGGCCAATCTGAACCAGTTCACCCGAAAGATGGATTTTTCAGGCTACGGACGATCACCCCAGGCTACCCACACTTCGCATTCGACGAAACACACCCAGTCCATCAAGGGACCAAGACACTTCAAGGCCCTCGGCGCTAATTAGCGCTAAGGCAGGTCGGCGCAAAGGCAGTCGAGATATCTGTGGCCGCTTGGAAGCGCGTTGCCGACGGAGAGCCGGTTACGGCTGGACAGGCACTGCCGAAAGGTCGACGCTCTGAGTGGCCCACATCTTGGCCCACATCTTCAGTGTGACACCACGTCTCCAAGTCTCACAACACCAGGCCGGCGTTGTTCAACCAGAGGATGAGCAGCAGGAGTGCCAGCAGGATGGTCCAGACAATCGTGGCCTTGAAGGTGCCGGACTTGGCCCGTTCGGTTTCCCACCAGGTTCTTGGCCGAACTCCTTGAGCCAGAAACGTCACGATGCCCGCCAGATTGATGCAGATGACGTTGGCTCCCGTGAGCAGCAGCGCACCGCAGGCCAGGGCCGGCTGCCCAGCACCCAGGAGAATCCCGGCGACGACCAGGGGCGGGACCAGGGCGACAGCCACCATCACGCCGATGACCGCCCCCGAGAGTCCGCGAGTGAACGCGAGCGTACCGGCGGTCCCCGCCGCCAGTGCCAGCAGGATGTCTCCCAGGCCGACATCGGTCCGGGAGGCGATGGCCGGGATTTTGGCATCGACGGTAAAAATCGCCCCCACGAGCACGGCGAACAAGAACGCGGAAACCACTCCCACCACATTGGTGCACACGGCCCGTCGCAGCAGGTGAGTATCGCCGAGCGTTGTGGCCAGCGACATGGCCACGTTGGGCCCCAACAAGGGAGCGATCACCATGGCTCCGATGATGACGGCCACGTCGTCACGCATCAGCCCGACCGCCGCCACGACGGACGAGAGAATCGTCATCCCGATGAAGACGCGCGAGACGCCCACGCTTTCAGTGACCTCGGCATAGAGTTCCTCACGGCTGACGCGGAGCCCGCTGGGCGCTCGAACCGGGGCGTCCTCCTCCGGGGCCTCGTCTGGCTTCTCGTCCACTTTCGGGCGAGGCAGCACGGCTTCGACGGGGAACAGGACGACATGAAATCCCTCGACGGAGGCAAAGTGCTGCTCGAACTGATCCATGATCGGCTCGGTTTCCTCAGCGGGAACCAGCAGGTGCAGAACCGTCTGGCCGTGATGTTCATCATTCCAACGGCCAAGAACATCCCGACCTTCCAACAGATCGCGGGCCGTTTCCTTCGCACCTTGTGGCACACAAATCTGCATGACCCGCAACGCCATGGATACGTTCCTTCGACAGACCAATGAAACCGGGAACCGATGTGCCATTTTACCAACCGGATCTGGCGCGGATCGTCAAGACCTGCCACGCGGGCCAGCGGGAAATCGACGGCATCGAAGGCGAACGGGCCAGGCCCCGCAACCGCGTCATCGCCCGATACGCCCTCCGCGACCTGGGCAAGCGCGGGTCCGCAGGGGAGCGGTGAATCGCTGTGCGGTCAGAGACACCGCGTTGTTCAAGGCTGCCTGCCGCGGGCTTCCTGGCAGGCGCGGCGAGCGAGCTGGACGTAGGGCGGTTGGAGTTCCAGGCCGATATAGCGGCGGCCCTCCTGGATGGCGGCCACGGCCGTGGTGCCACTGCCCACGAACGGGTCGAGCACCGTGTCGCCCGGCTGGCTTAACAGGCGGATCAGCCGGCGGGGCAACTCCAGCGGAAACTTGGCCTCGTGATCGCGGTTGCTGCGGACCGAGGGGATCTGCCACACGCCGCGCGAACCCCACTGGACCCACTCGTCGCGCGTCAACCGCTCGCGGTCGATCCGCGTGATGCCCGGCTTCCAGAAGATGTAGATGTATTCGAACTCGTCCACCGCGCGGTACGAGTTGGTGTGCCAGCGGCTGTTTTCCCAAGCGGGATCCTTGACCCAGACGCGGCGGTCGTACAGGTACAGCCCGGCCTCGTACGCCGGCTGTTCCAGCAACGGGCCGGTCAACTGGACGCGGGTCTGAGCGGCATATTTGCCGCCGCGAATGTTATTGTGCTTCATCCGCCGGTCGACCGTCTGCTCGCTGACGCCCAGGTGGCGAGCCACATCGTAGCGCGTGAAGCCGGGGTTTTCGCCCAGCACCCGCTCGATGTCGGCCCGCGTCACGGGCAGCCGCCGGCCACCGGACTTCTCCGCCTGCAGCCGCGGGATCGCCGGATCCGGAAAGCAGAGGATGTCGGCGATGTTCACGGCCATGAAGCCGGCCGGCCGCAGCAGCCGAGCATGGCCGGCGATCACCTCCCGCAGCAGTTGCCGCCAGTCCTCGTAGCGCAGATCCTTCTCGTACGACTTGCCAACGAAGTAGGGCGGCGACCAGACGCTGAGCGCGATCGAATCGTCCGCGATCCGGTCCAACAGCTCGCGGGCGTCACCCTGATGGATCTGGTCAACAGCCAGTGGCAAAGCGGGCCTCGCGTGGGCAGGAGAGAAAAAAGGGACGGGAGTGGTTTTCGCCAAACCACCACCGTCCCCTTGGACGCGTCGCCGGCTACTTGCCGGCCGCGTTCGGGTTCGGGTTCTGTTGGCTGGCCCGCCAGGTCTTCCACTTGGCTTGAGCCGCCTCGCGCTCGTCGTCTTCCAGAAACCCGTACGTGTGCAGGTGGAACAGATACTGCGGATTTTCCTCCAGCAGGTTATAGCCGTAGTCCCGGTGGCTCTGGCCCGTCAGATGCACCAGCATCGCCAGGATGATGTCCCGGATCTCGATCTTGATCACGTCCTTCTTCAGTTGCGGATTGCTCCAGGTGTGGCACACCGTCTTGTTGTCCAGGTGCGGTTCCAGCGCGGCCAGGTCCTTTTGTCCGCCAAACCGCCCGACGCAGATTGCCGAATACTGCAACACCATCGGAGCCACGTTCTTCTCGGCCAGGTAGCGCCGACCCAGCTCCAGCCCCGCCTCCTGCAAGTCGTAGTTCAACGCCAGCATCAAGCCGTAATAGGGCTGCGAACTGTCCTCGGTCTGCACCACCCACCGCTCCAGCAAATGCCGCAACTGGCGCGAATGGGAACCGCTGCGGATCGCTTCCCGCACGAACGTGTGGTTCAACACCGAGTAGATCATGCTCTTGATCACCGAATTGGACTTGGCTCGCGGATCGCTCGACAGAAACAACACCGCCGCGACCGTCGCCGGCTCGATCTGCTGCTGCGTGCCGTCAAAGCGGTTGAAGCTCTCGGTCTGCAGCTTCTGCACCCGTTGCGAAAGCAGCTCGCCCAATTGCTCCGGCTGGTCCTGGTAGGCTTCCAGCAGGTAGGCTTCGTGCTTGAGCATCTCGACAAACAGCTTCCGCGTGCGCGGTTCGCCGCCCAGCAGTTTCTTCAGCCCGTCCCAGCCCGGCAAGTCGTGCGACTGCTGATCATCGACGTCGGCAATGAACTGCTGCATCCGCCGCTCGAAGTCCCCCTGCATGGCGCGGATCAAGATCTGGTGAGCCCGCATGCGGATCTCCAGGTCCGGGTGCTTCATCCCCTCCAGCAGCGCCGGTTTGGCCGCCAGGCCCAACTCCAGCAGCCGATCGGCCGCCGACTCGCGGGCCGTATACGATGCGTCGCCCAACCGGTCGATCAGCGCGGCGGCCTCGGCGGTCTTCGGTTCCCGCTGGCCAGCACCTTCGGCCTGTTCCCGCTCGACCGGCCGCCCGGCCTGGGATTCCTGACCCGCCACCGGAGCGGCGCACAACGCCGCGGACACCATCGTCGCACAGATCAGCCCGCACACGCCCCGCTGGATCATCGCCCAAGCCCCTTCGCACCGAGCCAGGAATCGGCCATGAAGAAATGCCGACGAGAATCGCGGCATACTCCGCCGATTATAGGCGATCACCGCCCCTCCGGGAACTTGCCGGTCCAGAATGCCGCCAGAATCCCCCTTGGCCCGCCGGATGGGTCTCGGACCCGTCCGGCGTGTGGGTACCTGCCAGCCGCGATTGCCCGCAAATTCAACTGGCCGTATACTCCAAGGAACAAACATTCCCCAGGGTCCCTCCCTCCCCCGCTTGCCCCTCCAATGGCTGAAACAACTGCGAGGATTCCGCTCTTGGAGGCTCGCCGTCCCCTCTATCTAGGGGTCGATGTGGGTGGCACGGGGATCAAGATCGGTTTGGTGGACGATTTGGGCCGAACGATTGACTTCACGGCCATCGCCACGGACGAGCAGCGTGGGCCGCAGGATGCCGTCAATCGGATCGCGGGGGCCTGCCGGCGGCTGCTGGACGCTCAGGGTCTCTCGGTCCAGGACGTGGCGTGCATTGGCTTGGGCACACCCGGCACGATGGACATCCCGCAAGGCATGTTGCTGGACCCGCCCAACTTGCCGACGTGGAGCAATTTTCCGATTCGCGATCGTCTGGCGGCCGCCTGTCACCGGGACGTATTCTTTGCCAACGATGCGGGGGCGGCAGCGTACGGCGAGTACTGGGTGGGCAGCGGCCGGGAATTCGGCAGCATCGTGATGTTGACGCTGGGCACCGGAGTGGGGGGCGGCATCATCATCGGTGACTTGTCGATCGATGGCGAGAACAGCCATGGCAGCGAGTGCGGACACATCATCATCGATTCCAGTCCGGCGGCTCGTCTCTGTTCGTGTGGACAGCGGGGCCATCTGGAAGCCTATGCCAGCGCCACGGCGCTGATCCAGCGGACTCAGGAAGCGCTGGCCCGAGGCCGCGACTCGTCGCTGGCCGAGCGGCTGGCCGACGGGGAAGCCCTGTCGGGACTGCTGGTCTCGCGCGAAGCGGAGGCTGGCGACCGGCTGGCCCACGAGCTGGTGATGGAGACGGCCGACTACCTGACGATCGGCGTGGTCACGCTGATACACACGATCGATCCGGGGGCCGTGATCCTGGGTGGTGCGATGAATTTCGGCGGGGAGAAGTCTTCCCTGGGCCGGCAGTTTCTGCAGCGAGTACGCGACGGCGTGCGGGCACGCGCCTTCCCGGTGCCAGCCAGCCGGGTCACAATCCGCTTCGCCAGTCTGGGTGGCGACGCGGGCTACATCGGCGCCGCGGGGCTGGCCCGCGTCGGTTGGAACCGCCAGTCGAGGAGTTAACACGCACGTCCATGTCCGGAATCGACTGCCGTTTCATCCGCAACTTCTGCATCATTGCCCACATCGATCACGGGAAGAGCACGCTGGCCGACCGGCTGCTGGAATACACCGGCACCGTCGCGCAGCGGCAGATGAAGGAACAGTTGCTCGACAACATGGAGCTCGAACGGGCTCGCGGCATCACCATCAAGGCGCGAGCCGTGGCGATGCGGCTGACCCGCGACGGGCAGACGTACGAGCTGAACCTGATCGACACGCCGGGCCACGTGGACTTTCAGTACGAGGTTTCCCGCTCGCTGGCCTGCTGCGAAGGCGCGCTGCTGCTGGTGGACGCCTTCCAGGGCGTCGAGGCGCAGACGATGGCCAACGCCTACGCGGCGATGGAGCATGAGCTGGCGATCATTCCGGTGATCAACAAGATCGACCTGAAGCAGGCCCGGCCGGACGAAGTGACCGAGGAGATGGAGCACTCGCTGGGCATCGACCCGGCCGACGTGCAGCGGGTCAGCGCCAAGGCGGGGCTGGGGATCGAGCAGTTGATCGACGCCATTCTGCGCCGCGTGCCGCCGCCGGAAGGCAATCCCGACGCGCCGCTGCAGGCCATGGTGTTCGACTCGCACTACGACGAATACCGGGGAGCGATCACGTATGTGCGGATCATGAACGGCCGGGTGCGCAAGGGGCAGCGGATCCAGTTCCTCCGCGGCGGCACCACGCACGAAGTGCTGGAACTGGGCCAGTTCGTGCCCCACCAGCAGGCTCGCACCGAACTGCACGCCGGGCAGGTGGGCTACCTGATCTGCAACATCAAGTCGCTGGAACAGGTCCACATCGGCGACACGGTCGCCACCGTCGGTTCGCAAGTCGCTCCCTTGCCCGGATACCAGCAGCCCAAGCGGATGGTCTACTGCGGCTTGTATCCGTCCGACGGCCAGGACTTCACCGAGCTGCGCGACGCGCTGGAAAAGCTCTCGATCAACGATCCCAGTTTTGAGTTCGTGCCGGAATCGAGCGAGGCCCTGGGCTTCGGTTTCCGCTGCGGTTTCCTGGGCTTGCTGCACATGGAGATCGTCCAGCAGCGGCTGGAACAGGAGGCCGACGTCGACCTGGTGCAGACCGCGCCCAACGTGACGTACGAAGTGGTCACCAAGCGGGGCCAGACGCTGGAAATCCACCGCCCGCAGGAGGTTCCCGACGCGGGCGAGATCGAGGAGTTCCGGCAGCCGATCGTGCGGGTCAACTTCATCCTGCCCACCGAATACATCGGGCCCGTGATGAAGCTGTGCCAGGAACGGCGCGGCGTGCAGCAGGGCACCGAGTATCTTTCGCCGACGCGGGCCATGGTCACGTACGATCTGCCGCTGGCCGAAGTGATCTACGATCTGCACGACAAGCTGAAGAGCGCCACCCGCGGCTACGGCACCATGGACTACGAGCTGGTCGGTTACTTCCCGGCCGACCTGGTGCGGATGGACATCCTGGTCAACGGCAATCGGGTGGACGCGTTGAGCGTGATCTGCAACCGGGGCGATGCCGATCGCCGCGGCCGGGCGGTGGTCAAGAAACTCAAGACCGAGATCGATCGCCACATGTTCGAAGTGGCCGTGCAGGCGGCGATCGGCAGCCGCGTGATCGCTCGCGAAACGGTCCCCGCCATCCGCAAAAACGTCACGGCCAAGTGCTATGGCGGCGACATCACTCGCAAACGCAAGTTGTGGGCCAAGCAGCGCGAAGGCAAAAAGCGGATGAAGTCGATCGGCCAGGTGGATATCCCGCAGAAAGCGTTCATGGCCGTGCTCACCACGGGCGACGAACGCTGATGTTCGGCGGGCCCGCGCTCCGCTGTCTGAAACGACTGGCCGTCTGTGCCGCGATCGCTGGGGTTCTCGCGGCCTGGCAGGCCGCGCACTGGGCTGGCTGGTGGCAGGCGGTGCGAGTGACCGGCGACTCGATGGCCCCGCGATTGCCCGGCGAACATTATGCGGCGACTTGCACCGACTGCGGCCTGGAATTGCGCTGCGGGATCGAACACCTGCCCGCGGACCGGCAACTGGTCTGCGGCAACTGCGGTTCGGCCGCCAACCCGGTGAGCGGCGAACCGATCCGCGGCGGGCAGGCCGTCTGGATCGACCGTTCCCTGGCCGCTCGCCAGCCCGGCCGCTGGGACCTGGTGGCTCTGGCCGCGCCCGGCGATCCGCAGCGCCTGGAGGTAAAGCGTGTGGTCGGCCTGCCGGGTGAAGCCATCGAGATCCGCGCGGGCGACCTCCGGGTCAACGGCCGTCCGGCGCGCAAGAGCCTGGAACAGTTTCAAGAACTGGCGATCCAGGTCCACGACGATCGCTGCCGGCCGGCAACCGCGGGGCTGCCGCCCAGGTGGAGCGCGGCGAACGCCGGAACCGGCTGGGAAACCGCGCCCGGCGGGTACCAGTTTCGGCCGGCCGCCAGCCAGGTCGGGACGGGACGGAGTCCCGGCGCCCTGACTGGCCGGAGGTCCATCATCAACGTGAGTGGCACAACCGCGGGCGCGTCTCCCGAACACTGGGTCTGGCTGCAATACCGCCATTGGCCAGGGATGGCCGCGGCTTTCCCGCCCCGGCGGCGAACGGACGAAACGCAAATCGTCGATCACTACCCTTACAACCAGGCGCTCACACGCAGCCCGCTGCACCCCGTCACGGACCTGCAGCTTCGGTTGAACGTCCGAACCGCCGGCACCGGCCAACTCGCACTGCGGTTCCAAACCGCTAGCGGCACGCACGAAGCCCGCTGGGCTCCCCGGCGGCGGTCGGCCGAGCTATGGCGGGATGGCCTGCTGCTGCGGAGCGCGCCGGTGCGAGTGGACCATGTCCGGCGGTCGGTGCCGGTCGAATTCACCGTCTGGGATCACCAGGCCGCCCTGCGGATTGCCGGCCAGACGGTGCTGTGGCACATGGTCGAGCCCGATTCGGAGCCAAAAGCACTGGAGACCATCTCGGCCCAAGCTTCTTCCCCCAGCGGCGATCCAATTTCGGGCATTCAGATTGGAGTCACCGGCCCGATGGCGGTGCAACTCGATTCGCTGATCATCTTGCGGGACATCTTCTACCTCCACCCTGACGGCAGCGGCCGGCCGTGGCCGGCCGCGGGTTCCATTCAACTGCCGCCAGACCATTACCTGCTGCTGGGCGACAACGTGCCCCTGTCGCGGGACAGCCGGCACTGGCCGTCGCCGGCCGTGCATCGGAAGTCGTTGGTAGGCAAAGTGTGGCACAAATGAGAGGGAGTTGTCAGTTGTCAATTTGCAATTTGCAATTTGCAATTTGCAATTTGCAATCTTTCGACTTCCGTGAGAAGGTCTCTATCCGCCAATGCCGGTCGTGACTGGCCTCCAGTCCGCCATGCCATTCTTCTCGGAGGTCGTGCAGCCAAAAAAAAGCTGATTTGCCGAGGGAATTTGGCATGACAACCGAGGCAATTTGGACGGCCTCCGCTTGGGCGAGCACGCCCCCCTTGAGATCCCTCTGGCCCCCTCCCCGCTTCGGGGAGGGCTGGGGAGGGGCCTGCGGGGTTAGAGCGGTCAACCAGTTGTTCAACGCGCAGCATGGACTGGAAGGCACGCGGATTCTTTGTAATTCGGGTTTG
>JAGFJK010000258.1 GCA_024102795.1 Pirellulaceae bacterium
CGGGACGCGGATTTCAGACGAGTCGAACATCAATTGAGGATCTGAATTCTTGAGTGCGACCGGTGTCAGGTGATTCCATCGGGTGCCAGCTGCGCCAAAACTGGGTGCACAAGAGCCCCTCCCCAGCCCTCCCCGGAAGCCGGGGAGGGAGCCAGAGGGATATCAATGGGGAGCGTTCGCCCACGCGGAGGCCGTCCAAATCTCCCCAAGTTTCCAACGGTCGTAACGCCAAATTTCCCCGGCAAAACAACTTCTAAGCTGCACGATCTCGAAGCGCATAGGGAGCCAGAAGGGATCTCGCAGTGTGCATCCCTTTTCGCTGTCCGAGTGCGGTTCACGCGTGCAGCTCAGCCCCAGTCGCCGACGCGTGGCGCCTCCAGCAGCGACAGCTCGTCGGGCGTGGCATGCAGATCGGCGTCGACCATCATCCGGGCCAGTTCCTGAAAACCGACCTTGGGTTGCCAGCCCAGCACCCGCCGCGCCTTCGACGCGTCGCCGCAGAGAATGTCCACTTCGGCGGGCCGGAACAGGTTGGGATCGATCTCCACGTGCTCCCGCCAGTCCAGATCCAGGTGCGAGAACACCTCGTCCAGAAACTCGCGGACCGTGTGCGTCTGGCCCGTGGCAACGACGTAATCGTCGGGCGTGTCGTGCTGCAGCATCCGCCACATCGCTTCCACGTAGTCGCCCGCGAAGCCCCAGTCGCGGACGGCATCCAGGTTGCCCAGCGACAGTTTGTCTTGCAGCCCCAGCTTGATCCGCGCCGCCGCCAGTGTGATCTTTCGCGTCACGAAGTTGATTCCTCGCCGAGGCGATTCGTGATTGAACAGGATCCCGCTGCAGGCGAACATCCCGTACGCCTCGCGGTAGTTGATCGTCTGCCAGTGGGCGAACAGCTTGGCGCAGGCATAGGGGCTGCGCGGATGGAACGGCGTCTGTTCGTTCTGGGGCGTCTCCGCCACCTTGCCGAACATTTCGCTGGACGATGCCTGGTAGAACTTGACCAGCCGGCCCGAAATCCGCTGGTA
This sequence comes from Pirellulaceae bacterium, assembly GCA_024102795.1. Lineage (GTDB taxonomy): Bacteria > Planctomycetota > Planctomycetia > Pirellulales > Pirellulaceae > JAGFJK01. Next base: position 1,029 of record JAGFJK010000258.1, read on the forward strand.
CTGCCGCACGGCTTCCAGCATCCGTAACGTCCCCAGCCCCGTGACGTCCACCGTGTGCACCGGCAAGTCGAACGACAACCGCACGTGGCTCTGCGCTCCCAGGTGATACACTTCGTCGGGTTGGGCTCGTTCGAGGATCGGCAACAGGGCCGAGCTGTCCGTCAGGTCGGCGTAGTGCAACTTGACCCGCGGGTCACACAGCTCGCGGCGGCCGTACTGCACCAGGCCATGCACTTCGTAGCCCTTGGAGAACAACAGTTCCGTCAGGTAGGAACCGTCCTGTCCCGAAATCCCCGTGATCAAACTGGAACGCGGCATGGCAATCTCGCTCGTCAGGAAGATACAGTTTCCACTTCCGGGACAGCCGATTCGGGCTGCTGCTGCCGGCGGCCGGACCGTTGTGTCGGGCCGCTGTCCCGCAGGCTGAGCAGCACCAGCCAGAACAGGGTCAGCCCCGAAACCAGCAGACCGACTTTCAGGCCCGGCGGTTCGTAATCGAACTGCACTTCGTGCCGTCCCGCGCTCAGCGGCACGGCGCGAAAGGCAAAATTTGCAGGGACCACAGGCAGTTGCTGGCCGGCGGCGCTGGCCGTCCAGCCCGGATAATACGTATCGCTCAGCACCAGGTAGCCGGAAGCCTCCAGCTCGGCCAGCACGCGCACCTGATTATTTCCATCATACACCACCCGAGCGGCGTGCCACATTTGTCGCGGGCCCGGATCGAGCAGATCCTCTTCGATCAGGACTTCGCGGCGCGGGTCCAGTCGCCGCAGTTGCTCCTCGACCGGCCCGCGACGTTGCCGCTGGCGAACCGTCCCCAGCACGAACGCCCGGGGCAGCGGTTCCCTTCGCTCGTAGAAGGCCCACGGCAGCGAGCGAGGCTCCGCTCCGCGCAGGGCGAACTCCACCGGCTGCCGGCCCTGCGATACCAGCGCCCAACCGTCAATCTCCGGGGGTTCGTCGGTCACGATGGCCGCCAGCCGCACGCCCAGCAAATCCAGCAATACCGGTGGATAGGCGCGCAAGTCCAGCGGAGCGAAGCCGAGCAGTTGGCTTTCGGGTTGCGGACCTTGCACCAGGCCGGCGACGGTCACCGCGGTCCGCAGCAAGGGTACTCCCTCATATCCGGCCACCTTGTTCAAACCGGCCTGGCCCGCCTCGCGGTCGCTGACCAGGTCCTGAGGCACCAGGACACGCGAGTCCCCGGCCCGCTCAACCAGCCACTGGGCCAGTTGCCGCCGCTGGTCGGGCTGGTTGAGCGTCGCGGTCCGAGTGGCCGCTCGGCTGTGCCGCGTGGCGTCCGCCAGACAGACCAGCAGCATCGCGGCCGCCACCCAGGTGGCCCAGCGAGGTTGCAGCAGCAGCGTCGCACCGAGCGCCAACCCGCAGGTGGCCAGCCCCAGTGCCCAGACCGGCTGAAAGGTCGCGGGGGCCGGGTTGATCGCCGCTTGCCAGTCGCCGGGTGCCAGCCAGAATGCGGCGCCTAGCAGCAGCAACCCCGCCGCCCCGGCGCCGGCGATCCAGCCGACCGAACGGCGCCGACCCGCAGTCAGTCCCCTGGCCAGCGCCAGCAACTGATCCAGGCCGATCCCGGCCAGCAGTGCGATCGCGAAGGACGCCAGGTACAACACGCGCGACGGAACTCGGAACAGCGATAGACCCGGCAGCAGCCGATACGCGATGCCGAACACGGGCGTATGATTGCCCAGCGCGATCAACAGCGCCAGGACCAGCAACAGACCCAGTCGGGCCGCCGGATAGCGGCGCCAACCCGTGGCCAGGGCGACCAGGGCCAGCAGCAGCGGGACGATGCCAAAGTAGCAGAGCTGCTCCCAGTATCGCCAACTGTCACCCTGATAGGTTTCGGGTAATCCCAGGGCGAACGGATCCAGCAGTTGCCAGAGATTCTCGGGCTCGACGCTGATCTCGCCGGCTTGAGCCACTGTCAGGCCCGCGGACCGCACCGACTGCCGCGCGTAGAACCAGTTGGGAATCAGTTCCAGCGCGACCAGGCCGACGGTGGTTCCGAGCGCGATCAGTCCGCGCTGCGCGAGCCGCGGTCGGACCAGCACGTCGGGAGGGCGGAAGGCAAGGTCCGCGACGAGGAACAGCGCCAGCGCCAGCCCGACATAGTACGTTTCCTGCACGTGGCCGCAGAGGAAGCTCAAGGCCAGCGCCAGTGCCGTCCCCGGAATCCCGAACCGCTCGCCGCGCCGCAACCGCTCGTAGCCCAACAAGGTCCAGGGGAGCCAGGCGATGGCGCAGTTGTGGTTGTAGTGGCCTTCGGCGGCGGCGGCGACCAGGAACGGCGCGGTCAGGAACACCACGCCAGCCAGCACCGCGGGCAGGAAGCCGGCGCCCCAGCGGCGAGCCAGCAGGTAGGTTCCCAGGCCAGCCAGCCAATGATGCGCCACCAGCAGCCAACTGACCGCCAGCAGCGCGTCGGGCAGCACGCCCAGCCAGTTGACCGGATAGAACAGGCCCGATTGCGGATTGCCCGCCACGGGGGTTCCGCACAGCAGGCGGGCATTCCACAACGGCAGCTTGCCTTGCCAGACCGCCTGCTGCTGGAAGGCCCGCGTGGGCGCGAACAGCGTCGTCAGATCGGTCCGCCCCTGGTCATGCGGTCCCACCAGCAAATCCGACGGGTGTGCCGCCAGGCGGTGAAAGCAAACCAGCGTCGCCAGCGCCAGCAGCAGCGCCGCTCCGGCCGTGGCTACCGCGTTGGATTTCGGCACAAGATGCACGGAGCGGGGCCTTCGCCGATTCGGCACTGCGTTCGCGGACTTGCTGCAGGCAATGCGCGAACCCTGGGAAACAGTGTGTCGGCCGATTGATGCAACTCACGCACCGTGCGTGCGGGAATTTGTCCGAACCGCCTGAGTCCGAGCGTGCTGCGGGTCGGAAACTTGCGCGACCCTGGGATGCCGGCGCATGCCGCAGGCACGGGTCGTGGCGACCACCGGCAAGTTGCTGCCGGCGTCTGCCGCCGGCGTTGTTAACGGGCGGAAACAATGACCGCCAACCTGTTCACGGCGTGCAACGGCCCGCACCATTCGGCGGACGCGCCGCGGGGATGGCACCAGCCAGCAACCCCGCAATCGTGCACGAGAAACCTGCCAATTCGCGCCGGCCGCGCGTGGCACGTGATGTGCATTACGTTCGCACCCGCTGGGCTGGCGGAACCCGCCAGCACGTCGGCTTTCGCTGCCTTCGCGGGCGCCCGCACTCCTCACGACGGGAATGAAAACACGATGCAGACGCTGCGACGAATCTGGTTGGACGAACAGGGCGCAATCGCCAGTACGGATCTCGCGCTGATTTGCACGATCCTGGTTATCGGCATGATCGTCGGTTTGACGACCATGCGGGATCAGATCGTTCAGGAACTCGGCGACGTGGCGGTGGGCGTGGCGTCGTTGAACCAAAGCTTTTCGTTCGCCGGTGCGACGTTGACGTTCGAGGGCGAGGATTTCGTGGTCGCCGGCAGCGCGTTCGTCGATCAGGCGGACGCCTGCGACGATGGCTGCATCGGCGTCGCGGTCGCCGCTCAACACGAATCACCGTAAGGGGATGCGAACTTGATCCAGCAACTGGCGGCCCGCCTGTGGGCCGATGAAAGCGGAGCGGCATCGTCCATGTCGCTGATTCTGATGGTGACGCTGCTCGGACTGGGTGTGATCGTGGGCCTGACGACGATCCGCGACCAGGTCGTGCAGGAGCTGGGCGACATCTCCATGGCGCTCGAAGCGCTCAACCAGTCGTACACGACCACCAGCAGTACGTTTACCGACGTGATGACCGACTTTCCCTCGATCGACCCGGCCGGAACTCCACCGGCCTGCCTGTGTCTGGACGTGGCGGCCAGTCCGGAGTCCCCGTAAGCCGGCGAGCGGCATTCGAAAGCCAGGTAGCGCGCCGCGGGGAGCCGGGCCAGGGAGCGTGACTCCATGACGACGGGCACCCTTGAAGCAGGGGCCATACCCAGCCGGCTCGCGATCGCCAGACTTGCCATCGGGGCGGCGATCGCCGCATTCGTGATCACGCGGGTCTATCTGCTGCTGCTGTTCGTGGCCCACGGGACGGATCTGTTCATCTACTTCAACTACGCCGTGCGGGGCGTGGATCTGGGGCAGTCGGCGTACCGCGATTTCGCCGTCGAGTATCCGCCGCTGGCCTACTGGTTGATGACGGTCCCGCGGCATCTGGCCGCCGAGCGGCTGGCGGCGGGTGACCTGAATCGGCCGGAAGTCATGGGCCCGGCGTTTGGAGCCTTCGCCTTCGCATTCCGGGCCCTGATGCTGCTGGCGGACGCGCTGTCGTTTGCCCTCATCTGCCGAGTCGCCCGGCTGCTCAACCCGCGGTCGGTCTCCTGGGTCGCGTGGGGCTATCTGGCAATCACCACGACGATGCACCAGTTCCTCTACGACCGCCTGGACATCGGACTGTTGCTGTTGTTGCTGGTCTGGGCGCACGGCCGAGTGGCAGCGAGCGGGCGGGCGGCGTTAACATTCGGAAACATTCTGTCGTACGTCGCACTTGGTCTGAGCGTGCCTTACAAGCTGGTGGGCTTGTTCGTGCTGCCGCTGGTGCTGTGGGGCGACTGGCTCGTGGAGGGCGGCGACTGGCGAGCGGCGCGGCGCGTGGCCTGGCTGGGACTGGCGGGCGCGGCCGCCGCCGCGGTGCCGTTCCTGGTCCAGGGGCTGTGGTCGGGCGGCGACGTGTTCGGGTTCCTTGCGTACCA
>JAGFJK010000264.1 GCA_024102795.1 Pirellulaceae bacterium
CGATGGTTCCGCCTTGCCAGCAGCGGACGGCGACGCCGCGGGTCGCCCGGAGCCGGCCGCGTCGCCACTTTCCAGCAATCCGGCGGCCGCCGCCACGGGAACATGGCCCAGCAGCACGGCGAAAAACAGTCTCACGGCTACCAGCAGTCGTTGCATGGTCAATCCTCGAATTCAACGTTCCGATCCGCGGGGGGCCGACCTGCGGGGGCTGTCCGACCTGAGCAGGCAGCGGCCAAGGCACCACGGGGAGTGTCAATAGTGCTACTCAGGGGGCAAGGCCTGATGCGTCTCAAGTAGTACAACGCCTGCGTCTGGGCGCTGTCAAGCGTCCCTGGCGTAACCCTTGACGCCAGAAGGGCTTTCAAACTTCGAATCTGGACGCCGGAAGGAGCCGTGTTCCGGAGTTACCGATTTTTCGACTGCGGGAACTACGGTCCAAGGTAGGATTTGACGCAGGATTGGTAAGGAGGCGAGTTACAAAGGCCGGCGAAAGTGTCCTGAATGGAGAGGCGACCCTCCTGAGGGGAGTGCCTCCGCCTGGACGGGTCCGAGAGCGGTCGTAGAATGGGACGGACCACGGCACGCGACCGATCCGCGGCAGACCTAACTGGCTGCTGGGTCGTGGTTTCAGGCGGGTCGAACCGGCGTTTTCGACCGCCGGGATCTGGCGGGTTGTGCGGGTTGGCGCGACGGTAGCGGAAATGCCAACTGCGCAAGGAACTTAAGCTGGAAAAAAAGCGCCAAATTGTCGTAACAGTTTGAGCTGATGTTTATGTTGGAAGTTCACGAATCACAACAGAGTTTCCTGTCAGGGGTGCTGTACCGACAATGAAGACTTTCCTGAGCCCGTCGCATCTTGGCCGCCCGCTTTCTGGAACCGGAACTCAGCGTCGGCGACGTCGGTCGAAAAACGTGTCTTCGGGGCGTTCCACTCGCCGCCGGAGTCGGCGTGGAAACCTGTTGTTCGAATCGCTCGAACACCGCACGCTGCTGGCGGCGGACGTCATGCTGCCGTTGGAACCGGCTCTGGCCGGTCCGCTGGCGGAACAGTATGCCGTCAACACGGTAGCGGCGCTGGACGCCGAGGATCTGCCGCGGACCGGCGAGACGGGCGAGGGGGAAGACGCGCCGGACCTGGTCGCTTTCGCCAAGGCGCTGACCGACGCGGGAGTGCAGTTCTTTGGCGCCGGCTGGTGCCCATTCTGCACCGAGCAGAAGGAATTGTTTCAGGACGGGCAGCGGTTCCTGCCATTCATTGAGGTGACCAATCCGGACCGTACGTTGAACGCGATTGGCCAGGCGAACAACATCAGCGTGTTTCCGACCTGGATCATGCCGGACGGCGATCGTTTCACGGGTGTCTTGAGCCTGCAGCAGTTGTCGACCGAAAGCGGTGTCCCGCTCCCGCAATCCAGCACGCCTTCGTTTGCCCCCGTCGCGGACGTGACCGTGCTGGGCGGAGCGCCGTTGCACGTCGCGCTGGACGGATACGATCCCAACGGGACCAGTCTGACCTACACGGTCACCAGCAGCAATCCGGCGCTGGTCACGCCCGAACTGCGGACGGGACGCAGCCTGGAGCTGAACACCAGCTTCGGGCGGATTGTGATCGGCACGTTCGAGGATCTGGCACCCAACACGACGGCGGCCTTGTTCGACCTGGTGGAGGACGACGTCTGGGACGACACGGTCTTTCACCGAGTGATCAACGGCTTCATGATTCAGGGCGGCGATCCAACGGGCACGGGCTTTGGCGATTCGTCGCTGCCGCGGTTTGATGACGAGTTCCACGTGGACGCGCAGCATACCAGCGCCAACATCGCCTCGATCGCCAAGGCGGGAGACGACTCGGCTTCCTCGCAGTTCTTTCTGACCGAGGGACCGCAGCGGCATCTGGACTTCAACCACACGGTGTGGGGCCTGATCGTGGAAGGGCAGGCCAACCGCGAGGCGATCAGCAACGTGGCCACGAATTCCAGCGACCGGCCGACGATCGACGTCGACCTGTTCGACGCGACGGTGTTCGAGGACAACGAGAATGCCGTCTTGACGCTCAAGGCGGCCAATGGGGCGACGGGGACGGCGACGATCACGGTCACGGCGACCGACAGCGAGGGGTTGACATTCACCCAGTCGTTCCAGGTGACGGTCACTCCCGACACGGCCAACGGGACACCGTTCCTGAATCCGATTCAGAACATTGTGACCGCGCCCAACACGCCGATCACGGTCATGCTGACGGCGCAGGACGTCGAGGGCGACGCGATCAGCTTTAATTCCTTCACCGCGCCCAACGTCACGGTGTCGTTGCCGGCCACGGCCGTGACGCCGGTTGGCCAGACGGCGACTGCTTCGATGACGATCACGCCCGCACCGGGATTCGTGGGGACGCAGCAGGTCACGGTGTTCGTGCACGCGCCCTCGACCCCCGTGAATCCCAATTCCGTCAGTCCCAGCCAGATCGCCTCGTTCGCCGACGTGCAGACGATCACGATTACGGTCACCGAGTCGGCTCCCACGGGTCTGGACCTGGTGGCCGCGTCCGACAGCGGGATCAGCAGCACGGACAACGTGACCAACGACAACACGCCGGCGATTACCGTGTCGGGCGTGCAGAGCGGCGCGATCGTCCGCCTGTACGATGGCGACACCCAGGTGGCTCAGGGCACGGCCAGCGGGAGCACGATCACGCTGACCACGTCCCAGTTGGCCAGCGGCGTCCGCACGCTGACGGCCACCCAGGATCTTTCGGGCAGCGAAAGCGCCCGTTCGGCGGCGCTGCAGGTCACGATCGACACCGAGATCCCGAACTTTACTACCACGCCGCCGACCGCGGCCGATCTGGGCGTCGCGGTCAGCTACGACCCGGCCAATGCCGAGGAAGGCAGTGCCTCGTTCATTTACGACCTGCTGCTGGCGCCGGACGGGGCCACCATCAACTCGGCCACGGGCCTGGTCAACTGGACGCCGGTCGCCTCCCAACTGGGCACGCAGAACTTCCAGTTGCGGGCCACGGATATCGCGGGCAACACGCGCGAACAACTGTTCAGCGTGGAAGTGGACGGCGAGGTGTTCGCCAAGTTCACCTACGAGATTGTCGACGGCAGCGGCAACCCGTTGACCGCGATCAACGTGGGCGACGAATTCACCATGAATGTGTTTGTCGAGGACGCTCGCCGGGTTCCCTCCGGCGTGTTCGCGGCCTACCTGGACGTGATGTTCGAACAGGGCCTGGTGGAGGTCGTGGGGCCGTTATCCTTCGGCAGCCAGTATACGGTCGCCCGGTCGGGCAACACCTCGACGGCCGGGCTGATCGACGAAGTCGGCGCGGCCTCGGGCAGCCTGTCCCCGCTGGGTGGCGAGAAGTTCCTGCTGTTCAGCGCGAACCTGAAGGCCAACATCGCGGGCACCGAACGGATCTTCGGCGATCCGGCCGACGAGCCGATCTCGCACGACATGCTGGTGTTCGGACTGGATGACGCCATTTCCACCTCGCTGGTGGATTACGGCAGCGTGGAACTGACGATCGGCCTGGGGTTCGGAGCCAACGGCGACATCGTCAACTTCGACGAGGACTCGACCAACAACGCCCTGAACGTACTGGCCAACGACGAAGGCACCGGAACCCTGACGATCACCCAGGTCGGCACGCCGAACCAGGGCGGCACGGTCACGATCAACGGGACCGGCAACGGTCTGATCTACACGCCGGCGCCCAACTTCAACGGCTCGGAGACATTCACCTACACGGTAACCGACAGCGGTGCCAGCGGGACCTCCACGGCCACGGTGGTCGTCCAAGTGCAACCGGTCAACGACAATCCCACGGCCGTGAATGACACCGCCAGCGCGGCGCCGGGCAGCATGAATGTGTTTGTTGACGTGTTGAGCAATGACTCCTTCGCGCCGGACGTGGGCGAGACCCTGCGGGTGACCGCGGTCAGCACGCCGACCGGCGGGGGCACCGCGCGCGTCGGCGCTGGCGGCAATCACGTGCTGTACGACGCGCCGGCCACCTTTACCGGTACCGATACGTTCACCTACACGATCAGCGACGGCAACGGCGGCACCGCGACCGCCACCGTCACCGTCACGGCGACCGCGGGCAACGGCAACCCAGTCGCCAACGACGACACGTTCACCGTGGCGGAAGACAGCACCGACAATGTGCTCGAGGTGCTGGCCAACGACTCGACGCCGGACGAGGGCGAGACGCTGCGGATCCAGTCGATCCAGGGCACCGTGGTGGGCGGCACGGCACAGATCGTCGACGGCGCCACGCGCATCCGCTTCACTCCCACCCCCAATTTCACCGGCGCCGCCTCCTTCACCTATGTGCTGTCGGATGGCAATGGCGGAACGGACACCGCTCTGGTGACGATCCAGGTCACCAATTCGAACGACGCGCCGACCGCGGTCAACGATACCCTGTTCGCCAACCTGAATCAGGCCAGCCAGATACTGGACGTGCTGGCCAACGACACCGACCCGGACAGCGGTGACACGCTGATCATTCAGAGCGTCACGCAGGGCTCGGCCGGCGGCACCGTGGCGATTTCCAGCAACGGGCTGCGGATCGAATACACTCCCGCCACGGACTTCACGGGCCAGGAGACGTTCACCTACACCGTCAACGACGGCGCCGGCGAGTCGTCCGTGGGCTCCGTCACCGTGACGGTCCGCGATTTCGTGCCCAGCAGTCTGTCAGGGTTCGTCTACCTGGATGTGAACAACAATGGCATCCGCGAATCCCAGGAAATGATGGTTGTGGGTGTCACGATTCAGTTGACCGGAACCGACCAGGACGGCAACGCGGTGAACCTCACCCGGCAAACCGGCTCGGACGGGTCCTACTCCTTCACGGAACTGGCCCCCGGACAGTACACGATCATTCAGGTCCAGCCGGCGTTCCTGCTGGACGGCATCGAGACTCCCGGCTCCCAGGGCGGCAGCACCACGGTCAACGACCAGATTGCCGTCACGCTGGCCGAAGACACGCAGGGAGTGAACAACAATTTTGGCGAACGCGGACGGGTCCCCCAGGCGATCACGCTGATGGACCTGCTGGCTTCCAGCCACAACGAAAGCCTGATCGTGGCGGTGGACACCGCGGGCGCGAGAAGCTGGTACGCGGCCGACACGGACTGGACCAGTCTGCAGTTGACCGACCTGACCACTTCGGCCGAATCGTTGCCGACCCTGACGCCAGTCACTTACAACTTGACGCTTGTATCCTCCAACGGCAACGGTGGCGCCAGCCAGTCGCGCGTCTCGACCGAGGACGCCAGCCGAGCGCTGATTGTGGCCAACGGCTCGACCCATTCGTTGCTCCGAGTGCTGGGCAGCCCGTCGGCGTTTCAGTTTGTGCCCGTGACCACGGGCTCGTCCAATGATTCGGGCAACAGCGGCAATTCGGGTTCGGGCGGCGAAGGGGAAGGCGCCTTACTGGCCGTCGATCTGCGGTCGTCGTTGGCCGGCGAGGGCGAGTCGTCGTCTCTCCTGGTCGGCGCCTACACCGCCGGCGACCAGCAAGTTCCGATGCCGTCGTCCGACTCGAATGTGCCGCCAGTCCTGGCCGCGATCGCCGATCCGACGTCAATCGCAACTCAGCAGCCGTCCGGCAGCGACAGCCAGCCGGGTCCCGGCGACGACTCGCTGGATTCCGAACTGGATTCGGAATTGCAAGCCCTGGACGCCGTATTCGCCGAATGGGAGGAAACGATCTGACCCGTTCTGGCTCCCACACCGCTCCTAAAACCGGCACTCGACACCAAAGCTCAGACCCTGCACCCAGTACGTGTTGTCCTGAAACAGGAAGTCGGGCTGCGCCGCTCCGATCAGGTCGCCGGCGGTCTGCGTGGGGTTGATCAGCAAGTTCACCTGGTCGCCGGGCTGTGCCACGCGGCTCCAGTACACCAGCGAGTAACCCAGTGTCAGGTCGATGCAGGGATGGATGCTGTAGGCCACGTTGATGCCCAGTTCCGGCACCACCGCGAACACGTCCCGTTCGAACAGACCCGAGTTGCTGTCCAGGGCCAGCAGTCCTTGATTGTCCACAACCGGAGTCTCGCCAGGCACCGTGGTGACCGACTGGCCGGCAATGCTGACGATTTGATTCATATTGCCCAGGGACAGTTTGCCCAGCAGATCGACTCGCCAGCAGCCTTGGCGGAACTCCGACAACACGCCCACCTGGGCTCCGTGAAATTCGTTCCGCGTATCGAACACGTCGGTCAGTTGGCTGGTCGTGCCCACGGGGATCGTCCCGCCCTGATCGATCGAAGTGGAGTTGCTCACAATCCGCAAGTCCTCGTCGATCCGTGAGAAAAAGTAACCGACCAGGCCGTCGAAGCGCCAGCAGGAGGTGCGGCCCAGCAGACGGCGGAAGGTGACGTCGGCCGCCTGCATGTCCGAGCGGCTTTCCAGGTTGATGTCGCCCGTCACGACCGAGGGGAAAGCCACCAGCCGGGCATCCTGCAGGCCGGTCGCCACGTTGAAGAAGGGACGAGCCAGAATCGGGTCGCCGGTGGAGTCGGCCGAGAAGCTGACCGGGGCATCATCCACCGCGAAATATCGTCCCTCGACGCCCCAGATCTGGCACGTGTCCAGCCAGCGTCCGAGCGTGATTCGCCCGCCCGTGCGAGCCTGGTCGCCCGTCGTATCGCTGCCGAACAGAATCACGGTGCCCGGTTCCCCCAGCACGCCGGCGTCGGTACCGGCCGTCCCGTTGGGGCTGCTGGTCACGAGCGGCGGAAAGTTCCTGCCTCGCCGCCACCACAGCAGCAGTTCGACCTGGCCCCAGTAACCGCAGGCCCGGTTGCAGTTCCAGCCACAGCCACCGCCGCAGCCGGCATCGCAGCCGCCAGCGCAATTGGTGCAGCCGGGATCGTGAAACCCAATGTCGGCCGGCTCTTCCAGGATCGTTTCCCCGGGCGCCAGCTCCTCCCACTGGGCAGGCCGAGCCTGGGACGCCGGGCGGTGAGTGGCCGAGGAATGAGCAGCGGGCCGGGTGGCGCGCTGAGCAACGGGCCGGGTAGTTTGCTGTGCAGAGGGCCGGGCGGCAGCCGGTGCCGCGGGCCGGGCGGCGGGCCGCGAATCGGCTGCCCACGCGAGCTGCGTGGCCAAGACGATGAGGCTGTAACTGCAAAGGGCGGCGGCAATTCGTCGGCGCAAGTTCATCCGTCTGTGTCCGCTGGCGGTTGCCCCCCTGCAATCGTTGGCGACACAATGTGCGCGAAACCGAATCGGGTTCGGGTCGCGGTAGTTATTTCGTCCAGTCGTGGTCTGCCGGTTAAGTAAACTTTGCCGATTGCGCGGATTTTGACGGCCAGGTGGCCGGGCGGGAGCGTTCTATCTCGGGGGCTCGGTTCCCGGCCAGGCCGCGGCATCTATGCCGTTGCCAGCAAACAAGATGCGATTCTTGGAAGGGTTCGCGTTGCTTTACTTTGCCGGGGGGGTGGAATATGATCAAAGCGTCGCTGGACAGCCCCACGCGTCTCATTTTGGCCCGAAGCGCAAGCGAGGGAACAAGTTGCGATCATTAGCCCGAAGCGTTAGCGAGGGAACAGTGCCTTGTGGACGCTGCGGTTTACAATGCAGGAGAGGGCGGACATGCCACAGGCCATCGTCGATCCGGAAGAACTACGCCGCTTCGCCCAATCGCTCAAGAAATTCAACCAGGACCTGCAGCAGCGGGCCACGGTGCTGTCCAATCAACTGACCGCCCTGGGGGGAAGCTGGCGGGACCAGGAGCACAAGAAGTTCGTGGAGCAGTTTGAGCAGCACATGAAGGCCATTGCCCGGTTCACCGAGTCGTCGAACCAGTACGTGCCGTATTTGTTGCGCAAGGCCGAGCATATCGAGGACTATCTGCAGTCCTGAACCGCGCCTCCCGCCAGGAGCATCGACTTTCGGTGAATTCGTCCGCTCGCGTCAGCTCGATCGAGGCCCTGCGCGGTTTCCAGGTGGCGATGGAGGCCTTCGACCACGACGCCCGCAGCGCGATGACGGCGCTGCAACTGGAGCTGCGCCGCGTGCTGGACTGGATCGAGCACGACCGGCCAAGGTACTGGCCCGAGGCGTTGCGGCGGGCCTATGACCGGGTGGCTCAGGCCCGCAACGATCTGGAACGTTGCCAGATGCGCGCGGGCGACGATAACGCTCGCAGTTGCTACGACGAGAAGAAAGCGCTGGAACGAGCCAAGCTTCGCGTGCGGACCTGCGAGGAGAAGCTGCAGGCCCTCAAATTCTGGCGGCGCCAGGTGCGGCACGACGTGGAGGAGTTCTCCGGGCAGTTGACCAAGCTGGAATCGCACCTGGATCTGGATTGGGCCCGAGCGCTGGCCGCGTTGCAGCGGATGGCGACGGCCCTGGAGCGTTACGCCGAGGTGCGGCAGCCGACCCCGGACGCGTCCGGCGGCGGCCAGGCGGCTGGGGCGAATTCGGCCCGCACGCCTGCCGGCTTATCCGCCGCGAGCGAAGCGCCAGAGCCGGATCGGCCTGTGACAGATGCGTCTGAGATAGATCCGTCGGAGACAAGTCCATCCGAGATAGCTCCGTCCGAGCTGGAGCAGCCATGAGAGTCTGCGACTTGGGAACGGGACTGACCATGCTGCACCGGGCCACGAAAAAGCTGCGGGAAGCGTGGAGCAACGCTCGGGAACAATGGGACGACAAGACGTCGAGTGACTTCGAGCAAGAGCATTTGCAGCCGTTGTTGGCCCAGTTGACGTTGACCGCCGCCGCCATCCACCGGCTGAATGAAGTGGTCCAGCGGGCCGAGCAGGCCTGCGGTGATGATCGGGAAACTTGAGAGGCAACGGCCGTGTCTGCTTCGACCTTATCCACCACGCGTCAGCGCGAGCTGTTGCGTGAACTGCGAGAATTGATCGACCTGCGAGCCCGCGAGGAAGTCGAGTCGAAGGCCGGCTACGAGGCTCGCGAGGTGTCCTTGCGGCGGGAGTACGAGGCCGAGCGGACACGGCAGACGGACGAGTATCGCCAGGAAACGGATGTGCTGCGGACGCGGTATGCCGAGGCGATGGACGACGTGATGCGGCAGTATGACGAGCAGCGCACGGCGGCCGCGCGGAGCTTCGAGAAACGCAATGCGGCCGTGGTGCAGGAGGCCGAGCAGTCGTTGAAGGCGGCCCGCCGCGACCGCCTGCTGGCCACGCAAGCCGCGACCGAACAGTACGATGGAGAGATTCACGTCCCCGCGCGGGAACTGGCCGAGCTGGAAGGCGTTTGCCAGCAGCATCAGGCCGAACTGGTGGCGCTGCGAGGGCACGCGCACGGCATTCTCGGCCGGCGCCGTTGCCGCGGGCTGATCGGCCGCCAGGCCAACGTGGAAATGGCGGACGACCAGCCGCGGCCCCTGGAGCGCTACGCGACCGACGTCGTCGTGGCCCGGCAAAAGCTGCACGAGATGGCTGCCCAGAGGACGGCCAAGTTTCTGGAGGAGGGTTGGCCGTTTCTGCTGCTGCTGTTGTTCTGGGGCCTGGCCGTGTATCCCGCCGGGGCGACGCTTGGCTGGAGCGGCTGGCAGTGGATCGCCGCCAGCGGTGCCGCCGGCATGCTGCTGACCGCCGCCGTTTCGCTGGCCGTCTATCCCGTGGTGCGGCGGCAGACCGCCGGCGTTTACCCGGACTTCGAGCATTCGGTGCAAGGCGCCGAGCGAGCTCTGCAAGTCGCGCTGGTTCAAGCCGCGCAAGAAACCCGGCGGCGGCAGGCGGCCATCACCGCTCGTCGCGACGACGCCCTGAGGCAAACCGAGGAAAAGTGGTCCCGGCTCTCGTCCCAGATCGAAAGCGACCGCCAGCAGAGATTGCGGGAAGCGGCCGAGAAAAACGACGCGCTCAAACGCCAACTGCTGGAGACCCGCGATCGCGACCTGCAGCGGTTGAACGACCTGTATCCGCCGCAACTGGACGAGCGCGAGCGGAAGTTCCGGTCCGACATCCAGCAGCTTGAGTCCTCCCACCAGCAGCAGTTGGCCGAGAATCGTCAGCAGTTCGAGCGGCGATGGAGCGAACTGGTGCACCGCTGGTCCACGGGCATCGGCCAATTCCAACAGGCCGTCGACCAGATGACCGCCTACTGCCAGCGGCACTTTCCGGCCTGGTCCGAGCTGGATTGGAACGCCTGGACTCCGCCCCCGGCGGCGGTCGAGGCCTTGCGCCTGGGTAGCTATCGTTTCGACTTGCGCCAGGTGGATCACGGCATCCCGGCGGACGAGGATTTGCGGCCGACGCGGGAATGCTTCGACTTGCCCCTGGTGCTTTCGTTTCCCGACTGCCCTTCACTGCTGCTCAAGGCGGCCGACGCCGGACGCGACGCGGCCGTCCGCGTGCTGCAGAACGGCATGCTGAGGATGCTGACGTCCGTGCCGGCGGGCAAGGTGCGGTTCACGATCATCGATCCGACCGGGCTGGGGCAGAATTTCTCGGCCTTCATGCACCTGGCCGACTACGACGACAAACTGGTCACCAACCGGATCTGGACCGAGGCGGGCCACATCAACCAGCGGCTGCTCGACCTGACCGAACACATGGAGAAGGTGATCCAGAAGTACTTGCGGAACGAGTTCGAGTCGATCCAGCAGTACAATGAGCACGCCGGGGAGGTGGCCGAGCCGTTCCAGATACTGGTGATCGCCAACTTCCCGGCCGGCTTCAGCGACGAAGCCGCTCGCCGCCTGGTCAGCATCGCGGCCAGCGGGGCGCGGTGCGGCGTGTATACGCTGATCAGCACCGATCAGAAGCTGAGCCTGCCGCGAAACTTCGACCTGGCCGATCTGGAGGCGCGGGCCGCGACGCTCGACTGGCGCGAGGACCGCTTCGTCTGGCAGATGCCCGACTTGCAGCCGCTGCCGTTGACTCTGGACGAGCCGCCGGCCGACGATCTGTTCACCGCGGCCGTGAAGGCGGCCGGGCGGCACGCCAAGGATTCGAGCCGTGTGGAGGTGCCGTTCCGCACCGTGGCCCCCGACCCGGCGCAGTGGTGGACGGGTGACAGCCGCAGCGAGATCGACGTGCCGCTGGGACGCGCCGGAGCGACCAAGCTGCAGACCATGCGGCTGGGCCGCGGCACCTCGCAGCACGTGCTGATTTCCGGCAAGACCGGATCGGGCAAGTCCACGCTGCTGCACGCCCTGATCACGAACCTGGCCTTGCATTACAGCCCCGACGAAGTGGAGTTCTACCTGATCGACTTCAAGAAGGGCGTCGAATTCCGGCCGTACGCCGCACTCGGCTTGCCGCACGCCCGCGTGATCGCCATCGAAAGCGAACGCGAATTCGGGATGAGCGTGCTGGAGCGGCTGGACGAGGAGCTGAAGCGGCGCGGCGATCTGTTCCGCGCTCAAGGCGTCCAGAACCTGGCCGGCTATCGCGATGCGAACCCCGATCGGATCATGCCCCGCGTGCTGCTGATCATCGACGAGTTCCAGGAGCTGTTCGTCAAGGACGACCGCCTGGCCCAGGACGCCTCGCTGCTGCTGGATCGCCTGGTCCGCCAGGGCCGGGCATTCGGTATCCACGTGCTGCTGGGCAGCCAGACGCTGGCCGGAGCCTACTCGCTGGCCCGCAGCACGATCGGCCAGATGGCGGTCCGCGTCGCCCTGCAATGCAGCGAAGCCGATGCGCACCTGATTCTGAGCGAGGACAATACGGCCGCCCGGCTGCTGAGCCGGCCGGGCGAAGCGATCTATAACGACGCCAACGGCCTGATGGAAGGCAATCATCCGTTCCAGGTCGTCTGGCTGCCCGACGGGGAACGCGAGTATTTCCTGCGCGAGCTGCGCTCCCGCGCGGGAGAATTTTCCAGACACTTGCCGGCCCCGATCGTGTTCGAAGGCAACGTGCCGGCCGATCCCGCTCAGAACGAACTGCTGCGAGCGATGCTGCAGGCGGCGCCCGAACCATCGCCGGCCGCCGTCGCCTGGCTGGGGGCCGCCGTGGCGATCAAGGATCCGACCGCCGCCACTTTTCGCCGGCAGTCGGGCAGCAACCTGCTGCTGGTGGGCCAGCAGGAGGAACTGGCCTTGGGCGTGCTGGCCACGTCGCTGGTCAGCCTGGCCGCTCAGATGCCCAGCGTCGATGCCGCTCGATTCTACCTGTTCGACGGGACCCATCCCGATTCGCCGCTGGCCGACTTCTGGTCGCGCACGGCCCACCGCCTGCCGTGGGACGTCAGCCTGGCGAACCCTCGTACGGCCGGCGAAAAACTGGCCGAGATTGCCGCCGAACTTGAACGCCGCACCCAGGCCTCCGACGATTCCGCTCCGCCCGTGTACCTGGCGATTTACAACCTGGGCCGCTTCCGCGACCTGAAGAAGGGCGACGACGAGTTCGGCTTCTCGATGGACGAGAACGCCGCCGGCAGTCCGGGCAAGCAACTGACCAGCATTCTCCGCGATGGCCCCGCCTACGGCATCCATACGCTGGTCTGGTGCGATACCTACAATAATGTCACCCGCTGGTTTGACCGGGCCACGTTGCGGGATATCGAGATGCGGGTGCTGTTCCAGATGGGCGCCACCGATTCCAGCAACCTGATGGACTCGCCCGAAGCCAGCCGACTCGGTTTGCACCGGGCCATTCTGTACAGCGAGGAACTGGGGCAGTGGGAAAAGTTCCGGCCCTACGGACCACCGGAGGGCGACTGGCTGGGCTGGGTCCGCCGGCAACTTGAAAGCCGCTGGCTGCGAGCGCCGGCGACGTGAAGCGGCGGAGAGTTGTCAGTGGTCAGTCGTCAGTGGTCAATTTGCAATTTGCAATTTGCAATCTCCAATTCCTGGTCAGCATTTTCATTCTGCGCAGCCGGTGACAATATGCCTCTGCTGCCTGTGCGGCGTCTTCTCGTCCTACGCCACTCGGCGCGCTGGCCGATTTGGCAGCGCGTGCCAGCCGGCGGGCTTGTGAGAGCTGGCCTGCAGGTGTTGTTCCACGACTTGCCGCACAGTCAACGGCCCGCCGGTTTGCGGGTCCAATGACGGAACATAGCGACCGTCGCGAAACTCGCAGGCAGCGGGGTCGGTTGGCAGGCGCAGCCAGGCGATGTTGCGGTTCAAGTCGGCCGTGGCCTGGCCGAGCGCGCTGACGGCCGATGGCCAGAGTTCCGCCACAACGGGATCTTCGTCCAGGGCCAGACACGCAAGGTGCAGTTGCAGGGGAATCCGGCGCAGCCGGTCCCAGGCGTAGGCCAGTTCTCGCGGCGCCAATTCGTCGGTGTGCCAGACGTCGCCCCAGAAGCGGGCGACCGCCAACTGTTCATACGACCAGCGGAGCAGTTCGGGCGGCGCAACCGCCTCGGTGTGCCAGGGTGAATACACGTCGTTCCAGGCCAATGGGGCTTCGGCTGGCTCAAGGGCCGGAAATCGGCTGAGTTCCCAATCGCGGCCGGCAATCTGGCCGACGCATTGTTCGGCAATCAGCACCGAATCGGGGGTCCGGCAGGCAATCAGCGCGTCGCGCAACTGGCTTGCGATCCGGACCGCTTCGGCCTGCGACTCCGCAGTGCCGGCGGGACGGTAACGCCGAGCGACCGCGGCAATACCAGCCGGCGCGCAGCGTTCGATCCAACGGCGGGCTCGAGCCCATTGTGAGTCGACCGGAACCGCGGGATCACTGCGTCCACCGGCGGAGGTGGAACGCGTTGCGGTCGAGAGCACCAGCCAATCGACGGCCGGCCGTATGTGGTCACTGGAGTTATGGGTGGCGTTCGCCATGATTGTCCTGCGCGAGCGTTCCCGGGGTGTGGTTCGATTCGAAGTTGGACGCGGCATGGGAGTGGTTGGGGGCGGGACTCGGCAGTTCGGCCCTTCCCGTGCCATTGCCGAGTGGCGGACTATAGCCGCGGCGGGCCGATGACGGCAAGAGCAGTCCAGTGTCTGCCCGCGGCTCCAAAGCGTCTGAATCGCGACCCGGAGAATCCACATAACCCTTTCCTGCACAACATGTTAGGCATCGGCAGGGGAATTCCGCCTGTGAGCAGCACGATTGACGCTCCTCTGGAGTGGGTGGAAGCTGTCCGCAGGTTGCGCCTGCCGCCAACGACCGACAAACGGTTGCAAGAGCTCATGGACCGTAACAACGACGGGTTGCTGACGGCTGGCGAACGAGCGGATCTGGAGTCGCTGGTTGAACTGAGTGAACAGCTTTCCCTATTACGTGCCGCGGCGCTCCCCTTGCTGGGTCGCAAACCGGAATAATGACTGGTAGCGAATTGCACGAGAAGGTGGCAATTCGTGCTGCTGGGCGGTGCGAAGAACCGTTAAATGAAGGCACACTGGTTTGAACTGATGAACGCGGAATTACCCTCCTGACTTGGCACGATGCGCCGGGTCGAACACAATGGGGCGCAGTGGCGGTCGGCAATCGGGCTCACGGTTTGGTGTGGGCCTGACGCCGGACCGAGCGGTACAGGCAACAACAGCCGAAAGGAAGGCAACATGGCGGGATACTCACGACGCAGCTTTCTGGCGGCCACGGGCGGAGTGCTGGCGGCCACGGCGCTGTCCGCTCGCGGCTTGCGAGCCGAGCAGACGCCTCAGCCGATGCGTTTCGGCCTGGTAACTTATCTTTGGGGGCAGCACATGACGTTGCCCGAATTGCTGGCCGCCTGCGAGAAGTCCCAGGTGCTGGGCGTGGAACTGCGCACTCAGCACGCCCATGGCGTCGAGCCGGCGTTGACGAAGGCCGAGCGGGCCGAGGTTCGCAAGCGCTTCGCCGACAGCCCCGTGACGCTGGTGGGTTACGGTTCGAACGCCCAGTTTCACGAGGCCGACCCCGCCAAGGTCCGGCAGAACATTGAACTGACCAAACAGTACATTCAGTTGATGCACGACTGCGGCGGCAGCGGGGTCAAGGTCAAGCCGAACAGCTTCGTCAAGGACGTGCCGCGGGAGAAGACGATCGAACAGATCGGCCGCGCTCTGAACCTGGTGGCGGCTCACGGCGCCGAATTCAACCAGGAGATTCGGGTCGAAGTGCACGGCCCGGGCACCAGCGAACTGCCGGTGATCAAGGCGATCTTTGACGTGGCCGACCATCCAAACGTCGGCGTCTGCTGGAATTCGAACGACGTGGATCTGCAGGGCGAGGGGCTGAAACACAACTTCAACCTGGTCAAGGACCGGTTTGGGGCCACGGTTCACGTGCGGGAACTGGATTCGGCCGACTATCCGTACCAGGATCTGATGCGGCTGCTGGCCGGGATGGACTATGCCGGCTGGATTCTGCTGGAAGCCCGCACGAACCCGCCGGACAAAGTGGCCGCGCTGGTCGAGCAGCGCGAGATGTTTGAGCGCATGCTGGCGAGGGCCAAATCATGAATCGGCCGCACACCTCCTGGCCGCTGGCATCCGGCATCGTGCTGGCAGCCGTGCTGCTGGCCGCGTCTGGGGCGCGAGCGGAAACCGTGTACGTCGAGGCGGAATCGTTTGCCGCGCACGGCGGCTGGTCGCTGGACACGGCGATCATCCACCTGATCGGTTCGCCCTATCTGCTGGCACATGGCATGGGGCGTCCGGTGGACGACGCCACGACGACGGTCGAGATACCGCGGGCCGGCACGTATCGCATCTGGGTCCGCACCAAGGACTGGGTCGCGCCCTGGAAAGCGCCCGGCGCGCCGGGCCGCTTTCAACTGCTGGTCAACGGCGCGCCGGTCAAGGAAACGTTCGGCACCGAGGGCGCGGACTGGCACTGGCAGGCGGGTGGCGAACTGCGTTTGGCGGCCGGACCGTGCCAACTGGCGCTGCATGATCTGACGGGGTTCGACGGGCGCTGCGACGCGGTGTTGTTGAGCAGCGACGAGCGGTTCGCGCCACCGGAGGGCGAGGCGCTGGCGGCCGCGCGCCGGCAGTGGCTGGGCCTGCCCGAACGCCCGGAGGATGCGGGCCCGTTTGACCTGGTGGTGGTCGGAGGCGGATACAGCGGTCTGGGAGCGGCCATCTCCGCCGCTCGGCAATCGCTGCGCGTGGCGCTGGTGCAGGACCGGTTCGTGCTGGGCGGCAACGGCAGCAGCGAGGTGCGAGTGTGGGCCAACGGCGGCACGATGCGAGGCAAGTACCCGCACCTGGGCGAGATTGTCGAGGAGTTTGCCGACCATGCTCCGGATTCGCCCGGTCTGCCCGAACAGTTCGGCGACGAATTGAAGGAGCAGGTTTGCCGCCGCGAGAAGACGCTGCGGCTGTTCCTCGGCCACTTCGCCCACGCCGCGAACACCGACCCGCTGACCGGCAAGATCGTTTCGGTCACGGCGCTGGAAGTCCGCACGGGACGCGAGCGTGTGTTCCGCGCGCCGCTGTTTGTCGACTGCACCGGGCACGGCACGATCGGCGCACTGGCCGGCGCGGATTTTCACATCGAGCCGAGCGGGCGGATGGGCATGTCCAACATGTGGTACTGGCAGACGAAGGACTCGCCGCAGCCTTGGCCTGAAACGCCCTGGGCCTTGCCGTTGGAGCTGAAAGACTTTCCCGCCACGGCCAAGAGCCGCTCGGTGCTGGACGGCCGGCCGTTCATGAAGGGCGAATGGTTCTGGGAGTCGGGATTTGATAAGGATTCGATCCAGGATCTGGAACTGATCCGCGACTGGAACCTGCGGGCGGCCTTCGGCGCATTCAGCGCGATGAAGCACGGTCCGGAGCGGGAGAAGTACGCCAATGCCGCGTTCCAGTGGATCGCCTACGTGGGCGGGCCGCGCGAATCGCGGCTGCTCCGCGGCGACCTGGTGCTGTCGCGCGAGGACATCGTGTCGCAGCGCGAGTTTCCCGACGGCACGGTGCCCACCACCTGGGACATCGACCTGCATTATCCCAAGCAGCAGTACGCCGAGAAGTTCGCCGACAATCCGTTCATCAGCCGGGCGGAGTTCGGTGCGGGAGTGGACCGCCAGCAGGGCTATCCCTTGCCTTACCGCTGTTTCTATTCGCGGAACGTGCCCAACCTGTTCATGGCGGGCCGCTGCATCAGCGTGACGCACGAAGCACTGGGCACGATCCGAGTGATGCGGACCTGCGGCATGATGGGCGAAGTCGTGGGCAAGGCCGCTTACCTGTGCGTGCTGCACGACACGACGCCGCGCGGGATCTACGAGCGGTACTTGTCGGAACTGTTGGAGCTGGTTCAGCAACCCGGCGCGATGCGTCGCGTCAAATTGGACGGCCCGCTGCTGCGCGACACCACGATCGGCCAGGTGCGGCCGTACCTGACCAAGGCCACCGACACGGTGACTGGTGTTCCCGAACAGAAGCCTCGCATGATTGGTGTCTCGTCGCTGCCGGGGATCGTCGTGGACGACCGCCAGGCTCGGCTGACGGGCCCGTGGAGCGGCGGAGGCGGGCTGACTCCGTTTGTCGGCGACGGCTATCTTTACGCGGCGGCCCGCTCGGCGGCCGAGGCCCGGTTTGAGTTTGAAATCCCGCGCGCGGGCAAATACGAGGTGCGACTGGCCTGGGTCGGCCACGAGAATCGCGGCAGCCGCGTACCGTGCACAATCGAACGTTCCGGCCAGCAGCCGCTGAAGCTGCGGATCGACCAGCGCGAGGAGCTGGTCGGCGAGTCGCCGTTTCACGTGCTGGGACAATTCGACTTCGCTCAGGGCCCCGCCGCCATCGTCTTGTCGGCGGCGGAAGCGAATGGCTTCGTACACGCCGATGCCGTGCAGGTTGTGGAAGTGAAGTGAGCGGCAGCACGCCTTCTGACCCGGATCGCGCGGCGACGCTGCGCGTCCGGCGCTCGGCGGCGGCGCGCTGGCTGGTCCGAGCGTATCGGTTGCTGGTGCTGGCGGCGGCCGGTGGACTGGTCTGGGTGGCCGCGGCCCAGAGTCGTTCGGATGCCCTGGGGCCGCTGGTTACCTTGGAAGAGGCCCGCGGCCTGTTTCGCGATGCCGCTCGGCTTGGTCCGCGCGATCCGGACCGCAATGGTCACTGGGTCTACGCGGCCGATGGCGTGCCGGTCGGATACGTGCTGCGGACCTCGCCCGAAGCGGACCAGATCATCGGATATGCTGGACCGAGCGATCTGGTGATCGGACTTGCGCCCGACGGCCGAGTGCGAGGCGTGCAACTCGCTGCCAGTCAGGATACGCCGGCTCACGTGGAACAGGTACGGGGCCACGCCGCGTTCTGGAAGTCGCTTGCCGGTTGGCATCCGGCCCAGCGATCGCTGCCCGAGGTGGAAGCGGTCAGCGGATCGACGCTCACCAGCCTGGCGATGACCGAAGCGGTCGCCCGCCGTTTGCAGGGCGACAAAGGTGGATCGTTACGATTCCCTCAACCGCCTACGCTGGATGAACTGCGGCGTTTTTGGCCAAACGCGGCTGCTTGTGCCGCCGACGTCCCCCGCGCTGGTTGGCACGAAGTTCGCGACCAGCGGGGCCAACTGTTGGGATACGCGGTGCGCACGGCACCCTGGTCCGACAATGTGCCTGGCTACCGGGGACCTTCGGAGGCGTTGGTCGCGGTGGCCTCCGATCAAGAATCGCTGCTGGGCGTCGGCCTGCGGCACAGTTACGACACGCCGGAATATGTGACCCGCGTGCGGGACGACGAGGCGTTTTGGCGGCAGTTGGCGGAGTGGAGCGTCGCGGACTGGGCCAGGATCGAATTGTCGCGGTCGGGAATCGAGGGCGTGTCGGGAGCGACCCAGACCAGCTACGCCGTGGCCGAGGGGTTGCGGCGACGATTTGCCGCCGACGCGGCTGCTGAGACGCCAGGTACGCCATCGCTTGCATCGGAAGTTCGCCCGCGCGACATGGGCCTTTTGTTGCTGGTGATCGGTTCGCTGGTGATCGCGTTCACGCCGCTGCGCGGCAGCCGCGTGGTGCGTACTGTGTGGCAGGTGCTGTTGATGCTGGGGTTTGGATTCTGGTTCGGGGACCTGTTGTCGCTGGCGCTGTTGGCGGGCTGGTTCCGGCACGGTCTGCCTTGGCGGACGGCTCCCGCGCTGCTGCTGCTGGTCGCCGTGGCGCTGGCCGTTCCCTGGACGACTCGACGCCAGGTCTACTGCCATCACCTGTGTCCGCATGGAGCGGCTCAGGAGTGGCTCGGCCGCTGGCGGCGCCTGCACGTGCGGCTGCCGGCAAGGTTGTCGCGAGGTCTCCGGTTCTTGCCGGCCATGATGCTAGGCGCCGCGTTGTTGCTGGCCGTGGTTGTGCCGCGGTTCGATCTGGCGGCGCTGGAACCGTTTGACGGCTGGGTCTTGAAGTGGTCCGCCGTGGGCTCGTTCAGCGTGCTGGTAGCTTCGCTGCTGGTTTCCCTGTTCGTGCCGATGGGCTACTGCCGCTACGGTTGTCCGACGGGCGCATTGCTCAAGCTGGTGCGTTCCCACGGCCGCGGCGATCGTTGGGGAGTGCCGGAAGCGGCCGCCGGTTTGGCCGTGCTGCTGGCCAGCGTTTGTTTGGCGGCGGCATCCCCCGCGAACCTGTCTCGCCTGCTGTGGCCGGCCCGCGAGCGGCCGTGCACTGAGCTCCTGGGCGAGGCGTTTGGTACGACCTGGCGGATCCGCTTCCGCCGTCCGCTGCGGGATGCGGCGTCCGTTCGCGAAGCAATAGCGGATGAGTTGGAGAGAATTGAAAGCCGTTTGTCGCACTGGCGCGTCGATTCGGAAACCTCGCGGTTCAACGCCAGCCAGACGACGTTGGAAATGGAGTTCTCGGCGGAGCTGGTGCAACTGGTCGAACGAGCGCAGTGGTTCAGCCGCGAGACGGACGGGGCCTACGACATTACGATCGGCCCGCTGGTTGCCGCCTGGGGCTACGGGCCCGCGGGGCTGCGCGAGCAGCCGCCGGCGGACGACGAACTGGCCGAGTTGCTGCAGCACACCGGTTGGCAGCGGGTGAGCGTGGACCGCGAGTTCAACACGCTACGCAAACAGCACCCGCGGTTGGAGCTGGATCTGGGGTCGTTGCTGCAGGGTTACGCCGTGGACCGCCTGGTGGAGTTGCTGGCCGAGCGGGAGGCGGGCGATTGTTTGATTGAGGTGGGTGGCGAACTGCGGGCCCGCGGCGGCTGGACGGTGGCGATCGAGAACCCCTCGGACCCGGCGCGGCCGCTGCGCACGTTCGAGCTGCGGGACCAGGCGCTGGCCACCAGCGGCACCTACCGCGCGTCCGCGGACGGCCGCTCCCGGGCGCGGCACATCATCTCGCCACGGACTGGTCGCCCCGTCGAGACGTCCTGGCCGCTGGTGGCCGTGGTCGCGCCGACGTGCCTGGAAGCCGACGTCTGGGCCACGGCGCTGCTGGCCAGCCCGCGCGACCTGGCGGAGCGGTTGATCGAGAAGCACGATTTGGAAGCGGTGCATCCGTGAGCTGGGACTGGCGCGGCCACTGGCCGTTCGTCGAACCCAAAGTCCGCACTGGCCGACGGGCCCGATCGCTGAGCTCTTAACTCAGCAGGCGCGCGATGGGCATCGGAGGTGCCAGAAGAACATCGCAGCAGAGTTCGTCGGTCGTCGTCAGCTCGGACTTCTGGAGGTAGCCCGAGTTGGGCGACGGTTGCCTGTAAACCTCGACGATCCGCAGCTCTGGAAGGACAATCCAGTATTCATCGATACCTGCCTCGGAGTAGAGCGTAGCTTTCTCGCGATCAATGTCCTCGGAACTGATTGCGACCTCAATAACCAGGTGAGCGCTGAACGGGTGGTGATCCCGATAGTCGTCCGGCGCTCCGGGTACCACGGCAACGTCCGGTTCGGGCTCGGAATCGCGCAGCGTCAACGGTTGTTCTTGACGTACGTGATATCCGGCCATTGGTCCCGACCTCAGCCAGTCGACCATTCGCTGAACCAGCCAACTATGACGCGGCGACTTAATCATTTTCTCAATAATGAACCCACGGATGAGCTCCGTATTTTCCGAGAGAATTCCATACGTACCGAGTTTCTGGTATTGCTCCACGCTGATTGGCATGACCAACTTACGGAAGGCGTTGTTGTCGAGTATCGATGACATGGGGGTACTTTGGAGTTGAGCTTCCGAATCCGCGGGATTGTTGGATTCGCCTTCCCTCGCTCACGCGTCGGGCTCACATTGGCTTCGCCACGGCCAGGAGCCGGTCGCACTGGTGCCGCTTCAGAATACCCCCGTCCGTGGCGTCACTCAAGCGCTGGCGGCTATTGCTTTGGGCCACAACGGACTCCAGCACGACGGATTCAAACCGATTCGCCCGGCGTGTCCGCGGAGGGTTCCTCCAGCATCGACCCGGGTGAGGCGGCGCGGAACGGCAGCAGCAGCATGCCAGGCAACCGATCCACCTGCCGCTCGTCCGCGAACGTCGTCAGGCCGATCCGCATCCGCTCGTGACCGCCCTCGGGCTGCGGCCGGTAGGTGCCCAGCAGGTAGTCCCACCAGGGCAGGTTGAACCCGAAGTTACTGTTTGTCTCGCGCGGGATCACCGAATGATGTACCCGGTGCATGTCGGGAGTGACTACGAAACACCGCAGCAGCCGATCCAGCCAGCCAGGTATCCTGACGTTGCTGTGGTTGAACATGCTGGTGGCGTTCAGCAACACCTCAAAGACGATTACCGCGGCGGCGGGTGGGCCGAGCAGCAGCGTGAGGCCCAGCTTGATCAGGGCCGAAAGCAGAATCTCCAGCGTGTGAAATCGCAAACCCGTGGTGACGTCGAAATCCAGGTCTGCGTGGTGCACCATGTGCAAGCGCCAGAACAGGGGCACGGCGTGAAACATCACGTGTTGCAGGTAAATCGCCAGATCCAGGGCCGCGACCGCCAGCACAAACTCCAGCCACGTCGGCCACTCGACAAGCTGCAGCAGTCCCCAGCCGCGCGCGTCGGCAAACAGCGCCGCCCCGACCACCGAGATCGGCATCACCACTCGGACCAGCCCGGCGTTCATAGCCACCAGCGCCAGGTTGCTGGCCCACCGTCCGAGCTTGCCGGCGACGAGCGATCGCCGGGGCAAGAGCAGTTCCCAGGCAGCCATCGCGGTCAAGACGGCCAGGAAGCAGCCCAGCCGGACGCCCAGTTCCGTCGTGAGTTGCAGTCGATCCAGCATGGGCAAAAAATAGGGCCTGGTCCACTTGGGTCGTCACTTGCATGAGCCGGGAAAGTATAGTCGATTGGGTGATTCCGCCGCGAGCGATCTTGGCGGCCCGAACTTCGCTTATCCGCCCAGCTTCCGATATAATTGGACCAGACCCCGTTTTCTTCAACCTGGAGACTGACGCTCATGGTGCGGATTCTCATCGCGGCGATCGTGCTCGGCATGGTGTCGACACCGGCGTTGGCCGGCGAGACGGTCAAGGTTTTCGTCCTGGCGGGCCAGTCCAACATGCAGGGGCACGGCAAGGTGGCCTCCGAAGCGAAGGCCAACGAAGGGCGCGGTTCGCTGGAGTGGCTGGTACGCAACCCGGACACGGCCGCTCGCTTCAAGCACCTGGTCGACCAGGATGGCAAGTGGATATCTCGCCAGGACGTGCAGATCTGGTATCTCGACCGGCAAGGCGATCTGGCTCCCGGATTCGGACATCGCGAAGGATTCATCGGGCCCGAATTGGGATTCGGCCACGTCGTGGGTGAGGCGTTCGAGGAACCGATCCTGTTGATCAAGCTGGCCTGGGGCGGAAAGAGTCTGGCTCAAGATTTCCGGCCGCCGTCTTCCGGTGGCGAAGTGGGACCGTATTATCAAGAGGTCGTGAAGCTGACGAAACAGGTGCTGGCGAACGCACCGACGCTGTTTCCTCAGTTCGCCGACCGCCAACTGGAACTGGCCGGTTTCGGCTGGCACCAGGGCTGGAACGATCGGGTGAACCAAAGCTTCAACGAGCAGTACGAACAGAACATGGCCAACTTGATCCGCGATATCCGCCGCGACCTCGGCGCGCCGAAGCTGCCGCTGGTGATCGCCGAGACGGGCATGACCGGCCGCGAGGAGACGCATCCCCGGGCCTTGTCGCTGATGAAGGCCCAGGCGGCGGTGGCGGAGTACGACGAGTTTCGCGGCAATGTGGCGTTTGTTGGCACGCGGGATTTCTACCGGCCCAAGGAGCAGTCCCCTTCCGGCCAGGGATACCATTGGAACAGCAATGCCGAAACGTACTACCTGATTGGCGAAGGGATGGGGCAGGCAATGTTGAAACTGATCCAGGGGAAGTCTGCAGGCGCCGCCGGCCGCCAGTAAAGTGCGGTGGTCAAGCCGAGTCGAACCAGCGATTGCAAGCCGAGGACCCGCCGTGCCGCCAGCCGCCCAGGAGGAAACCGCCAGTTCTGCCCCGCTGCGGCTGGAGATCGGTCCCGTGGTGGCGTGTGCCGAGCGGATCGCGGAACGGGTCAAGCTGGAGCTGCCAACGCACGCGGGATTGGCTCGAGCCAGCCAGGGCGTCGCCGCGGCGGCCCGCGAGGCGCAGCAGGTCGCTCGCCGGCTGCGCCGGCCGCTGGGACTGCACCGCGTCCCGCCCTTGTTTCTGGTACTCAGCCTGGGGCTGCTGGGCGGCTGGGTCTACTGGCACTTCTTTCATGTCTCCAGAATGCAGGTGGCCGTGTCGGCGCGCGACGCGGTGCAGCTCAAGGGCGATCTGGGTCCCCGCGTGCGGATGGTGCCGGTGGAAACCCGTGGTTCGCAGGAGAGCGTCGACCTGCTGCTGCGGCGCCAGGTTCAACTGGCCTTCGTCCAAGGCGGCATTGAGCTGCCCCAGTCGTTGCTCCGCGCCGAACTGGAAAGCTCCGAGCTGGTGCTGTTCTACCTGCGCGAGTCGCTGGAGTCGCCATCCCAGATCCGCACGCTGCTTACGTCCGAGGAAGGGCAGGGCAGCCACACGCTGGCTCGGACTTTCCTGCAGTGCTGGGGGATCGATCAGTCGGTCCGGTTCGTGCACACCTGGCGGACGCTGACCGAGGATCCCGCGGCGCCGATCGGTGACGAGATCGACGCCGTGTTCGTGGTCAAGGACCCGATGAACGTCAACAGTGGTCGCATGGCGACGCGGTTGTACGAGGCCGGATTTCGTCTCGCGTCGCCCGACATTGGCTCCCGCAGCCTGCTGCTGCCGTACCTCCGCGAAACCGAGATCCGCGCCGGTTTCCTCGACCCGCTGGAACACTTGCCGCACGAGCCCGTGGCCAGCTACCGCGTGACGACCTACCTGGTCGCGAGGCCCGATCTGACGCCCCGCGAGCTGGCCGCCGCCGCCAGCCTGATCCAGCGTCCCGATCGGCTGGTGACCGACGGCTTTCAGCCCACGTTCAACCGCACGATGGAGGTGTTGCAAGGGTTGGAGGCGGTGCTGAACATCGTGGTCTACATCGGCCTGGCGTTTCTGTTCCTGCTAGGGTTGGATATCGTCGCCTATCGCCGCCGCTTCAACGAATTGAACTCGCTGGTCAGCCTGATCAGCATGCACCAGGGTGAGAAGGACGTGCTGGGAAGCACCGCCGAAGTGCGGGCTCACAACGTGCAGTATCTGAGCGTTTGCAGCGACCTGCTGGGGCTGATCAGCGTGATCACGGGCTACTATGCCCAGGAGAACGCCGGCCTGATGTACAACCGGCTGTTCGAGATCATCCACGACCGCTGCAGCGGACTGAAGATCAACATTCAACTGAAGATCCTGCACGCGCTGGTCGAGATGCCGGAGCTTGGCGCGCGGCTGGATCTGGAACGCCATGCCGTTTCTGCGCCGCAAGCTCCGTCCGCCCAGGCCAGTCCCGCTCGGTCCGATCAAGACGCACCAGCCGTCACGCCGCTCGCTCCCGAATCTGATTGTCCCCGGCCCGGTGCTGAAGCCAACGCGTGACCAGCGGGTTGTGGAGTTGCGTGGTGTCGATGTCCAGCAAAGGACAGACGTCGCAAACTGGGACCTTGACCCGGCAATCTTCCGCCGAGCAGCAAACCGATCGGCCTTGCAAGCGTAACAGCAAGCGTCGCAGCCGCTTCGCATACGGCCCCTTCAGCAGTACCACGTCGCCCGCACTCAGGTCGTTGGCCCGCAGGAATTCCTCCGCGCCGTGGACACCGCCCGCGATCCGGTGGATTGCCGAGCGGGCAAGACCGGCCTGGGTTGCGGCGGCACGCAGGGGTCCAATCGTGTTGGAAGCACCGAGCGATATCAGCAAGTCCACGCTGCTTGCCAGGCGTTCGCCCAGTTCGCGATAGAGCGGTCCCAGCGAGCCGACGGGTTCCTCGATGTCTCCAATCACGGCGATTCGCCGACGAGCGGGAATTTGCCGCAGCAGGTCGATGGCCACTCGAAACGACTCGATGCCGGACTTGTATGAGTCGTCAATCAGGATCGCTCCGCCAGGCAATTGGTGTGGTTCCAGCCGAGCGGGAACCGGAGCGACGGTTTCCAGGCGTTGCGCAACCCGCGCCAGCGGCATGTGTTCTTGCCAGGCCACGGCGGCCGCGGCCAGCAGCGGATAGACCAGATGCCCACCCAGCAGCCGGCTCTGCACTCGCACGCTTTCCCCTCCCGCGTGCAAGGTGAAGGCCATCCCGGTGGGCCAGTTCAGTTGCAGGTCGGCAGCCCAGACATCGCAGTCGGGCCGCAGGCCGTAGCGGAGCACTCGTGCGCGAGTCTGCGACGCCATCCAGATGACGTGCGGGTCGTCGGCGTTGAGCACCGCCAGTCCGGCGGATGGCAGCGCTCGCACCATCTCGGCCTTTTCCTCGCGGGTTTGCTCCAGTGTCGGCAGCGAGCGGTTGTGGTCGCTGGCGATCGAGGTGACCACTACCACGTCGGGCCGGATCATCCGGGCGTAATCGCGCATCTGGCCCGGACCAGAAATGCCGACCTCCAGCACATCGCACCGCTGCCAGTACGGACTGCGAAGCAGATTCTCCGCCAGGCGGCTGCCGTAGTTGCTGAACGATTGGTAATGGTCCTTCTCCAGCAGCACGGCCCGCAGCGCGCGGGTTGTCGTCGACTTGCCCAGCGAGCCGATGACGGTAATCAGTTGTTTGCGGGGGATGCCCCACCGCCGATACATGGCCGCCAGTGTGCGGGGAAGGGGATAGCAGCGATCCAGCCGGTGGCGCAGAAAGGCGTCCAGCCGGCCGCGATAGCGAAGTCCCAGGTCCAGGTATGCCAGCACGTCTCGCATCTCAGCACACCCGCCTTTCAAGCCAACGTTGCGCTCGGCACCACGCCCGACGCAGGCCTTGCGGCGCGGGGCGCGCGAGCAACCGGTCCAGAGCGGCCGACACGGCGGGGCCGTGTTCCATGCCGGCCACCTCGCGCCACAAGGCAGGGGCATGGTGAGCGATGCACGGCAACTGGTCCAGCCGCCGCTCCAGCGGCACTCGCCGATCGAACACCTCGAACGCCTGAAGCTGTCCCAGGCCGTGCAGCGTCGCCATGGCCAGCAGACACTTTTCACAGCGCGAGCAGTTCCCCGCGCGGCTACGATTCTCGTAGCACACGCGCAGATGGCGCTGCGCCAGCGGCTCGGCGGCGATCGCGCGAATCCGCTCGGTGCGCCCGTCGTACGATACTGGATGCTCGATCCGCAACCGGCTGGACGAATACAGCGGGTCGGTGCGCGGGTCCGAGCCCCAGGGGCACAGGCGGTCGGCGCGGTAGCTGGGCGGAATGATCAGCGTGTGAAGCGAGCTGGCCAGCAGGTGGCCCACGGCCGCCAGGGCAGCCCCGTGTGCCCGCGACCAACTGACACCTGCGAACGCCGGATGCTCCCGCAGGTTGGTGCGAACCACAACGCTTTGCTTACCCAGCGCCGCGGCGACGCCGCGCAGCGACCGCTCCGCCTGGTCCCAGCGGACTCGGTCACGCAGGGGAATGTCGAAACCGTGCACAAACGCCAGCACGTCGACAGGCTGCGGTGGCGCGAGCAGCGTGTAGAACGAGTCCACTCCGCCGCTGAAGCACACGCCGGTGGCCCGATCCGCCACGCGGCCTGGCGGCGCGGCTACGTTCACTGCCGCGGCCTGCACCCGCTCCACGGCGTCCGGCCGGTACTGCCACCACTGGTGATAGATGCTGGTCAGAGATTGGAGCCCTTCCCGCAGGCGGGCGTCGATTGGATTTCGGGTTGCCAGTTGGACGCTTCGGTGTAGGGCCGGGAATAGCATCGCCAGCAGGAACGCTGCCTGGTCCGCGACCAGCGGCGCGTCGGGCGATTCGAACCACAGCGGCTGGCCAGCGATCAGCGTCTGGACCCGCTGACCGCTTGCGTCGGAGGTTTCCGTCGGGCTGTCCAGGACCCAGACCGCCGGGGCACTGGAAATGCGTTGGATCAACTTGCACAATCCCCGCTGCGAGTGGACATTCCGGTCGGCGCGCACCGACCGCGCGGGGGTGTATGTAGCGGCGATGTCGGGAACCGTCAAGGGCGAGTTTTGACGTTGCGCGCTCGAAGATCTTCGCGAAAGCGTGATCCCCGGCAAAGTAGTCATCACGCTCCGCGTGATGATCCCTTGCAGAGTCAACGTCTCCCTTCGCGGGGACTCGCCATCGGTGGTTGACCGCCCCCCGCGCGCGCTGCCCCAGTCAGCCTCAACGAGCTGCCGAAAGATACCGCGGGCCGCTCCTCTGGTTCCAAAGAATTCGCTGCCCATCGCGGGATACCGAGGGCAAGAAAATCGAAGCTCCCATGTTCAGCGCCAGCAGTTGCTGGCCGCTGGGCAGATGCCAGAACTTGAGTGTTCCGTCCGCGGAAGTCGACAGCAGGCGCGTGCCTTCGTCGACGAACTCCAGACCAGTAATGCCCTGGTCATGCGGCGCGCGGTCAAAGACGGTTTCGCCGGTCGCCACGTCGAACACGCCGAGCCACTTGTTCAGCGATCCGCGGAGCCCGGACGCGACATGTTTTCCGTCGGCACTAAATGCCAGATGCATTGTGTAGGGGGCGTGCTGGATCTCCCGCACCACCTGGCCGTCGTGCGCCATACAGATCACGATGCTGTGGAGTCCGCCCGTCGCGCAGTACCGCCCGTCGTCGCTGAAGCAAAGGGCGGTGCCAATGTTGTACCGTTTCCCGACGGTGGCGATCTCGCGCTCCGCTTGCGGGTCCCAGAGCACGACGCCCTCCCGCGTTTCGGCCAGCATTCGGGTCCCGTCGTGGTTCACCGCCACATTCCGCACCGGGCCGCCTGCTTTGACCAGCGTGGCGACTTCCTGCCAGGACTCCGTCTCCCAGAGGATCGCGCCGCCCTCGGTATCGCCTGCCACGAAAGAGTGTCCATCCAGGCTGAAGCCGCCTCGCAGCAGCGGCTTCTGGCGGGACGACACAATCTTCCTGGGTTCACTGGCCGGGTCATTCAGATCATATAGCAGCACGATCCCCAGATCGCAGACGTACGCCACGAGGGGCCTGGTTGGGTGAAGCGCGGCCATGGCGTATCGCAGTTCGGGCCGCGGCAGACTGGTGCCGGTCAGGCCCGTCTTGGGGTCGCTCGTGGCCGACAACTGCCGCAAGATCCGGTAGGGCGCATCCCGCAGGTCGTCAGGCACGGCGTCCAGGGCCGCCGCCGCGGCCTCGCGGTCGCCCATTCGTAGGGCTTCGTGAGCCCTCGCCAGCGTGGCCGCGTGCTCCTGCACGTCAGGCGCCGGCTGGTCCTGGCCGAGTGCCTGGAGGACTGGCAACAGAGTCAGCAGCCCGCAGGTGCTGGCCAGTAAAAGTCCTGTTTTGAGCTTCACTTGTCGCCCCGTATCCTGAGGTGGGAATTGCGCAAGGCCGCAGCGCGAAACCGCGACACCCGGTGATAACTGCCCGCACCACCGAATTACTCACCGGCAATTCGCGGGCGATGATCGCCCGTCCGTACAGTACTGCTTACCGTCCCAAGACGTGTTCGCGCAGCCCGCGCAAGGCGCTTTCATTCAGTTTCGCGCGATCGAACATACCTTGCCCCCTTGAAGTATGTGAGACATCGGTCCTCCCGAAGCAGTCTGCGAACGTAGCTCAACGGGATGGGATTGATGCAGACCATCGAATTACACTCGACTCCGCACCATTTCTTGGCATTACTTATCTCCCGTTTAGCCTTTTGACTCGTCTTTCACTCCAGTCGTAGCGGCTGGCAGGCGGGATCGAGCTGCCGGGCCAATGCCAGCAGGTGGTCGTGGCAGGTCAGCAGCAGAATCTGCACCTGCTGGGAAACTTCGCGCAGCACGCGCAATGTCTGCAACGCCCGCTCGTCGTCAAAGTTCACCAGCACGTCGTCCATCACGATCGGCAACGGCTCGGCACCGCGGCAATAGTGCAGCACGTACGCCAGCCGGATGGCCAGGTAAAGTTGCTCGCGCGTCCCGGTGCTCAACTGGCCCGGTTCCTTCTTCCGATCCGACGAATCCACGATTAGCAGCGTGCCTTGCTGATCCAGCTTGCGTTCGATGCGCTCGTAGCGGCCGCCGGTCAACTGGCCAAACAGCCGTTGCACGTCGACCAGCATGGCCGGCTGATGTTGTTGTTCGAAGCGTTTGATCGCCCGCTGCATCAGGGTCTGGGCCAGCACCAGCGGCGCCCAGCGGTTGGCGGCCGCAGCCAGTTCGCCGCGAGCGCTTTCCAGATTCATCAGCGTGCCGGCCGCCGCGCTCTGGCCCTGCATGTCGTCCAGTTCCTTCTGGGCCAGGGTTTTGGCCTTGAGCGCCTCTTCGCGGTCCCGCTTGGCCTGCTCAAGCTGTTCCCGCAGCCGCTGCAGTTCGCGGCCGATCGAATCCTGGTCGGCCTGTTCCAGCGCCTCGACGAACTCCGCCTCCGACTCGGTTCCCCGGTGCACGCGGATTTCGCGGTCGGCGTCGGCGATGATGCGCTGCAAATCCTCGCACCGGCGAGCGGCCTCGGCGGCCCGCTGGAACTCTTCCTGGGTGTTCAGTCCGGCCGCTGCGAGCAGCTTGTCGATCGCCCCTTGCACCTCGGCGCACTTCTTCTCGCGATCAGCCACGGCCGCCGTCAGCTTGCGCACGTCCGCCGACAGACGCGCCTGCAGTCCCTCGGCCTTGTTGGCGTCTTCCAAACGCCGGCCCAGGCGTTCCATTGCCGTCTCGGCCGGCAGATCGGCCAGCTCCGGAGCCACGTTCCGGCAAAGACTCGCGACGGACTGTTCGAACTGTTCGAGCTCCCCGCGCATGTCGCGCATCCGTTTGTCGAGCGAACTGGTCAGTTGATATTCCTTCCCCGCGTCGCTCAGACCAGCCAGAATGCGAGTGGCCAATTCGACATCCCAGTTTGTGGGCAAACCGTACTCGGCGAGCTTACCGGTCCAGCGCGCCTGCCACTGTCGCATCTGCTCGTCCAGCCCGGCCAGTTGCTGCTGAACTCGTCCCAGTTCCCGCTCCTTGTCCGGCAGCGCCTCCTGGTATGCTCGCCGCGTGGCCGCTTCGTCGCGGGCCGACTGGACGGTCTGGCGAGCGCGGATGAGCAACGGCTTGATCGGCGCCGAGGGATCGTTCAGCGCCGTTCGCAAGCGGGACTCGAAGTCCGTGATTGGTGGTTGAAGTTGCTGCTGCTGGTCCGACAATTGCGCCAGCCGGCGCTGCTTTCGAACCAGATCGAGATAATTCCGCAGCCATTGCAGCATCGCGTCGGGTTCGAGCGGCCGCAGACCGCAAGGTTGCCACAATGCGGACCACTCGCCCAGCACCGTCTCCACCGCGGCCCGCTGCTGCTCAAGCTCCGATTCGGCCTGCTCCAGATGCCGCGCGGACTGCTGGATGTCGAACGTCAACTGATCGCGCTGCGCGGCGCGCTCGGCCAGCTCCTGGCGGCGGTCGGCCAACTGATCGGCCTGAGCCACCGCCCGTTCGTACCGATCGGCCAGCGGCAGCGGGTCGTCGCCCTGCCAGTCGCGTTGTTCATCCTCGGCGACGGTTTCACCCTGCACAAACCGCTGCCGGATCAGTTGCCAGCCCCGATCGCGATGCGTTCGCTGCTGCAGCAGTTGCTGCCGATCGGGGACCGGCTCCAGTTGTTCCATCCGTTCAAGCTGATCTTGACGCTGCCGGTGCTGGCCGCGGACCGTCTGGACTTTATCCTCGGCTTGCCGCGCGCGCTGCCTGGCATCCTGGATCCGAGTGGCGAACTGCTGGATGGTAGGTTCGAGAGGCACGGCGAGCGGTTGCTGGTAGTCGAGCTGCGCGTGGAGCGGACCGTCGAGCTGCGCGATCAGCGCGTCGGCTTCGGCCTGCAAGCCCTTGGACTCATCGTGCAGTTGCTTCCGGCTGGCCAGCCATGCCTGGTAGTCCGCTTCGGCATCGACAAGCTCCGCCAGCGCGGCGGGCAGAGTGCCCGGAGCCGTGCGTGCCAGGCGTGCCTGCAAGCCTTCCACGTCTTCGCGCAGTGTCGACTCGAGCACCGCCAGCCGCGTACGCTCGCCGGTGAGTTCTCGATGTTCGTGTTTGAGCCGCTCCAGCTCGTGCTGCCGCTCCAGTCCCGCGCGGTAGCGTTCCAGACTCGACTCGTCCCAGTCCGGGTTCAGCTCGCGGAGCGTCGCCAGCACGTGGCCCCGCTTCTCGTCGTATTCCGCCTGGCGCTTGGGCAGATCCCGGCGAAAACCGGCGATTTTGCCGACCTCCTGATTCAGTCCGCGGATTTCGGCTTCCGCGGCCAGCACGCCAGGTGCCAATTGAATCCTGTCCAGCTCGGCCTGCTTCTCGCTGAGCTGCTGATTCTGCTGTTCCAGTTCGTCGCGCTGCTGCTCCCAGCGCTCCCGCAGCTTTTGCATCTGCTGGTCCCCGTCGGCGGGAAACCCGTCCGGCACGTGGCACTGGGACAACTCCTGCAAGGCAGCGTTGCGATTGAGCCACGGACCAAGAGCGCCGGAGACGCGCGCCAGCCGCGCCTCGCGGGCTTGGAAAGTCTCCAGCTCGGACCGTAGGGCGTCGTCCTTCTCCGTCAGCTCCTGGCACAAGTCGACCTGCTTCTGATAGTCCCGCGGCTTGAGCCTTTCCTGGTTGATCTGGCCGTGGATCGTTTTGATGGCCGACAGCAGCTTGTTGATCTTGCGGGATGTAGCTGTCGGGGTGAAGAGTTGCTCGGCCTCCTTCTGCAACTGATCCTTGACGGTTTCGAAACTGGCCAGGCCGCCGAGTCCGCCGCCGAATAACGCCTCGTTCAGGTTGGCCTTCTCCAGACTCTCGTTGCCCGAAGTCAGTTCGGCCAGCGAGAAACCGAACACGTGCTGGTACAATTCGCCGCTCGCGTTGCCCAGCAGCCGGTTCAAGCCGTTCGCGTCGAGCGGGCGGTTGCCGGGTTCCACTTGCCCCACGACCACGTCGTTGCGGCCCTTGCGGCGGCGGTACCGGACGCGAGAACCATCGGCCATGTCCAGCACGGCGGTGGCCGCCATCTCGCCAGCATGTTCCGCGAAGGCGTACGGGCTACGCAGCGGAAAGCCGAACAGCGTTTCGCGAATCACCTGCAGCAGCGTCGACTTGCCGGCTTCGTTGGCGCCGAACACCACCTGGAACCCAGGTTCAAAGTCCAGCTCACGGCCGGCCAGCGTGCCGAAGTTTTCGATCTCCAAGCGGCGCAGCTTCACGAGCGCGACTCCCACAATCGAGCGACCAGCAGTTTCTGCGCCTCGTCCAGCCAGCCTCGCAGCAGGTCGGCATGATCCAGTTCCAGGCCCGTTTCCTTGAGCTCCGCCGGAGCCTTGTCCCACAGCGGCCGCAGCGCGCCGCGCAATTCGGCCAGACCCGCATCGTCCAGTGCCAACTGTTCGGCGTCCCGCAGCAGATCGCCCAGCAAATCCTGGCCGGCCCGCAGGCTGTCCCAATCCACGGCGGGCGACGTGGCGACGTGCAGTTTCTCCAGCCAGACCTCGCCGCCCAGCGCATTGGCCCGGTTCCGCAACTCGGCCAGCAACTGCTCACGCTCGGCCGCATCGACCAGCGAGCGGTGTGCGCGGCACGCACCGCGCAGCACGACGCGCACCACCGACAGCCGTCCCTCGTCCGCCGCGTGGCACGCCTCCAGGCGGTCGCTGGTCCGAGCGATCACGTCGGCCAGCGTGTCGTCCGGCTCCAGTGGGATCTCCTCCAGATGCCAGCGAGCGACGTCCGTCGGATGGAAGTCCACGCTGGCCACCTCGCGTCCATCGACCGTGACCAGCAGGCATCCCTTGGCCCCCGTCTCGCGGACGTGCCGCCCCTGTGCGTTGCCGGAGTAGCCGATCCAGGGAGCGGTCCGCACGGGCGGGTCGGAACGCTGATGGATATGGCCCAGGGCCCAGTAATCGTAGCCTCGAGCCAGCAGCACGTCGACGCTGGTCGGCGCGTAGGTATCGTGCTCGCTGTTGCCCGTCAGACTGGTGTGCAGCACGCCGATGTTGAAGCAGTCGGCGTCCGCTGGCGGGTAGCTGGCGGCCAGGTCCGTCTGGCATTCGGCATGCGCGAAGCCCTGTCCATGCAGGGCCACCCCCAGCGTTTCAATCCGCAGCGTTTCGGGCTTGCGAACCGAGAACTCGTGCACGTTCGCCGGCCAGGTGACGGCCGTCCGCACGCGGCTGGCGGCGTCGTGATTGCCGCGCAGCATGTAGACCGGGATCCGTTCGCGATCCAGCCGCCGGAACTGGTTGGCAGTCCAGAGCCCGGTCCGCATATCTTCCCATTTGCCGTCGAACAGATCGCCGGCAATCACCACGAAGTCCACCTGCTCGCGCAGCGCCAACGAGACCAGATTGGCGAACGCCTCGCGCGTGGCCGCTCGCAGGGCTTCCTCGGGCGCCCCGTCGTAAGCCGCCAGTTGCTTCAAAGGACTATCTATATGCAGGTCGGCCGTGTGGATGAACTTGAACATGCTGGCGATCTGGTAGCGGGGGAATCGCGCAAAATAGTGCGGTCGCTGAAACGATTTGGCAGCAGTATATTATATCCGACGTCAACCGCCGCGAGTGCGCGGTCGGAGAGAAAGCACGGACATTCCACGACGATCAGGCATCGAGTTTCAGAATGGCCATTCCGGATTTTCAAAGCTTGTTTCTGCCACTATTGCAGTTTCTTTCAGATGGGCAGGAGCACTCATTACGAGACGCAACCGAGGCACTCGCCGATACCTTTAACTTGACCGAGGGCGAACGACAGGAACTTATACCAAGCGGCACAAATCGCCAGATTGTGAACCGTGTTGGCTGGGCAAAGACCTATTTGAAGGAGGCTGGCCTCTTGGAGTCTGTTCGTCGAGGTGTAATCCGAATCACCCATGTCGGGCAGCAGCTTCTGACAGAGAATCCTGTTCGAATTGATATGAAGTTTCTGGAGAGATACCCTGCATTTGTGCAGTTTCGGGATCGTGGCAAGAGAGGTCTGGGGAAGCAAGATGTGCAAGTGACGACCGAGGAAGCGACCAAGACGCCTGAAGAGCTGATGGACGCGTCGTATGCTTTGCTTCGCGAGGCACTCGCCGACGAGCTACTCCAACAAGTAAAGGTATCGTCGGATTCGTTCTTTGAACATCTTGTCGTCAAACTGCTGGTTGCGATGGGCTACGGAGGGTCGATCGAAGATGCCGGCAAGGCAGTTGGCAAGACTGGCGACGGTGGAATTGACGGCGTGATTAAGGAAGACCGCTTGGGCCTGGATGTGGTAGTCATCCAGGCCAAGAAGTGGTCTGACAATCAAGTGGGGCGCCCGGCGGTGCAAGCTTTTGCCGGCAGCATGGAAGCGTATCGCGCCAGCAAGGGCGTGTTTATTGCCACCACAACGTTTTCGGAGCCCGCAAGGGAATACGTCAAACAAATCCAGCGGCGAATCGTATTGATTGACGGTCCGACGCTCGCGGGTTTGATGATCGACTTTGATATCGGTGTGACGGGATATCGGTCGTATGTGCTCAAGAGACTCGACTCCGATTTCTTTGAGACATAGGACATCGCATCAACCTGCTGATATTGCAGACTCTAGCTTTACATGCTGTAGTGCGACGGGGTGATGGCCTCTGGGCGACTATCTATCCTCAACTGGCGATCCTGGTGTGGCTAGTGGAACGTAGCCGTTCACGGGATCCTGTTGTATTGCGGTCAGTAACAGGCACGAGTACCCCCGAACGCAAGTACGTGCCTGCGAGCGGGGTACTTTGATGTGAGCATGGTCGCGGCATGCTGGCGCGCGCG
>JAGFJK010000280.1 GCA_024102795.1 Pirellulaceae bacterium
TCAAAATCACGGCCACACCCAGGGTGCGCCCGAAGCGGGCGACCCTGGGCTGTGACTGTGGAACGCCTTCGGCGTACGGGAACGCCGAGGACGCTCTTGCTACGCTCTAAACTCTGACGACGAAGAAGCTTAAAAGCTGCACGATCTCGAAGCCGGGGAGGGGGCCAGAGGGATTTCCAGGGGGAGCGCTCGCCGGAGCGCAGGCCGTCCACGTTTCCCTCGGTTGTCACGCCAAATCCCTTCGAGAAAACAACCTGAAAGCTGCACCTGCCGCCAGACTGTCAAGGGCCGTTGTGGGCGTCGGCGGCATGTGAAACACTGACGTGGCCCGCAGTGGCACCGTACGACGCACGACCTGATCGCCATACCACCTGGCCATGCCGCAGCCACCGACCAAGCCGCTGGAACACGAACACACGCCGGAGGCGATCGCCCGGCGGTTGCGGCAGGATAACGATCATTCCCTGCTCGGCGATTTCGTGCTCGGCGCCGTCGACGGCACGATCACCACATTTGCCATTGTGTCGGGCGTTGCCGGCGCGGGCCTGTCCACGGGAGTCGCTCTGGTCCTGGGGCTGGCCAACGTGCTGGCCGACGGGTTCAGCATGGCCGTGGGCAATTATCTCAAGGCCCGCTCGGACCACGAGGTGCTGGCCCGCTTCCGGGCGATTGAGGAACGGCACATCGACCGCGAACCCGAAGGCGAACGCGAGGAGATCCGGCAGATTTACCTGGCCAAAGGATTCGAGGGCCCCGTGCTCGAGGAGATCGTCAACACGATCACCCAGGAGCGGAAGCGGTGGGTCGATACGATGCTGACCGAGGAGTGGGGCCTGCAGCTCGTGCCAGGCCGCCCGTGGCTGGCCGGAGTGGTCACGTTTACGGCTTTTGTGCTGGCAGGCAGTCTGCCGCTGGCTCCGCTGGCCTTGGCAATGTACCTGACGCCGCAGCAGACGTTCTTGTCCAGCGCCGTCTGCACGGCGCTGACGTTCCTGGCGATCGGTGCGATTCGCGGCCGGCTGACCAGCCGGCCCTTGCTGCCAGCGGCGCTCGAAACGCTGCTCGTGGGCGGATCGGCCGCCGCCCTGGCCTACCTGGTTGGACTGCTGCTGCGGGGCTTCACGGGAATGGAGTGATTCCGGACCAGCCGGAGACGATCCGAT
Organism: Pirellulaceae bacterium; assembly: GCA_024102795.1. Lineage (GTDB taxonomy): Bacteria > Planctomycetota > Planctomycetia > Pirellulales > Pirellulaceae > JAGFJK01. The sequence goes on from JAGFJK010000280.1 coordinate 1,164, forward strand.
GCGACAGTATCTCGAGTTGATGCGTCATATCCTGGAGCATGGCCGGCCGCGGGCCGACCGCACCGGCACCGGGACAATCAGTGTCTTCGGCTACCAGATGCGGTTCGATCTGCGGGACGGCTTTCCGCTGGTCACCACCAAGCAGGTGCATCTGAAGTCGATCATTCACGAACTGCTGTGGTTTCTGCAGGGCAGCACCAACGTGGCGTACCTGCAGCAGCACGGCGTGCGGATCTGGAACGAGTGGGCGGATCCGCTGGGCGAGCTGGGACCGGTGTACGGGTACCAGTGGCGGAGTTGGCCGGCGGCCGATGGCGGCACGATCGACCAGATCACGCAAGTCGAGCAGCAGATTCGCGAGCAGCCCGAATCGCGGCGGCTGGTGGTCAGCGCCTGGAACGTGGCTGATCTGCCCCGCATGCGGTTGGCTCCCTGCCACATTCTGTTCCAGTTCTACGTGGCCGACGGACGGTTGTCGTGCCAACTGTACCAGCGCAGCGCCGACGTCTTCCTGGGCGTGCCGTTCAACATCGCTTCCTACGCATTGCTGACACTGATGATGGCGCAGGCCACCGGGCTGCAGCCGGGTGAGTTTGTCCACACGTTCGGCGACGTGCATCTGTACGTGAATCACCTGGAGCAGGCTCGGCTGCAGCTCGAGCGGGAACCGCGCCCGTTACCTCGGATGAGAATTCCACGGCCAGTCGCGTCGGTGCTGGATTTTCGCTACGACGACTTTCAACTGGAAGGCTACGACCCGTATCCCAGGATCCCCGCTCCGGTGTCCGTCTGATGCTGTCGCTGATCGTGGCTGAATCCGAGAACCGGGTGATCGGCGCCGGCGGCCAATTGCCCTGGCACTTGTCCGGCGACCTGCGCCGGTTCAAGCGGCTCACGTTGGGCCACACGCTGATCATGGGCCGCAAGACGTTCGATTCGATCGGCCGATTGCTGCCGGGCCGGCGGACGATCGTGGTCACGCGGCAGGCCGGCTGGTCGTTTCCCGGCGCCCTGGTGGCCCACGACCTGGACGAGGCGTTGCGGCTGGTGGATCCGGCGGACGAGACGTTCATCGTGGGCGGGGCCGAGATCTACAGCCAGGCCTTGCCGCTGGTCGAACGGATTTACCTGACACGCGTCCACGCCCGGATCGCCGGCGACACATACTTTCCTGAATTGCCGCCGGATGCCTGGCAGGTGGTCCAGCGGGAACACCACGCGGCCGGCGAGCGGGACGATTACGACTGCACGTTTCTGGTTCTTCAACGACTCACATCGGTGACTCAACCCCATGCCCCACGCGACACCTGACGCCGCGGCCGAAGCGGCGAGAGACGAACTGCTGCGGCTGAGCCAGCAGTTACTGGACAGCATCAGCCAGGGAGACTGGCCGACCTATGAGGCGCTGTGCCATCCGGAGCTGACGGCGTTCGAACCCGAAGCCCGCGGCCAGTTGGTCGCCGGCCTGGATTTTCATCGGTATTACTTCGACTTGCCGGGCCGCCAGCCCGCACCGCATCGCCGCAATACGATCACGGCGCCAGTCGTGCAACTGCTGGGCAGCGAGGCGGCGGTGGTGACGTACGTGCGGCTGGTGCAGTTCGTGGACGACGTGGGTCATTCGCAGACGGCCCGCTTTGAGGAAACCCGCGTCTGGCAGCGGATCGACGGCCACTGGCGGCACATGCACTTCCATCGCTCGTCGAACCCGTAAGCGAGTGGCCAGTCGATACCGCGCCAATCTCACGGCGCAGCCGCCTGCGCGGCCGCCGGCGCGCCGGCCGTATCGACCAGCAGGTAACCCGCCCAGAAGAATGGATGGCTGGCGCGGGGGCTGGTTTCGGCAGTGAAAGGCTTGAGCCGCGGTTCGCGCGCGGCGTCCAGTTCGTTCTGCATGCCGAGCAGTACGCTGCGCTGCCAGGCTGCGGCCGCCGAGACGTGCGGCAGTTCCTGAGCGTACTCGCGCAGCAGATCCCGCCACGACTGGCCGCCCACGCGCCAGCGGCTCAAGAGCAGCGTCCGACTGCCGCTGGCCAGCAGCCCGCAGACGCTCAGGAACACCTCGTCGCCCAGTCCGCCTTGCTTGAGCGAATTCTCCGCCGCGGTCGTATAGCCGGGCAGGATCACCTGATCCGGCGCGCCCCAGGGCAGCCCGTTCCAGTCGGCCAGCGTGCTGCCCGGCTTGCCGCGGTCCAACGGCAGCGGCGACCAGAGGTACGGGCCGCGATCCAGATCGTCGTGGCTTTGCAGCACGACCAGCCGCGAACCGCCGGCGGCCACCAGCGACGACGGCGCCGGCAGACGCTCGGGCAGCGCGAACACGCCCGGCAGCACGCCGCGCAAGTCGTCCAGCACCTGGCTGGCATAGGTGTCGTCCGCGCGGGGAAACAACCGGCCCGTGACTACCGCGGTCGCGGCCAGCGGTGCCTGTCGCCGCCCGTCCGGCAGGGCCAGCGAGACGGTGGGCACGGTCCGCACGCGCATCCGCGCCAGCAACGGCTGGTCATCCGGTCCCCATGGCAGAGCGGCCAGCGGCAGGTACCAGAGAAAACTGTCCGGAACCAGGATCAGTTCTTCGGTCCCTTGCCAGAGACTGGCCTGGCCGGGACTGGCCAGTTGCCCCATCAGCGAGCGGGCCGTTACGCGCCACCGGTCGTCGGACAGCTCCTTCAGGCCGATCGGCGTGTTCGCCTCGTACAGGCCCCATTGCCGCAGCAGTTGGGCCATGTCGGCTCGCAGCTTCCCCGGATCCTCGATCTCCCAATGCTCGTAGCCCTCGTCTTCGCGAGCGAACGTGAAGGCGTGCAGCCCGCGGCTGGTGGCGAAGAACGCCAGCACTCGGTGTCCGGCGGGCAACACGGGGCGCAGCTCGCGGATGCTCCGAAGCGGAGGGAAAAGCATCGGGGCCGGCTCGCGCTGCAGGGCCATTTCGCGGAGCAACAGTTCCTGCGCGGCGCTGAGCTGGGCGAGCTGGGCGTAGAGCTCGGTTTGCCGCCGCGCGGCCGCTTCGTCTTCGCCCGCCGGTGGCGCGAGTCCGCCGTCCGCGGGCAAGGCGGCCAGTTCGACCCGTGCGGCGCGAGCCTGCCGCGACACTTCCGCGTAAGCCGGGTAACGCACCAGCAGGTCTCTCCGCCGCAACCGGGCCGGCTCGTCCAACGCCTCGTCGGGCGCTTCCAGCAGCCAGCGCAAGGCCAGCAGCCGGCCGCCCAGCGGCAACGTCACGTGAAATCGATGGCGGCGGCAGCGATCGGCCACCTCCAGCGCCAGATCCAGATCCCTGCGGGCCAGCGCCACCTCGAACCAGTGCTCCAGCGGCAGCGGGTGCGGCGTGCTCAGCACGGCCAGCGTCTCCAGCGGTTCGTACGTCCAGTCGTCGGCCGTCGGCTCCCGCAACACCTCGGCATACAACTGGTCGGCAATCCGCGGCGTGATGCCGCCGGCCAGGAACAGTTTGTCGGCCAGATCAATCTGGAACAGCCGCAACGAAGCCGGTTGTTGCAGGGCCAGCGCGGACGCCACGGCCGCGTCGCCCGCGGGCGCGTTGCCCGTCTGGTAGGCGACCAGCGCCGCCTGGTGCTGCAGCCGAGCGCCCAGCAGCGAGCGGTTCATTTCGCTGCGCGCGATCAGCCGCTGGGCTTGGGCCAGGACCCGGCCGGCCGCGGCCGTTTCCCGCTGCGACGTGAACTGCTCGGCCAACGCCACCAGCAACGACGCTTCGAGATACCGCGAATTGCGCCGCGACCATTCGGCCGCCGGAGCAAGTGCCACCAGCACTTGCCCCGGATTCCGCAAGCGATGCACGGTCGACGCCCCGCGAAACGCCTCCTCCATCACCTCCCACTGCTCGAAAGCGGCCGCCGCGAACGTCGCCTCCTGAAAAAACGTCTCGGCCACGTCCAGCCGGCCCTGGCGCACGGCCAGCTTGCCCAGTTCCAACAACGCGATCCCCGTCAGCGCATGGTCGTACTGGCCCAGCATGACCAGCGACTGCCGCAGTTCCGCGATGCCCTGCACGGACTTGCCGTCGGACACATAGGCCAGGCCCAGCAACACGCCGACCCAGGCCTGGCTCCAATGGTTCGGCGGCGCCGGGCGACGTGCCAACGCCGCCACCAGGTACTGCGTCAATGGCTCGTACGGCGCACACGGCCCCAGGATCTCCAGCCGTCGCCGCATGGCCAGTGCCGCACACCGCACCACCTCGCCCACGTACACCGGAACCAGTTCAGGCGGTGCCACCACGCCGTTGGGCAGGATCGGCTGGTCCGGATTCAGGCTGCCCTGCCGCGAGATCAGCTTGTCCGGAAAGCGACCGACAACCGTGCGCCGGGTGGGCTGCCCCCAGTTGATCGGCGGTTGAGCGGGCCGGACCTGCGCATCGATGCCCGCCGGAAACTGCACTCGCAGCAACCAGTCGCGGTGAGCGACCAGCAGTTGCAAGGCGGCGTTGAAATTCTCCAGCGCCGCCGCCGGCTGACCCAGTTGATAGTGACACTCGCCCAGCATCGCGTGGTAGCAGATGGAATCGACCCACCGCCCCTCGGTGCTGCGAATACCTCCGCCCCCGGCTTGCCGAAAGGCGTTCAATGCGCTGGCAAACTCGCCATCCTGGTACAACGAAAGGGCCAAGAAATAGTCCCTGCGAGGGACAGCGCGTCCGTCATCCTGGGCATGTGCCGGCGGTCCGCTACCGCACAAGAACCAGGCGGCACCCAGAATGATCCACGTAAGTGGTTTCAGAGATATGGTTTGCACGCTATCTTGAGCTGCCCGCATGTGCACCGTTCCCCCTGAGTGCTGGCAAGGCTCCCCTGCAATCCCATCTTACCGGAACGACTAGCGGCGGGCGATGATTTTGGCCATTTCGTGCAAAGTTGGCACGGGTCGCCGACGATAAAGGCTGTAACGATTATGCCGGTTGTACGAACCAGGGCACGCCACACCATCGGGAGGCTCGCGACGCCGCGGGCCGAGTGATCGGAGAATTCGGACGATGAACGCAACAGGGTCAACAAGCCGGCTGAAAGTGGCCTTCTGCGGCCTGGCGCTGCTGCTGGCTGCCGGCGCAACGGGCTGCCAGGTGAGTGTGGGCGGTCAGACGCTGCCGAGCCCGTACTACCTGGACGATGACGTGCAGTATTTCCCGCAGGGCACGGAATTCAAATTGCCTCGCGAGGCTGCCGCCATGAAAGCCGCTCGTGCTGAAGAGCAGTTGCGGTAGGTACTGCACCGGTGCGTGGGACACCCTGGCGAGCGGCGGGCGTCAGCCCGCTGTTTCTTTGCTTGGCGAGCGGCGGGCGTCAGCCCGCTGTTTCTTTGCCGGACAACCTCTGCCATTGCGAACCATTGCCCGCTGAACTATGCTTCTTGTTTCGCCCCCAAGAATGCATGGTCGCGGTCTACCGGTCCGTCTCAAGGGAGGGGTGAAGATGGCGAAAGTCGTCAATCTGCGTGAGTATGGCATTCTAGCCAGTCAGGTAATCTACAACGCTTCGCCCGCCAGACTGTACGAAGACGCGCTGGCCTTCGACGGCGACCAGATTACATCGACCGGGGCGCTGGCCACCCGATCCGCCGAGAAAACGGGCCGCAGCCCGCGCGACAAACGGATTGTTCGCAATCCGGAAAGCGAGCGGGACGTCTGGTGGGGCCCGGTCAACATGGAGATCAAGCCGGAGTCGTTCCGAGCCAGTCGCCGCCGGGCCGTCGAATACTTGAGCGGCCAGCCGCGAGTGTACGTGGTGGACGGTTTTGCGGGTTGGGATCCGAGGTACCGGATCAAGGTACGAGTGGTCTGTTCGCGGCCGTACCATGCGCTGTTCATGCACAACATGCTGATTCGACCCAGCGCGCAGGAACTGCAGCAGTTCGGCCAACCGGACTACGTGGTGTTCAACGCCGGTGCGCACCCGGCCGATCCCTCGACGCCCCAGGTCAATTCGCAGACCAACGTCAGCCTGGATTTCGAAACGGGCGAGTTCGTGATCCTGGGGACGCAGTACGCCGGCGAGATGAAGAAGGGCGTCTTCACGATCATGCACTACCTGATGCCCAAGCGGGGCGTGCTGTCGATGCACTGTTCGGCCAACGAAGGCCAGGCGGGCGACGTGACGCTATTCTTCGGTCTATCGGGCACGGGCAAGACAACCCTGTCGGCCGATCCGCGGCGGCAGTTGATCGGCGACGATGAACACTGCTGGAGCGATCACGGGATCTTCAACATCGAGGGCGGCTGCTATGCCAAGTGCATTCACCTGTCGCCGGAGAACGAACCGGAAATTTTTCAGGCGATCCGCTTCGGCACGGTACTGGAGAACACGGTCCACGATCCGCTGACTCGCGAGGTGGACTTCTCGAACAGCAGTCTGACCGAGAACACGCGGGCGGCGTATCCGATTGAGTTCATTCAGAACGCGAAGCTCCCGTGCGTGGGCGGTCATCCCGACAACATCATCCTGCTGACTTGCGACGCGTTCGGCGTGTTGCCTCCCGTCAGCCGCTTGACGCCGGAGCAGGCGATGTACCACTTCATCAACGGCTACACGGCGAAGGTGGCCGGCACCGAGGTGGGGATTACGGAACCGCAGGCCACGTTTTCGGCCTGTTTCGGCGCGGCGTTTCTGGTCTGGCATCCGACCCGGTATGCCGAGATGTTGGCCGAGCGGATGCGGCGGCACGCGAGCCGGGCGTGGCTGGTCAACACGGGTTGGACGGGTGGAGCGTATGGCGTGGGCCGGCGGATGAAGCTGGCTCATACACGGGCCATCATCGACGCGATCCACGACGGCTCGCTGGCCGAAGCGCCGACGACGGAGGACGCCGTGTTCGGGCTGCACGTGCCGCTGGCCTGCGCGGGTTGTCCCAGCGAGCTGCTGTTGCCGGAGAACGCCTGGGACGATCGGCGTGCCTACGACGAGACGGCCACCAGGCTGGCTCGGCTGTTCCACGACAATTTCGCGCAGTATGCCGACCAGGCCAGCGACGAGATCCGCTCGGCCGGGCCGACGGTGTGCGTGACGAGTTGATTTGCAAGCGACGCGGCGCCCGCGGCTTGGTATAACGGAATCATTGGCGGCGAGGCGTGCCGGTGACTTCGCTCCAGGTCGATCAACGAGGGCGGCGCGATGCAACGAGCGACGGGTCTCACGCGGCGGCATTTTGTCCGTCTGGGCAGCCTTGCCGTGGGCGGGCTGGGCCTGGCCGATTGGCTGCGACTGCGGGCTGGCGCCGCCCACGCGGGAAAGCCGCCGAGCGCCCGGCAGTGCATCCTGATCTGGCTGGATGGCGGGCCCAGCCACCTGGAGACGTTTGACCTGAAACCGCAGGCCCCGGCGGAAGTGCGAGGGCCGTTCCGCCCCATCGCCACCGCCGTGCCGGGAATCGAGATCAGCGAGTTTCTGCCGCGGACGGCCAGCCGCATGCGGGACATCGCCGTGGTGCGTTCCGTGACGTCGCCGCTGGGCGAGCATAACTTTGGCGCCCACTATTTGCAGACAGGCTACAAGCCGACGCCGGCGCTGGAATATCCGAGTCTGGGATCGGTGCTGGCTCATGTCCGCCACGGCCATTCCGAGACGCCGCCCGTGCTGCCCGGACACCTGGCGGTCCCGGAGTTTCGCGTGGGCGGCGGGCGGTACGCCGGGCACGGCTTTCTGCCCGAAGCCGCCAGGCCGTTCCCCGTCGGTGGCGATCCGGCTCGACCGGACTTCCAGGTGCGGGATCTGGACTTCTTTCCCGGCACGGGCCCGGAGCGGGTCCAGCGGCGGCGGGAGTTCGTTGAATACCTGGACCGCATGCGGCGGGGTGTCGAACAGGATCGGCCGGCCGGCGGCGGGGAAGCCAGCCTGGCGGACCCGCCGGCCAGCGATGCGGCATTCCAGCAGGCTTATCGGCTGGTGATGTCGCCGGAGGCCCGCGAGGCGTTTCAGTTGGAGCGCGAAGCCGACGCTGTGCGGCAGCGGTACGGAGGCCGCACGATCGGCCAAAGCTGCCTGCTCGCCCGGCGGCTGATCGAGCGGGGAGTGCCGTTCGTGACCGTCAACTACCCCGGTTGGGATACGCATCAGGACCTGGTAACGCGACTCAAGGAAGGCTACACCGGCGCTCGCGTTCCGGTCGGACTGATCCCGTCGCTGGACCTGGCCCTGGCCGCGCTGCTTGAAGATCTCTCCGACCGTGGCCTGCTCAATGACACGCTGGTGGTGGTAATGGGTGAATTCGGCCGCACGCCGAAGCTCAATACGTCGGCCGGTCGGGATCACTGGCCGCGCGTGTTCAGCGTGGCCATGGCGGGAGGCGGCATCGCTGGCGGCCAGGTCGTGGGCAGCAGCGACTCGCTGGGCGAAAGCCCTCGCGACGCCCCCTGCACGCCCGCCGATCTGGCGGCCACCATCTACCATCTGCTGGGCGTGCCGCTGGACACGCTGCTGCACACGCCGGACGGCCGACCGATCCAGGTTGTCCGCGACGGCCGAGTGATCTCGCGGCTGATCGCGTGAGCAGGATTAGTCATTAGTCATTGGTCATTAGTCAGTGGTCAGTGGTCAGTAAGAGAGCGTGTGCGTCTTTAGGTCAGGTGGCGCCGGGGCGATGGGTTGGTCAGGGCCGATGCTGGTGTCCGACCTCGCGCCTGGGCATCATCGGGAATCCACCTTCACGCGCCGGTAAGCGGCGAACGGTTGATTGTTGAAGTCACCGCCGACAAACAGCAGGTCGTCTGGTTTGTTCTTTCCCGCGGCCAGCATGACGTTGAACGATTCCGCATCGCCCGGCGGATCGTTATGCCTTCAGCTACAGTACGCGCCGCGCTCCCTCCCCACTTCGAATCCCGCCGGCTTGCCCGGCGGATCGTTGGGCCTCTGACTACCGAGCACGCTGAACCGACCGCTCGATTTGGTGTGGCTCGCGGTTCCGCGCCCGCTTCGAACCTGGCGAAACAGAAAAAATCTCTCGAGCATTGACAACCTGTGGTCACTCCGGCTCAAGCCAGAAACCAGGTCGTCCGCAATGGTGAAATCGCGGTCTACCACTGTTGGTCGCGATGTGTGCAGCGAGCGTTCCTGTGCGGCCAGGATTCGTACACGGGCGACGATTACGATTATCGGCGCGACTGGATCGAGAAGCTGCTGGAGTACCAGGCCGGCGTGTTCGCGGTCGACGTGGGCAACCACAGTGTGCTGTCGAACCACCTGCACCTGGTCGCTCGCACGCGGCCCGACATCGCGGCCGGATGGTCGGACGAGGAGGTGGCTTGCCGCTGGAAACTGGCCTGGCCGGAATGGAATCCGGACCAGCAACGATGGGTGCGGGAGCCCACGAGTGTAGAGCGATTGTCCCCAATCGCTCCTTGCGTAACGCACACAGCCAGCGCCGAAGAACCTGATTGGGGACAATCGGGCTACACTGGTGGGAGCAACGGCTCGGGTGCCGGGAAATCCTGGATGAGCAGGCGTTGCTGAAGGACGCCTGGCTGGCACCGAACTGTTCGGGCGCGGACGCACAGCCGTCCAGCACACCCAGCTACGCCCGTTATCGGCGGCTGTTTCCTGACGGGAGGCGTCGTCGTCGAGCGTCGGACAATCCGATTCTGGACATGCCGATGTCCGAGTACGTGCGGATTCTGCTGAGGGTCGTGGCACAGGCCGTGGCGGCCCAAGCGGCACCGGAGTCGGATCCGTCGGCGCTGGTGCAACACTTGAGGAGCTACGGACTGGATCCCGACCGCTGGACTGCGGCGGTGGACAATTTTGACGAGTGGTTCGGCCGAGCGGTCGGCTCGATTGAGCGGCTGCGGGAGCTGCTGGGCCGCAACGGGGACCGCTGGGTCAAGGGGATGAGGAATTGCCGAGCGACGTTTGGCTGACTTGGCGGCAGTGACCTGCGCCGGCCGGCGTGAAGATGATCAACGAGCTTGATCGTCAGCCCCACCACGTCTGCCGCCGGAGCATGTCAGCCTCCATTCAATCAGGCTCCCGCGACCCCACAATCTCGAGTGGTCCGCTCAGCGTGCAAGGATGCCGCGTCTCGAAGCTGCCTGACGACCAGCTTGGCCTCAATTGCCCATCGCTTTCGGCCCTCGGATCCCCGGCCGCGTCTTCCCTTTCCCCCTCCACCGGGTCAGTCGGTCACGACTCCAACCGCTGGTCACACCGCCCAGCCGCTCAATTGTTGGGTGTCTGACCTTTCTTCGACCTTTCTTCTGACCTTTCTTCCAGACAATTACGCTGCGTCAACATCCGGGATGTGCGGCATGACAGCCGTGGTTCACGAAACTGCCTCGGTGTGTCGGACCGATGCGCAATCGGCGATGCCCGAAGATCCAAGTTTTGAATATCATTACCTTGGTATATGTGGCGCATCTATCACCCGCGACACGAGACTCGGCAGTTAGGCGTGTGGAGCAAGTTCGGCATGGGTACGCTTGATGAGATTCAACGGCTTTCCGACGGGAACTTCCACCTTCTCGGTGACGACCTGTTGCGCAGGCTGGAACCTCGCTACCGGAGACTTCGCACTCACGGATTGAATGACCGTAGCGAAAGCATAAAGGGGCAGCCAGATTCCTACGTCGGTGACACGGCTGCCACCGCTAGCGTCGCGGTCTGCTACACGGTGCAGCGAGCCAGCTGGTGGAACAAGGTAGTCGATGACGTACGGGACGCGTTGGCCGCATCCCCACTGGCGACCGAGGTAGTCGTGATCATCCCGCACAACAGTGACAGAGACGGCCCTAAGGATAAGACTATTGATTGGCTTTCACAGGCACGAGCGACAGCCGGGAAGGCCAATGTCCGTATTATTGACGGCCGGGAGATTAGCCGGCTACTCGATACGGACCACCAAGACCTCCGCTACGAACATCTCGGCATCCCTTATTCTCGCCTTTCCGGCTCCAGCATTCTTTCCGGCTGCCGAGTTGCGTCCTTGGCGACCATCGACGTCATCAAAGCGAGCGGTCGCTACGACCTTGGCCGTTACTCGCCGAGGAGTGCCGACCGTGAGCTTTATCGACTTTGGCAATTGGCATTCTGGCACGGCAACGACAACCATCGGCGTGTTGCCCCCGTCCGCCTAATCCCGCTGGTGAGCGACTCCGGCGTTGGAAAGACCAGCCTCGTATGTGAATTCACCCGCACACTGGGTACGGTTCTGCCGGTCGTACTCTTACAAGCCCGTGACCTCATGTTCAGGACTGAAGACAGTTTCGTTGCCTCCGTGCTCCACGCAATCCAGGGATTTCTCGATCCGGCTGTACGTGTCATCGAGGAAGCAGCGATAGCGAAACTACTAGACGGTTCCGCGCCGCTTACCGTTGTGGTGGATGGATTGGATGAGGCGCATGACTCCGAAGGAGTTCGGAGGGCGATCAACTACTGGTTGAGATCGAGACTGTCCAAGGTCAGCATCCTGATGACAACGTCGCGCCGGGGATTCTGGCGAACGTGTGCTGAATCCTCTTGGGTTCGATGGATGCCCAGCGCGGATTCCGATGACCGCTCCCCGGTAGAAGTCGCTGTCCGTTCGCAGATCGAGAAGACTAATCCGGCTGCTGGGATTCGACTTCCTGACCTCTTCAACGAAGGCGAACTTGAAGCGGCTTGGCTCCGGGCCGGTCGGCCTCGCTCAGAGTTATTCACCCTGGCAGCCGAAGCAAGAATAGAACTTCGTCACCCCTTTACGCTGCGAGTGTTTCTCGACCTTTTGATGCAAGAAGGGTACCCACCACAGAAGGTAGCAAGAGCGGCGTTGTTAGAGCGTTGGTTGAACCAACGGCTCGACGCAGAGGCACTGCCCAAAGAGCGGATCACTCGCAGCCACTTCCAACAAGCACTTCAGGTGGTCGCGAGCCGGATCGCTGAAACAAATGCCGGCTCTGTGTCAGTGGATCGGCTGGCTGAAGTGCCTCGCTTCGATTCGTCTCACCCTCCAGGGCCGGTACTCCAACGGCTCATTGAGGCAAGCATCCTGGAAAGCCTGCCCGGCCAGGCCGATCACATCCGGTTCACGGTCGAAGCCGTCCAAGATTTCTACCGGGCCGAAGCCGATGTGGAAGATATCAAGAACGACCCCAAACGGATGGCTGAATCTTTCGCACGGCTTACATTCACAGCTGCGTACCCCAGGCTAGCACGGATCGCATACAGGCTGGTCGGCGAAAACGTTCGTCACGAGTTCATCCTGCGGCTGCACGAAGTAGACGCAAGGAAGGCGGCCATCGTGTTGCGGGCATGGCCTAGTCAATACGCAGCTGAGACCAGAGCGAAAATCGCCGGTGAACTTGGTTCGCAGATCACGAGCCGCCACCATGTTCGAGCGGCGATGGCGATGACTCTGCTCGGCGAGTTGAATTGTCGAGAAGCCGTGGAGGCGTTGGTGAAGCATCTCGTGGTGCCCGCCCACTCGCACAATCACTTGAATTCACTCGGAGCTACGGCGTTTATCAAACTCAGCTACGCCCCCGAAACTGCATTCGTGTATCGCTGGGAGTGGTTCGGCGTTCGCCGGGGCAACGACACTTACTTCTACAGGGAACTCTTGGCATCCATTCGGGCTGCGACTCCTGAATTTCGACTTGCTTTGGCAGATCGGGCTGTCCAACAACTTGTAAATGCTACAGGGACGAGGGATCACGCCAAGGCCGTGACCGTGTTGGCTTATCTCGGTGATCCTCGTCTGGTCGATCACCTCGCGACTCGACTCACGGAGAACGGGGTGCTCGCCTACTACGAGAACCACGCCCTGATTGCACTCGGCTCGGATGCTGCGGGGGCGCTGTTCGCCAGTTCTGTAAAAGCGGTTGGGGGCCGCCTCGCTCCGTTGCCCAATGATGGTGCGAATCACGACGCCCGGGACAAGGTTATCGGCTTGGTTCACTTCACGGTTTATGACATTCGCTACCTGCTCACGCCCGCCTTCGAGCCGCATGTTCAACGACTCATTGTTCGGCGACAATTACTATTCCCCTTTAGCGACAGTTAGAATTCCCTGGCGGGCGCCTTTCTACGCCTTGGTGCCCTTGGCGGGCTCACTCGCATCGGGTGTCTTGGCCTTTTCGAGCCGGTAGCTGGACACGTTCAGCTCCAGGATCACGCTGTGATGCACCAGACGGTCGATGGCGGCCGCCGTGGTCATCGCATCCTTGAAGATCTGCTCCCACTTGCTGAAGGGCAGGTTGCTCGTCAGCAGCACGCTCCCTCGTTCGTAGCGTTCGGCAAGCAGCGTGAAGAGGACTTCCATCTCCTCGCGGCTCTGTTGCACGTAGCCCAGGTCATCGATGATCAGCGCGTCGAACGTCGCCAGCCTCTTGATCTGCCGGGCCAATCTCAGGTCGCGTTTGGCGACCAGCAACTGCTGCACGAGCAGGCTACAGGTCGTGAAGAACACTGAACGACCCCGCTGTACAAGTTGTTCCCCAAGCGCGCAGAGGCAATGGCTCTTTCCCGAACCGGGTTTCCCAAACACGAGCAGGTTCTCGCGGCGATCCAGGAACGAACCGTCGCGGAGGCTCTCCATTTGCCGAGCGACCTGCAAGGGCAGACGGGTCCAGTCGAAGTTCTGCCACGTCTTGGCGATGGGCAGTCGGGACTGTTGCAACAGGCGGGCAATCCGGCTCTCGCGGCGGGCCTGGCATTCCAGGGCCGTCAGTTCCGACAGGTACTCGACATGCGTCAATGACTCCCGCGTCGCCCGCGCCGCCAGGTGCAGAATCTTGAGGTATTCGCGCGCCGCCGCCCGCGGAGCGTGGTGGCTGCACAACTGGTCGTACGCCATGCGAAAATAGCTGGTCGGAAACATGTCCTCGCGATACTGGTA
>JAGFJK010000366.1 GCA_024102795.1 Pirellulaceae bacterium
CAGCTTATAAGTTGTTGGAACCTCAGTGTTTAAGGCCCTTGGCTCCCGGTGAGCGCCCGTCAGACTGTTTTGGACTTCGAATCCCGCCGGCTTGCCCGGCGGATCGCTAGGTTTTTCACTAACGCCCGACCGGGCGAGCGCGTGCGAATCAAGCTGGGATTCGAAGTGGAGGAGAGCGCGGCGCACTGTAGCTAAAAGCCTAACGATCCGCCGGGCAAGCCGGCGGGATTCGAAGAGGAGGAGAGCCCGGCGCACTGTAGCTAAAAGCCTAACGATCCGCCGGGCAAGCCGGCGGGATTTCAGGGGGGCTCGCTCGCCGAAGCGGAGGCCGTTTAAGTTTCCCTTGGTCATAACGCCAAGTCCACTCGGCAAGACAACTCAATAGCTGCACAATCTCGAAGCCGGGGAGGGAGCCAGAAGGATTGGTTTCTTTCCTCGTCGCCTCTTTGAAACTCAAGATCCCGTGAACGATTACCTGCCGACTGACAACTGACGACTGACGACTGACAACTAATACGCATCCTGGCGCCAGAAGACCCAGACGGTGCAAAGCAGAATCTTGCAGTCCAACCACAACGACCACTCGCGAATATACTGGTGGTCGCATTCGATTCGGCGAGCCATCTTGTCCAGGGTATTGGTTTCGCCGCGCCAGCCGCGGATCTGAGCCAGGCCGGTGATGCCCGGCTTGACCTTGTGCCGCAGCATGTAGCCGAGGATCTGCCGCCGGTACTGCTCGTTCATCACGCTGGGATGAGGCCGCGGGCCGACCAGCGACATGCTGCCGTCGAGGACGTTCAGCAGTTGCGGAATTTCGTCGATGGAAGCCTTGCGCAGCAGCCGCCCGATCCGAGTGACTCGCTGATCGTCGCGGCGGGCCTGGGCCACGCTGGCTCCGTCTTCGCAGACCCGCATCGTGCGGAACTTCCAGACCAGGATTTCGCGGCCGTCCAGACCATACCGGCGTTGGCGGAACAAGGCCGGGCCGGGGCTGGTGAGCTTGATGCACAGGCCGACCAGCAGCAAGGGGACGGCCAGCAGCACCAGCAGGCCGCTGGCAACGATCAGGTCCATGGCCCGCTTCAACAGGCCGTCGATGCCGTACAGCGGACTCTCGAACAGACTCACCACGGGCAGACCACGAATCGTCGTCCAGCGCGAATGCAGCATCTGGAACACAAAGAAGTCAGGCACCAGGTAGACGGAAGCCGTGCTGTCGCTGAGCCGTTCCAGGACCCGCTGGATCCGCCGTTCCGCTCGCATCGGCAGCGCAATGAACACCAGGTCCACTTGGCCGCGACGAGCCCGCGCGACCAGTTCGTCCAGGTCGCCGATCCGCTGCCCCAAACCGGAGGGAATGGGAGGAGTGCGGGCCGCCGGGCGGTCGTCGTAGAAACCAACCACGCGGAGGCCTGTTTCCGCCGTCGCGTCAATGTCCGCGGCCAGGCGCAGGCCGAGCTCATTGACACCCACGATCACCACGCCCCGCGTGTTCAGATTCCGGGCTCGCAGCAGCCGCTGGGCCGCGCGCAGGCCGGCCCGCAGCAACACCATCAGCAGCCAGGCGCCGGCGAACCAGGCCAGCAGCATGGCCGATAATGCGGCGACCGGCAGCGGCGACGGCCAGTTTCCCGTGAGGATCGCGGCCAGGGGTAACGCCAGACCGATGGCCACCACGTCTGTGATGCGGCGCAAGGTATCGAAGTCCGACCGGCCAGGTCGAATGGGATAAATGCCCATGGCGGCGGTGAAGTCCTCCGTGGAGGGCCGGCGAGCGACAGGTGTACGCTCGGCGCGCGGCCCCCTCAGCGGAAAATCTAGCTCGGTTTTGCCCCCGGTGCCTGGCGAAACTGGCAGCCTTCCATGTCCTGGCAAATCGAACACTGGCCGGCCGCGCCCTGAGCGTGGTCCAGACAGTGCCGGATGCGTTCGTCCATGATCCGCAGCATCAAGGGGTGCAGTCCCAGGGGAGCGGCGACCAGATAGGTCGTGCCGGGATGCTGGGAGGCGGCCGCCGCCGCCAGCGCCGGAATGTCCTGGGACCAGTGTCTGCCTGGCGACAGGAAATAAGGGAACACCACAATTCGGCGGGCTCCAGCCGCCACGCAACGCTCGTACGCCGTGGCCAGACTCGGTTCGGCCAGCTCCATGTGAGCCGGCTCCACGATCGCGTACAGCCCCAACCGCCGGAAGGCGTCGACGACGTCCAACAACAAGCGGTTGCTCTCCGCGCGGCGCGAGCCATGGTCGACGACGATCACGGCCAGATCCTCCGGCAACTGCGTGTTTTCGGACGCCTTCCGATCCGCGGGTCGCGGTGGAGACTGCGGCGGGGGCTGCGAACTGGGCACGTTTCTCCGACTCCTCCAATCCTGGGAATCCCTCCAGGATAGCTGGCCGGGCGACCGTCCCGCGAGAGGCCGGCCGGCGCGACTCCATTTCGGCGGGACTCGGGGCGGCAAGACGGCGATGCGTCGCGCCCGCCGAGTCAAGGTGAGTCGAGGCGGAAGGGGGACCGGGTGCGGCGGGGACGTGACGCAGCCGCTCCGATTTGCTAATCTATTCGACTGAAACGTTCGCGGTCCGCCCGCCGCCGCGTTCCCCCCCAAGCTCCGCGGGCTCCACTCCGTCTGCCACCGGCAAGGATCCACCATGGCGAAGCGTCCCGACGACGATTATGAGTTCGAAGACCCGTACGATGAAGTCGCTGATGACGATTTTGACGACGAGTTGGACGAGGACGAGTCGGACGAACCAGACGATCAGGAGGAAGTGGACGAGGCAGAGGATGAGGCGGTCGCTGAAGCCGAGCCGGAGGAGATTCTGGAACCGGACCACCCGGACACGCTGTCGGCCTTGCGGGACATCGGCGCCCGGCTGGACATCGACGACCGGGGGCACGTCTGGCGGGTGTTCTTTTACGAACGGAACAACGACGAGCAGTTGAGCCAGTTGCACGGGCTGGCGGCGCTGAAGGAGATCTGGGTCGTCGGCTCCCGCGTCACGGCCAAGGGGATTGAGCAGATCAAGGCCAGTTTCCCCAAGGTGCGTGTTTATTCGTAACGCGCCAAGACCGTCACCTGACGGGCACCAGGATCGCAATGGAATCAGACTCTTGTGCTCAGGTTGCCGAGTGGCTGCGAAACGCGGGCCACGCCGTGGCCTTCACCGGTGCCGGCATCAGCACCGAAAGCGGCATCCCCGACTATCGTTCGCCACAAGGCGTGTGGGCCACGTCTCAGCCCGTGTACTACGACGAATTCGTCCGCAGCGCGGAGAAACGCCGGGAGTACTGGCGGCAAAAGTCCATCTGCCACCGCGACTTCGCCGGCAGCCGGCCGAACCTGGGACATCAGGTGCTGGCCAAATGGGAACGAGAGGGCCGGCTGCAAGCCGTCATTACGCAGAACATCGATGGGCTGCACCAGGATGCGGGCAGCCGTCGCGTGCTGGAATTGCACGGCACGGCCCGTTTCGTGGCCTGTCTGAGCTGCCAGGCTCGCTTTGACGCCGATCCGCTGGTCCAGCAGTTTCTGGTGGACGAGCGTGTGCCGAGTTGTCCGGAATGCGGCGGCCTGCTGAAACACGCCACGGTGTCGTTCGGCCAGATACTGCCCGAGCAGGTGGTGGATGAGGCGTACGACGAGGCTCGTGCCTCGGACTTGCTTCTGGCCATGGGGTCGTCGCTGGTCGTGACGCCCGCCGCGCACATCCCGGCGCTGGCCCGGCAGACCGGCGCCAAGCTGGTCTTGATCAACCGGGATCCCACGCCCCTGGACGTCATGGCCGACGTCATCATCCGCGATTCGATCGGCGAGACGCTGGCGGCCATCGATCGCTTGCTGACGCCCGACGCGTAGCGCGGGTCGCCAGCCCGTGCCGCTCAACGAATCTGCAGCATCCGCTCCAGCGCCACGAGCGCCCAGCGGGCCGTGTCGTTGTCCACTCGAATCACGTTCACCGGCGTCCCAGCCGCAAGGTTCTCCAGGCTCCAGCAGAGATGAGCCAGATCGATCCGGTACATCGTCGCGCACATGCAGACGACCGGCGAAAGGAAGTAAATCTCCTGCTCCGGATGTTCGGCCTTCAACCGGTTCACCAGGTGCAGCTCGGTGCCGATCGCCCAGCGAGTGCCGGGCGGAGCCTGCCGCACCTGCTGGATAATCTTGCCGGTCGAACCCGATTCATCCGCCAGTTCGAACACCTCGCGCGGACACTCCGGGTGGACCAGAATCCGGATGCCGGGGTGCTTCTCGCGGAACAGGCTCACGTGCTCCGGCCGGAACACCTGGTGCACACTGCAGTGGCCCTGCCACAGAATCACGCGGCTCGCTTCCAGCGCCTCGGCCGAGTTGCCACCCAGTTCGTCGGCGTACGGATTCCATACCGGCATCTGATCCAGGCCAACTCCCATGCCCAGCGCCGTGTTGCGGCCCAGATGCTGATCGGGGAAGAACAGCACGCGACGGGTCTTGGCGAATGCCCATCGCAGGGCCGCCGCCGCGTTGCTCGACGTGCAGACGATTCCTTCGTGCCGTCCGCAAAAGGCCTTCAAGCTGGCAGCCGAGTTGATGTACGTGACCGGAGTGACGTCGGTCGTATCGATCACCTCACCCAGCTCCGCCCAAGCCTGCTCGACCTGGTCGATGGCCGCCATGTCAGCCATCGAACAACCGGCCGCCATATCGGGCAGCACCACCGGCACCCGCTGCCCGCCGCGCTCCGCCAGCCGCTCCGGGCGGTTCACCAGAATGTCGGCCGTTTCCGCCATGAAGTGCACGCCGCAGAAGGCAATCTGCCGGCAGTCCCGGCTGTCGGCCGCCAGTTGGCTGAGTTGATAGCTGTCGCCCCGCAGATCGCTGTGAGCGATCACTTCGTCCTGCTGGTAGTGGTGCCCCAGGATCAGCAGCTTGGGACCCAATTCGGCCCGCACCGCCTCGATCCGTCGCGACAATTCCTCATTGGACAGGGACTTGTAGGGAGCTAATTCAAATTGCGAGGCGGCTTCGGCAGTCGTGGTCATGGTGGCTTGGCTGAACGGTTGATTCGATGTGGAGAGCGCCAGATTCCGCTGCTGAATTATAAGGCGGCGACCGGAAGAAGTACCACCCACCTGGAGTCGCCTTTCGCTCCGCGCATAGTCGCCTTTCGCTCCGCGAAAGTAGCGGACGCCGCGATTGGGCCTTCCGGCGCCAGCGAAATGTGAGCTGCCGCGCTACTTTCGCGGAGCGAAAGGCGACGATGCACGGAGCACAAGGCGACTACGGCGTCGAGGGTGGGGAAGCGTCTTGGTTGTCCGCGCGGTGTTGCTGGTGCCGCTGGATCAACTGTTCCATCTCCCGGCGGTCCGCCTGGATTTTCTTCCAGCGAACCGACTTGCCTCGCAGCAAGCGCAGCGCGTACGGGACCCGCATGGTCAGATAGACGCTCATCGCCACGGCGTAAATTCCCAGGCCGATCTGAAAGGAGCGGGGCAGGTCCGCCACGCGCAGCCAGGCACACGCCGCCGCAATCAGCGTGGTCAGCGCCAGCAGCGGCAGAATGCCGAACTGGTAGCGGTCTCGGGCCCTGGTCGAGGCGGAGGCCGCCAGCGGCTCGGAGGCTGTTGATTGGTCGTCAGCGGCGGGTGGTTCGATCATGCCAGGAACGAAGCAAAGGGGGCCGGATCCACGGTTCCTCGCCGCCTCGACGGGGCTTAAGGTCCCTCGGCCGGTTCGAGCAGCCGCGCGGCGCCAGCCCAGCGGGAGGTCAGCAGTTCATGCAACGAGAATCGCAGCTTGGCCTGCTGCTTGTCAATTTGCCGATTGAACTTTTCCGGCAAACGATCGCGGCTGGCGGCCAGCTTGTCCTCGACCAGGTCCTCCAGGGCCCGTCCCAGTTGCCGGACCAGCGGCCCGTGCAAGTCGCTGACCCGCCGCAGCCGGAAATCCAGCAGCTTCAGTTCCGCCCGGTCGACGGTCGGTTTCAGCATCACGTCGGGCGGCAGGCGGCTGGGATCAAGCCGCAAGGCCAGTTGGCAGGAGGCCCGCAGCCGGACCCGCGCGTCGGCCTCGGCGCTCAGACTCACCAGTTGCACGCCCCGTTCCCACACCGACCACCGCCCGAACGCTTCCAGGCGAGCGACCGTGGTGACGTCGAAAGCCAGCGTCCCCGACTCCGTTTCGCGGGCGTTATCCACCCACAATTGGAAATGTTCGTCCTTATCGACCACGCGCAGGCGGTACATTTTCCAGGTCCCGTCGTTGACCTCCTTGCGTTTGCGTTTGGTTTCCAGTTTCAGCCCCTCGCGGCGCACCCGGAGGCCCGTGGTCATTTCCCTGGTCTGTCCCCAATCGCGCAGGTCCTCGAATTTGTCGGGCAGGTTCGCTCGCACCAGCCCGGCGACCAGCGTCTGAAATTCGTCCGACAGTTCCACCGGGCCCGCCGTTTCGACCAGGTTGGCCGCTGGCGGCTCGCCCGGTTCGGCCCGCACGGGCGGCGGAATCAGCCCGCCCGCGGCCAAGACTGTTGCGACCAGCCAAGTTGCGCAGCGGGCGGCCAGACGAGCCCTGCGGCCGGTTGCTGGCGTCGGATTCGGCCAGTGGTTCGACGGATGCATCCCAGCGCCCCCCGGCTGTAACATTTGAGCGGCCTCAGGATAAGATGGGGTACGGAATCTTGCCCGGTTCCACCATCGTCGCGGCGACCGGGTCTTCTGCAAGGATTCACCGCCCCCCCGTCCGGATGGTCCCGCGAGTGTCCAGGCATGATCGTGCTGATCGACAACTACGACTCCTTTACGTACAACCTGGTGCAAAGGCTCGGAGAACTCGACTCCCGCCTGGAAATCCAGGTTTACCGCAACGACCAGATCACGCCCGAGGAGATCGAGAGGCTGGGACCGACGCACGTGATCATTTCGCCGGGTCCCTGCACGCCGAACGAGGCTGGCATATCGGTCGCTTGCGTGCAACACCTCGCGGGCAAGGTACCGCTGCTGGGCGTCTGCCTGGGGCACCAGTCGATCGGCCAGGCGACGGGCGCTCGGATCGTGCGGGCGCGGCACCTGATGCACGGCAAGACCGACTCGATCCATCACGACAATCGGGGCCTGTTCGCCGGGCTGCCCAACCCGTTCATCGCCACCCGCTATCACAGCCTGGTGATCGAACCGCCGACGTTGTCCGACGATTTTGAGATCGCGGCCTGGGCGATGGCCCCCGATGGCAGTCGCGAAATCATGGCCATCCGGCACAAAACCTGGCCGCTCGACGGCTGGCAATTCCACCCGGAAAGCTTTCTGACCGAGTGCGGCCACGAACTGCTGCGAAGGTTTCTGCAACAAGGACCGCCCGCAAAGGGTCCGAGATGATTCCGATCTCCGAAGCTCTCGACAAGGTGCTGGCCGAGGCGGGCCAGCGGCCGGCCAGGCGGTTGCCGCTGAGCCAGGCGGTGGGCCTGGTGCTGGCCGAGAACGTGGCCAGCGACATCGACTCGCCGCCGCACGACAAGGCGATGGTCGACGGCTACGCGATCCGAGCCTCCGACGTGGCCGCGGGGCACCGGGAATTGACCGTGCTGGAGGAAGTCTTCGCGGGGATGGTCCCCTCGCTGGCCGTGAACAGCGGCACTGCCACCCGTATCATGACCGGCGCGCCGATCCCGCCGGGCGCCGACGCCGTGGTGATGGTCGAACGTACCAGCGGCGCGGCGGAAACCCCGGCTGACGCGGCGGGCGGTCGAGCGGTGCGGCGGATTCGCATCGACGAACCGGCGGTCGAGCAGGGACAGAATATCATGCGCCGCGGCACGTCGCTGCAACGTGGGCAGCAAGTGCTGGCCGCGGGATGTCGGCTGCGGGCCATCGAAATCGGTCTGCTGGCGGAGGTGGGGCGGGCAGAAGTGCTGGCGGTGCCTCGACCTGGTGTCGCGGTGCTGGCCACCGGCAACGAATTGGTGCCCGCCGGCACGACGCCGGGTGCCGGGCAGATTCGCAACAGCAACGGCCCGCTGCTCGTGGCCGCCGTTCAGACGCTGGGAGCCGAACCACTGGACCTGGGAATCGCCCGCGACGAACCGGATGACCTGGCCGAACGGATCGGTCGGGGGCTGGAGCAGGACGTCTTGTTGCTGTCTGGCGGCGTGTCGGCCGGTGTCCTGGACCTGGTGCCTCAGGCGCTGCAGTCCCTGGGCGTGAGGCAGGTCTTTCACAAGGTGGATTTAAAGCCCGGCAAGCCGCTCTGGTTCGGCGTGCTCGAGCGGCCCTCGCGCAGAACGCTCGTGTTCGGCCTGCCGGGGAATCCCGTCAGCAGCCTGGTCTGCTTCCACCTGTTCGTCCGGCCCGCGCTGGCTCGGCTGGCCGGTCACGGCAACGAACCGCTCGCGACTCGCGAGGCCCGGCTGGAGGCGGGTTTTCGCCACCGCGGCGACCGCGCGACTTGCTTCCCTTCCCGCCTGTTCGAACAGGACGGCTTGTCGTTCGTCCGGACGCTGGACTGGAAGGGCTCGGCCGACCAGCGGACCCTGGTGGAAGCCAACTGCCTGACCCTGTTCCCGCCCGGAGATCGGGACTACGCGGCGGGAGAACTGGTGCCGGTGTACCCGCTTTAGGTGGGCCCGCAGAGAGCGATTGGGAGCGATTGGGGACAATCGCTCCACCAAGGAGAGCGATTGGGACAATCGCTCCACCAGGTGTGCTCGCATCGCCGCGAACTCACGACCACTCTACGCAGCTCTCCCAGACTGTCTGGCAGGAAACGGGCTTTGGGCTTAGTTTGAAAGCTGTCCGGCCGATGGTCGGAGGAGTTTGGTTCCCCCGCAGCCAGTTCAGGTAGTCCGGCATGACGATGACTCAGGACCCAAAGCGGCGATCGGCCGTCCGCCGACGAGACAATGGGAAGCCAGGGGCCACGGATGCCCTTCGAGCCGCGGCGGGGGCCGCCACGAATCCGGACGTGCCCGGCGAGGGTCGGTCGCGGGAAGCTGGTTGGTATCGATCGACGTGGTTCCTGGGCCTGCTCGGCGGTGTGCTGCTTCTGGCGGCCTTCCCGCCCTGGTCGTGGTGGCCGCTGGCGTGGCTGGCGCCAGTGGCCTGGTTGTACCTGGTGCGGCTACCGCGACTGGGCGGCAAATGGCCTTATCTGACCCTGTGGAGCGTGAGCCTTCTGCACTGGCTGGCGCTGCTGCAAGGCATCCGGTTGGCACACTGGGCGACGTACTTTGGCTGGGTAGCGCTTTGCCTGTACCTGGCGTGCTACCTGCCGGCATTTGTCGCTCTGGCACGCGTCGCCGTACATCGAATGGGTTGGCCGCTCTGGGTGGCAGGTCCGGTAATCTGGACGGGGCTGGAGCTGTTACGGGGGTACCTGCTGACCGGATTCTCGCTGGCCTTACTGGGGCATTCGCAGGTGAGCGTGCTGCCGGTGATCCAGGTGGCCGATTTGGGCGGGGCGTACCTGGTGAGTTGCCTGATCATGTTGGTGGCGGCGGCCATCGCTGGTTGCATCCCGGCCGGCCAGTGCCGCCGGATTGGTTGGCCGGCCCTGGCGGGTGTGGCCGTGTCGGCGACCATTGCCGCGGCTGCCATCATCTACGGATGCGTGCGGATCGGGCAGGACGACGCCGAGCTTCCAGTTGCCGGCGACAGGGGGTGGCAATCCGTCAAGGCAGGGGGCACGGAGGGTCGGGCGGATGAGCGGCTGACGGTGGCTTTGATTCAGCGTTCCGCGGAGACGATCTTTGAGTTCAACGCGCAGCGGAACCTGGACATTTACTACCAGTATCGTGAATTGACGTTGGCGGCGGTCGAGCGGCACACGGGAGTGCAACTGATCGTCTGGCCAGAATCGGTGTATACGGCGAACATTCGGGAACTGCTGTTTGACGGTCCGCCGGAACCTCCGCCCGGCCTGGAAATGAGTCCTGCCGAGTTTCAGCAGACCGTCGAGCGGTGGCAACTGGCATTTCAGGCCAAGAACCGCGACCTGGCCGAGGCGATTCGGGACGTCAGCCGGGCGTCCGAGCGGAGCGGAGTGGCCGGCAGCTCACAAACCCCTCCAGAAGGGGATGCGGCTGGACCTTGGCTGCTGGTGGGTACCGACGTGGAGTATGTCCGGGACCGGGTACCGCATTTCTACAACACGGCCATGTTGCTCGACGCCCGCGGCGGGGTCGCGGGCCGGTACTTCAAGATGCATCCGGTGATGTTTGGCGAGTATGTTCCGCTGGCGGACTGGCTGCCGTGGCTCTACCGGCTCACCCCCCTCACTCAGGGGTTGTCGGCCGGCCGAGAGCCGCAGGGGTTTGAGGTGGCCGGATTCCGGCTCTGCCCGAACATCTGTTTCGAGAGTACGGTACCCCATTTAATTCGGCGTCAGGTACGGGTGTTGGAGCGGCGCGGGGAATCGCCCGATATCTTGGTCAGCATTACCAACGACGGCTGGTTTCGCGGTTCCAGCATTCTGGACCTGCATTTGGCGTGTGCCGTCTTCCGGTCGGTGGAGCATCGGCGACCGTCGCTGATCGCGGCGAACACGGGGATTACGGCCTGGATTGACGGCAGTGGCCGGGTGCTGGACCGGATCGGCGCCCTGCGGGACGACTACCTGGTCGCTTCGGTGGCGCGCGACCGGCGCAGCGCGTGGTATACTCGACTGGGGGATCTTCCAGCCGGCCTGTGTCTGGCGGCGACGGTCGCGGTGGGAGTTGCCGGGTGTTTCCGGCGGCAGCGGTTAGGACGGTCGCGGCCATGAGGCGGGAGGCCTGATTCGGGCAGGAATTCAGGATTTCGTTGACACGCGCCAGCGGCGAAAATTATACTAAAGCGGCATCAGCACTTCCGGAACGTCGTGAGGGAATCGGCAATATGACGCTGCTAGGCAAAATCTTCACGATGCTCATCCTGGTGATGAGCGTGTTGTTCATGGGCTTCTCGATTGCCGTCTTCGCCACGCATCGCCAGTGGGACAAGGTGGTGAACAATCCCAACCCGGACCCTTCGAAGGGCGAGCAGTTGGGGTTGAAGCAGCAAGTCGAGCAGCAGAAGCAGGTCAACGAGGAATTGCGGCGTGAATTGGAGAAGTCCAAGGCGGCCTTGGCTCAGGAACAGGCCGCTCGCCGTCACATTCTGGGTAATCTTTACAGCCAGCTTGATCAGCGCGTCCAGGAATTGTCCGACAAGCAGAAGGAACTTGATGCGCTGAACGCTTTCAAGAGCACGGCGACGGAGACGTTGAATACCAACGCCAACACGCTGGAGAAGTTGACCAAGGAAGTGATGGATTTGAGGGACGAGATTCGGGTGGCGGAAGAAGATCGCAACGCGCAGTTCTCCAAGGTGGTCAGTCTGACGGACCAGGTGAATCGGACCCAGGGCTTGTATGACCAACTGGAGGAGCGGCGAACGCAGTTGGCCTTGCAGATCACCCGGATGAAGGGCGTGATGGACAAGCTGGGCATTACCGTCGACACGCCGACCGACAACATCCCGCCGAAGCTGGACGGCTGGATCGTGGCCGTGGGAGCGACGAATACCGATCTGGTCGAGATTTCGCTGGGATCGGATGACGGCATCCGCAAGGGGCACCAGCTCGACGTCTACCGCAACGGTCAGTACCTGGGACGGATTGTGGTGATGGAAACCCAGCCGGACCGCGCGGTGGCGACCATTCTGAAAGAATACCGTCGAGGCATCATCAAGAAGGACGACCGTGTCAGCACCAAGCTCTCTCTCGGCTAATCCGGCTGTCCCGGCGCCCGCGATTGCGCCCGTGCAGAAGCAGCGGATCAACGTCTACACGATGATGTTGATTCTGTCCTTCTTCGCGCTGGTGATTTCGTGTGTCCTGCTGTGGTTGGAATTGTCCTCATATAACGAGGGCAAGTATCCCTACTGGGACACCAGTGCCGCTCGGACCACTTCGTGGCTGATGCCCGCCGGGCACCTGGCGGATGCCACCTTGGCGGGTCGCGGCTGACCTGGCGGCCTGCCAGACTTGAGTCGTGCCGGGCCAGCGGCCGGTCAGCCAGTTGGGTCCCGGACCGGTCCTGCTTCGGGTCCCGGACCGGTCCTGCTTTTCGTGTCGCAACATCTTCCGACGAATTGAGTTGCGAAGCTGGTCCTGTGGCGTCGGTCCGTTGCTGACCGAGTGCCAGACCGCTACAATACGGGATTGCCGTATCCCGGAATTGATCGCCTGGCGGTGGCGGATGCCGCGGCAGGCGCCGGTTCGATCCGGGTTTCTCCCACCGACTCGGTTGCCACAAGCGAAAGGGTTGTTCCTTGTCGACCGACTCTGATCTGCCCCAAGGTCCCACGTCCGGAGATCCAGGTCCGCCGGACGACGACCAGGGAAACGGGCAGCGACTGATTGACCTGCCGATTGAAGACGAGCTGAAGAACAGCTACCTGACTTACGCGATGAGCGTGATCGTGAGCCGCGCGCTGCCGGACGCGCGCGATGGTCTGAAACCGTCGCAGCGGCGGATTCTCGTGGCGATGAACGATTTGAATCTGGGACCGGGGTCGGCCCGGGTCAAGTGCGCCAAGATTTCGGGCGACACCAGCGGCAACTACCATCCGCACGGCGAGAGCGTGATTTATCCGACGCTGGTCCGCATGGCCCAGGAATGGAACATGCGGCACGTGCTGATCGACAAGCAGGGCAATTTCGGTTCGATCGCCGGATTGCCCGCGGCCGCCATGCGATACACCGAAGCCCGGTTGTCGCCGATCGCGGCGATGATGCTGGACGATCTGAAGCTCGACACGGTCGACTTCGTGCCGACGTACGACGAGAGCCGGACGGAGCCGACCGTGCTGCCGTCCCGGTTCCCGAACCTGCTGGTCAACGGCACCAGCGGCATTGCGGTCGGCATGGCCACGTCGATCCCGCCGCACAATTTGCGCGAGATTTGCGATGCCCTGGTGCGATTGATCGAAGAGCCGGGCGTGTCGATTGACGAGCTGATGCAGGTTGTCCAGGGGCCGGACTTTCCCACGGGCGGCGTGATTTGCGGTCGGTCGGGCATTCGCCAGGGTTACCGCACCGGGCGTGGGACGATCGTGATCCGGGCACGGGCGCGGGTCGAGGAGCACGGCAAGGGACGGTACCGGATCGTGGTGTCCGAAGTCCCCTTCCAGCAGTTCCGGGACCGCGTGGTGGAACGGATCGCAGCCCTGGTCAACGGCGACCGGATCAAGGGTATCGCGGGCATCCGGGACGAAAGCGATCTGAAGGAGCCGGTGCGGCTGGTGATCGACATCAAA
Organism: Pirellulaceae bacterium; assembly: GCA_024102795.1. Taxonomy (GTDB): domain Bacteria; phylum Planctomycetota; class Planctomycetia; order Pirellulales; family Pirellulaceae; genus JAGFJK01. Next base: position 13,247 of record JAGFJK010000366.1, read on the forward strand.
CGGGACGCCGACCCGGACGTGGTGTTGAATCAGCTCTACCAGTTTTCGCCCTTGCAGGACACGTTCTCGATCATCCTGCTGGCTCTGGTGGACGGCAAGCCGCGGGAGCTGTCGCTGAAGGAGCTGTTGGAGGAGTTCGTCCGTCACCGGGTCAACGTGATCCGCCGCCGCACGCAGTTCCTGTTGGCCAAGGCCCGTCGCCGCAAGCACACGGTCGAGGGCCTGCTGCTGGCCCTGGCGGACATCGACGAGATCATCCGCATCATCCGCCAGTCGCAGACCGCGGCCGAAGCGAAGAGCCGGCTGATGGGCGTCGAGTGCCCGGCCTCGATGCTGGAACGGGCCCTGGGCGAGGAGGGTTTCCGCATCTTCCAGCAGGAACGGGGCGTGTCCGACATCTACACGCTGACCGCCGTTCAGGCCGACGAAATCCTCAAGATGACGCTCAGCCAACTGGTCGGCCTCGCGCAGCAGAAGCTGGCCGAGGAGCACGCCAGGTTGCTGGACGAGATCCGCGAGTACCTGCGGATTCTGTCGGACGAGCAGAACATGCTGCAGATCATCAAGGAGGAACTGCAGGAGATCCGCCGCAAGTACGGCGATGACCGGCGGACGGAGATCAGCGGCGAGGAGCTGGGCGAGGTGGATCTGGAGGATCTGATCACCGAGGAGACGATGGTGGTTTCGCTGAGCCACCGCGGTTACATCAAGCGGACGCCGGCCAGCACCTATCGCGCTCAGCGGCGAGGCGGCAAGGGACTGAAGGGCGCTCAGACGGACGAGGAGGACCCGATCGAGCATCTGTTCGTGGCCAGCACGCACGCCTACCTGCTGTTCTTCACCAACCGGGGCAAGGTCTACTGGCAGAAGGTGTATGGCCTGCCGCAGTTGGGGCGCGAGAGCCGCGGCCGGGCGGTGGTCAACCTGTTGAACCTGGAGCCTGAGGAGAAGATCACCGACTGCCGCCCGGTGCGGGACTTCGATCTGCCCGGCCACTTTCTGATGATGGCCACGCGCAAGGGACTGATCAAGAAAACGCCGCTCGAACAGTACAGCCGGCCGAAGAAGGGCGGCATCATCGCCATCAAGCTGCGGGAGGACGACGAGCTGGTGGATGTGGTGGTGGCCAAGCCGGGCGATGAGGTGCTGCTGGCCACGGCCAAGGGAATGGCCATTCGCTTCAACCAGGACGATGCGCGGCCGATGGGCCGCAACACGTCGGGCGTCAAGGGGATCAGCCTGTCGGCCGGCGACGAACTGGTGGGCATGGTGGTCGTGGAGCCGGAGGCCACGTTGCTGACCGTCTGCGAGTTCGGCTACGGCAAACGCACCAATTTCGGCGTCGGCCAGGCGGCCTCGGAAAGCGAAGGCGCGACCGAGGCCGTGAGTGGCGGCGAGGGCACCGGGGGCAGCGAGGGCGCGGCGGAAGCCGAGGACGAGACGTCGTCCAGCAATCGCTATCGCACGCAGCGTCGCGGCGGCAAGGGGATCCGCGACATCAAGACCACGCGCCGCAATGGGCGGGTGGTGAGCATCGTCCGGGTGGACGACGACGACGAACTGCTGATGATGACCGCGCGCGGCAAGATCCAGCGGATCGCGGCGCGGGAGATCAGCGTGATTGGCCGCAATACGCAGGGCGTGCGAATCATGAGCCTGGAGGCGGAAGACACGCTGGCCGCCGTGGTTCGCGTGCCGCGCGAGGACGACGAGGAGGAGGGATCCGGCGAAGGTTCGTCGGCCTAGGTGGTGAAGCACGAGTCGTGAAGCTGGGAAGGAAGCCTGATGCGCATCGCCGTGGTGGGGACCGGATACGTGGGGCTGGTCACCGGAACGTGCCTGGCCGATAGCGGCAACCAGGTGACCTGTGTCGACATCGACCAGGAGAAGGTCGCTCGCCTGCGCGCCGGGCAGATCCCGATTTACGAACCGGGTCTGGCCGAATTGGTGACCCGCAACGTCCAGTCGGGACGGTTGTCCTTCACCACCGAATTGCCGCCGGCTGTTGCCGGCGCGAAGCTGATATACCTGGCCGTGGGCACGCCGCCGGCCGCCGACGGTTCGGCCGACCTGAGCGCCTTGTGGAAAGTGGTTCAGGACCTGGCGCCGCACCTGGCCAGCGACGCGATCGTGGTAGTCAAGAGCACCGTGCCGGTGGGCACCAACCGGGCAGTCTGGCAGCGGCTTCGCGAACTGACCGGCCGCGAGTGCGAAGTGGCCAGCAACCCCGAATTCCTCAAGGAAGGCGCGGCCATCCAGGATTTCATGTTCCCCGACCGCGTCGTGGTCGGAGTGCGCGGTTCCGCGGCGGCCGACGTGCTGCGGGACCTGTTCGCGCCGTTTCTGCGAACCGACAAGCCGTTTCTGGTGATGTCGCCGGAAAGCGCCGAGCTGACGAAGTATGTCGCCAACGCGCTGCTTTCGACCAAGATTAGCTTCATCAACGAGATGGCCAACCTGTGCGAGCGGGTTGGCGGCGACATCAACGACGTGCGGCGCGGGATCGGGCATGACGAGCGGATCGGGTTTGCCTTTCTGTTCCCCGGCGTGGGCTACGGCGGCAGTTGCTTCCCCAAGGACGTCCGGGCCTTGGCCAGCATCGCCACCTCCCTGGGATTGGAGCCGCGGATCCTGCAGGCGGTCGATGAGGTGAATACCCGGCAGAAGAGCGTCCTGATCCAGAAAATCTCGCGGCACTTCTCCGCGGGCGTCGGCGGCCCTGCGGGCGTCAGCGGGCGGACCATTGCCGTTTGGGGTCTGGCCTTCAAGCCTCGTACCGACGACATCCGCGAGGCGCCGGCCCTGACGCTGATCGACTGGCTGCTGGCTCAAGGTGCCGCGGTTGCGGTCCACGACCCCGAAGCGATGCCCAACGTGCGGCGCATCTACGGCGACCGCTTGCGTTACGGCCAGATGCTGGAGGTGCTGTCCGGAGCCGATGCGCTGGCGATCAATACGGAGTGGACCGAGTTCCGACATCCCGACCTGGCCGAGATGCGGGCCTTGATGCGGCAACCCGTGATCTTCGACGGCCGCAACCTGTACCAGCCCGATGCGGTGCGCCGGGCCGGCTTCACATACTATTCAATCGGTCGCCCCGACGTGCTGCCAGCCACATGAACATTGCCCTGCAGATCGTGACCACGACCGCCAGCCGCGAAGACGCTCTGCGGATTGCCGAGCGGCTGGTCGCCGACCGGCTGGCTGCGTGCGTGCAGGTCGATGGGCCGATCCGCAGCGTTTATCGCTGGCAAGGCCAGGTCGAGTCGGCCGACGAGTGGCGGTGCACGGCGAAGACCTTGGCCCACCGTTACGACGACGTCGAGCGGGCGATCCGGCAACTGCATCCGTACGATGAGCCGGAGATTGTGGCGACGCGCATCGAGGGCGGCAGCGCGGGCTACTTGCGCTGGCTCGCCGAACAGGTGGAGGCGGCCGAGCCGTGACGCGACCGGAGCCCGGCCCAGCCCGCAGTGGGCACGACGCCGTCGCGGCAACCGGCGACTGGCTGCGTTTCTGCATCGCCTGCCACGCTGCGCCCGACTCGCCGCGGCTGGCAAGTCCCTGCGAGTTGCAAGGGATGATTCTCCAACCGCTCGCGATGGAACCGGCCGAGCTGGCGCAACCGCTGCCGATAAGTTTCGAGTCGGCCTGCGAAGCGCTGGCGAGACTGCCGCGGATGTTCTGCGAACCGGACGGCTCGTTCGTCTGGCGCGGCGATCAACCTCGCCCGTGGCAGGTCGACGGCGTGCTGTATGACGACGGGAGGCGACTGGTGCACGTGGAGCTGAAGGGTGAATGTCCGGCCGAGGCGTTCCAGCGGTTGCTTGCCACCATAACGCCCGATCCGCGGCAACTCGTATATCAGTTGCTTCGCGAAGGTCTCGTTCTGGACCAGCCGCAGTTCCACCGCTGGGCCTCCCGCCCCGCGAATTAACCTCTGGGGTCGATTTGGCAAGCTGGGCGCCCCGGCGAACTTAGTGTGGGCGAACGTTGAGCCCCGCTGACGTCTGGCCGTTACCTGGAACCCGTAGACTTCGGCGTTTAGCAAATCGACCCCAGAGGTCAATAGCTCGGGTGCCAGGGTTGGCTACTGTGCCACGCGCGGACTTGAGGCGGGCATGCGCCAGATCCGGAGCGCGAAGTCCTGGCCGCTGATGGCGCCGCCGAAGGGCGAGTTCGTTCCACCGCCCGCGGATACAGCCGTCTGGCCATCGGGCGCGAATTGTGCCTTCCACACCCATCCCTGATGCCCCAGGCAAAGCTGCAGCTCCTCGCCCGTCTGCACATCCCACACGCGGACCGTGTTGTCCTCGCCGGCCGAAATCAGCCGCGTGCCGTCAGGCGAATAGGCAACCGAACTTACCTGTCTGGTGTGGCCGTGCAGGGTGCGCAGCACCGTACCGTGTTCCAGGTCCAGGATGCGGATCTCCGTGGCTGTCGCGAATGCCAGGCTGCGCCCGGTCGGCGAATGACTGATGCTCCAGACCCAGCGCTGCTGGGGCAAATCGGCGATTTTCCGCGCGGCCGCCAGGTCCCAGACCCGCAGGTGATTCGCTCCTTGCGTACCGGTCAGGGCCAACTTACCGTCCGGCGAAAACGCGACCGCCCTTACCGCCGGCGTCTGACAGGGCAGCGTCAGGGACCGCTCGCCCGTTCTCAGGTCCCAGACGACGGCATCCTCTTCGCGGCCGGCGCTGAGGACCGAATGGCCGTCCGGCGAGACCGCCAGCGCGTAAACGCTCGCGGCGTGGATTTGCACTTGGCGGAGCAGCCTGCCCGTGGCGATATCCCATACGCCCAGCGCGCCATCGCTACCGCCAACAACCACCGACTGGCCGTCCGGCGTCACTGCCAGCGCCACCCATTCGCCGGGCGCTTCCCGGCTGCCCGACAAACCGGTGGGCAACTGGATACCCGTGGTGTCACATTGGCGCAACTGCTGGCCCGTGGCCACATCCCAGACCCGAATCGTCTTGTCGCCCAGCGGCCAGCCACTGCACGAGATCAGCAGCCTGCCGTCCGGAGTGTAGGCCACGTCCTTGACTGGTCCCTGGTGTCCGGCCAGTCGCTTCAGCTCGAACGGCGACGGCGCGAAGTTCCCGCTGGCGCGCTCCTGGCGCACCTGTTCGCGCAGCAGCGAGTCGGGGTTGACGATCGTTACCTGTAGCGGCTGCGTCGCGGCCGGCCGAGGCCCGCCCGGGTTGCCCTGGTCCGTTTCGCCACCCTTGCCGCCTTCACCACTTTCACCACCAGCGCCACCTCCGTCTCCGCCACCGCCTTTTCCACTCTCGCCAACTTCACCGCCATCGCCACCCTCGCCACCCTCGCCACGCTCGTCGCCGAGGCCAGCTTTGCTACCGGCGTCAAGAGGGGCGAGGGCGGCGGTTTGACTGGCCACGTAATCCCAGGCTCCGGAAAGCGAAACGGCCGCCAGCAGGATGGCCGCCAGGCCGGCTACGGATATCGTCACGCGGGTTGCCGCCCTGGTCGAACGATCGCTCCCGGCCACAGCCGGACTGGCGCGTTCGACGGCCGCCAGCGCCGATTGCACGGCCGCCATGTTGGCGAACCGGTCGGCGGGAGACTTGTGGAGCAACCGATCGACGATGGCGGCCAGTGAGGGCGGAATCTCGGGCCGCGCATCGTCCAATGCCGGTGGCTGTTCGTGAACGGTCCGATGCAAGACTTTCCAGGGATCACAACCGGCCAGCGGCGGCTTGCCGGTGCCCATGGCGAAAAGCACACAGCCCAGACTGTATTGATCGCTGGCCGGCCCCAGCTTTTCGCCCGCGACGTGTTCGGGGGACATGTACTCCGGAGTACCGGCCAGATGTTCGCCGCCTTCGGGCCAGTCGTCACCGCTCGACCTGGCCAGCCCGAAGTCGGTCAGCTTGACTCGCCCCGACTTCTCGTCCAGCAGGATGTTACCTGGCTTCACATCGCGGTGGATGATGCCCAAGTCATGGGCCGCTTGCAGGCCGGAAGCCACTTGCCCAGCGATCCTGACGGCATCGCGCCAGTCGAGCGGACCGGTGCGCGCCAGGCGGTCCTGCAGCGAGCCGCCCGACACATACTCCATAACCAGGAAAGGGGTGTTGTCGTGCTGTTCGATCGAGTGGATTTGCACGACATGGTCGCTCCGCACGGCGGCCAGGGCCCGCGCCTCGCGGAGAAACCTCTCCCGAAAACCGTCCCCGGACCGCGTCATCGACGTCATCAGCTTGATGGCGACATCCCGTTGAAGCTGCGTATCGCGGGCCAGGTAGACAATCCCCATACCGCCTTGGCCGAGACGATTCAGGATCACGTAGCGGCCCATGCGACCAGGCGTATCGGACAGGTTGAACTGCGTCATGGCCGTGGAATCGTCCACCGCCGTTTCGCCATCACTGGTCGGGCCTTGAGTGGGCAAAGTCTCGAACAGGCTTCGCAGCAGCGTAGCCTTGAGTTGATCGATTTCGACGGTCGGCTCTGGTTGAGCCTGGCTTAGCCGACGCCCGTATTCGCGCCAACTGGCGGCATCGGCCACGATCAAGTCCAATCGCTGGCGACAAGTGTCGCAGGCGTCCAGATGGCGAGTCAGGAACTCGCAGTCGATGGCGGTCGATTCCGCCACCAGCAACTGCAGCTCGGAGTCCGTGAGGCAGGTATCGGCCGGAGAGTCCGCGGGAGCGGAGATAGAGATCATCACGAGTCCTCTGCTTGGAGGGATTGAACCATCTTGTGCAAACGCATCAGGACGCGTCCCTTGGCCACATACACGGCACCCACGCTCATGCCGAGCGTTTTGGCCGCCTGCTTGCCGCTCTGACCCTCGATCGCCGTCAACTGAAACGCCCGCCAGGTCAACGGCCCGACGGACTCCTGAACGCGAGCGGCCGCCAGAGCCAGGATCTGCTCCTGGCACTGTCGCTCCCAATCCTGCAATTCGACAGCGCTCGTGTTCACACAGATTGCCTCTGGCTGTCCCTCGGTTCGAACTGCCATTTCGCGGCGCTGCCGGCAGTGAAAGTCGTGCAGCTTGTTCCGTACGATGCGAAACAACCAGGCTCGAAAAGTTCCCGTTTCAGGGTTGTAATCGAACCGGTGAACTCCCGTCACCAGTGCCCGCAGCACCTCCTGGGTCAAATCCGACGCGTCGGCGTCCTGCAGCCCCCGTTTGCGACAGAAGCTGTAGACGACCGGTGCGTAGAGGTCCACAAACTGTTTCCAGGCCTGGAGATCCTGCCTGTCGCGCAGGCGAATCAGCAGCGTCGGTCGGGTCAGCGGCGGCTGCAACATGAACTCGTCCTCTGCCTTTGCATTCTGGGCTCCGCCAGAAACCTAACACAAACCCCGGCTGACTTCACGAACTCCGCCTGCCCGCATGGACTCCGGGGCGAATTGACCTCTGGGGTCGATTTGGCAATCTGGGCGCCCCGGCGAACTTAGTGTGAGCGACGGCTGACCTCCGCTGACGTCTGGCCGTTACCTGGAACCCGTAGACCTCGGCGTCTAGCAAATCGACCCCAGAGGTCGTTATCTCAGCAGCTCGATCAGCAGCGGCGCCATCAGCGTCAGCAGGATCAGGGCCAGCGGATAGACCGTGGCGTAACTGGTGGCCGGGCGGCTGGAATCGACGGCCGAGGAGATCACGCCCAGCGCCGGGGTCGAGGTCATCGCGCCGCAGATGCCGCCCAGCATCTCCAAGGCATCCATTTTCAGGCACCAGCGAGCGACCAGGCAGCCGACCAGTAAGGGCACGATCAGAATCACCACGGCCGCGCCGCACAGCGCCGGGCCTTGCGCCCTCAGCACAGGCAGCAGTTGCGAACCGGCCTGGGCCCCCGCGTCGGCCAGAAACAGGGCCAGCCCGATCTCGGAAAGCAAGAACCGCGCGGCGCGCGGCATGTGCCCCACCAGCGGCCCCACGCGCCCGAAGTGTCCCAGCAACAGCCCGACCAGCAACGGTCCGCCGGCCATGCCCAGCGAAATCTCGGTGTCGCCCAACTGAACCTGGACCTGCCCGACGACCACTCCCAACGCCAAACCGGTGACGAGCGAAATCAGGTCCGTCTCGTCGATCGTCCGCTCGCGGTGCCCAGCCCGCTGAGTGAACTTCTGCAGGTCATCGGGATTTCCCACCACCGTCAGCGCGTCGGCGAACTGCAGTTTCTCATCCATCCCCGGCACGATCTCGACGTCGTGGCGATGGATTCGGATCACGTTCACTCCGAAACGCGACAGCAGGTGCAGATCGGCCAGCGACTTGCCGACCATTTCCTTCGAGGTGACCACGACTTGCCGCCGCTGCCGCTCGGTGTCCAGCGTGTAGCCCGTGTCGTCGCATCGCTGACCCAACGCCTCGACCACGTCGCCCAACCGCCGCTGATTGCCGATCAGCAGCAGTTTCTGCCCCAACTCCAGGCGGAAATCCGCCGGCAAGGGCAGCAAGGCCGTGCCGACCAGCAGACGCGAGACGCGGCAGTTCGCCCGCCGCAACGTACTGATCTCGTGCAGGCCGCGGCCCACGACCGCCGGGTTCTGCACCTCGACCAACGCTCGGGTGATGACCCGCGCTTCCGGCGACTCGGCCAGGTTCTGGCTGGCGGCCTCCCACAGACGGCGAAACAAGCGGGGTGCCAACTGCACGAACACGATCACGCCGACCACTCCCACCGGGTACGCCAGGCCGAAGCCGACGGCCACGTCCGAATTGCCTGGCAGCCGTTCGGCCGCCGCTGCCAGCGCCGGAGTGCTGGTCAATGCTCCCGCGAACAACCCGCTGGCCAGACCTGGACTCAGGCCGAACAGGCGAGCCAACAGCCAGGTGGCGGCCGCGGCCGAGATGATCATGGCCGCTCCCAGGACCGCCAAAGACTTGCCGTTGCGGGTCAGCGACCGCAGGAAGCTGGGCCCCGCTCCAAGTCCCAGGCAGTAGACGAACAGCACGACGCCGACAATGCCGGCCAGCCGCGGTACCTGGAATCCGAATTGGCCGGCCGCCAGAGCCACGAACAACACGCCGGCCGAACCGAGCGACAGGCCCCGCCAAGTGAGCCGGCCGAGCGCCAAGCCCAACCCGACCACCACCAGCAGGGCCAGAAACGGTTTGATGGTTTCATCCATGATCGCACGTTCAAGGCAAATGCCATGCCGGTGACGGCCACAGGCCGCGAACATACGCACCGAAAACGCCACTTCGGGTGGTTCCACAACACGCCGGCTTTACTCCTTCCCGACGCGCTGGGCGGGCACGCATTGTGACGCGGCTTTCTATACACCATCGACGCAGGAATCGGTAGTGCCCAACAATCGGGCACCGGAGTCGAAAGTTCACACATCCGGAGTGGCGACAACTTGCCAGGCGCTGCGAACAGAGTCAGAATCGGCTCCACCTGAGTGGAGGATCGGGAGGATCGGACGACCCAAGGGACATTCACCGTCGGCCATCGGGATTCGACCGGCGACTTCGCGGCAACTGAACCAGCACCCTCGCACCAAACCGGAATCCCATGAACCGACACGTTGCGGTGTTATCGTGGGCCAGCGTCGTGCTGATTCCGTTGTTGGCGTGCTTCGGCGGGCCGGTTGTCCGCGGCGAAACGTTTGTGCTGCAGGACACCGCCAGATTCTACTACCCGCTGTTTGCCTGGACCCACGACCAGTGGATGCGGGGGCGAATCCCGTTGTGGAACCCGCAAGAGAATTGCGGCATGCCGGTCGTGGGAGACACGACCTCCAGCGTCTTCTATCCGGGCAAACTGATTTTCCTGTTGCCGGGTGGTTTCAACTCGAACTTCAACTGGTACGTGGTGCTGCACGTGCTGGCAGCGGCCGTGTCGGCACTGCTGGCCGCGCGAAGCTGGCGGGCCAGCCCGCCGGCCGCCGCCTGCTGCGCTCTGGCCTACGCCTTCGGCGGCTACACGCTGTACCAATACACCAACGTGGTGTTTCTGGTGGGAGCGGCCTGGTTGCCGCTGAGTCTGCTGGCGGCCGACCGGATGCTGCGGCGCCGGAGCCTGAAGTGGTCTGTCCTGCTGGGCGTCGCGTTGGCGATGCTCACGCTGGGCGGCGACCCTCAGACGGCATACCACGTCGGCCTGCTGGCGGCCGCGTACGGGCTGCTGCTGTCATGGCTCGTTCGGCGACGTCATCGCAGGCTTCGGTCCATCCGTGCGGCATCGCCGTCCAGCAGGCACGACGGACCTCGCGCCGCGCATCGACCGGCGCGACGTTCCTCGCCAGGCCGGTCCAACCCGCCGACCAAACAGGCGGGCGCGAAACAGCGGCCGGCTTCGATCCATTGGTTCGCATCGTGCTGGCAGTCCGGGCGCCGCGGCACGCGCCGCCGAGCGGTCCTGCTGGCCGCGGCCGCCACAACCGGAGCGTGCCTGGCCGCGATACAGATCGTGCCGTCGATGCAGTGGAACGCGCGGAGCGAACGGACCGCCTTCCGCGCGCCTCGCAACCTGTTTCAAGTTCCCGCCGTGTTGCGACGCGAAGCCAGCCGCCCGCTCGCCGCGGATTCTCCGGCTACCGCAGACCGCGGCGGGAATCCGTGGCACCTGGTCGGTCAAGGCCTGCTCGGCTCGCCCGAACCCTACTCGCATCATCGCAACTTGTACCGTTACAGCATCCAGCCGTGGCGGCTGGTCGAACTGCTGTGGCCGAACATCGGAGGCAAACCGTTTCCAGTGAATCGCCGGCTGCTGCTGGCTTGGAACGCCGCTGAGCCAGACTGGACGCCGTCGCTTTATCTGGGCCTGGTTCCCGTGCTGCTTGGCCTGTCAGCCTGGTCGCTGCGCGGTAGCTCGCTGCGCACGCGCTGGATCTCCGGCTGGGTGCTGCTGGCGATTCTGGCCAGCTTTGGCTGGTACGGGCCAGGTTGGTGCCTGCGGGCCTGCCAAGGCCTTGCTGCGGCGGATGCGGGCGCGGCGAGCCAGCCGTGGTTGGGCGAACCGGTGGGCGGCGTTTATTGGCTGTTGGTCACGCTGCTGCCGGGGTACGATCAGTTCCGGTATCCGGCCAAATGGTTCTTGTTCGCCACGTTCGGGCTGGCTCTGCTATCGGCGCGCGGCTGGGACCGGCTTGTCCGGCGGCCGTGCCCCGCGCTGAGGCTGGCGCTAGCCTGGACCGTCACGTCGGCGCTAGCGCTCGGCATCGCGTTGCTGATGCGGCCCACGATCACCGGTTGGCTGCGTTCCGTGCTGGCCGACGAGTTACATGGTCCGCTGGTGGCGGAACAGGCCGGCTGGGACCTGGTGCTGGTAATGCTGCATGCGACGCTGGTCGGCGGCCTGGGTTGGTGGTTGCTGCGGCAGATGTCCCGCACCGCGAAGCTTGGTCCGCGAGTGGGCCTGTTGCTGCTGACAGCTTGCGAATTGGCGTGGGCTCAAGGTTGGCTGGTCGTGACGGGGCCAGCGGACATCTGGCGCGATCGACCCTGGGCCGCCGCGCGGATCGACATGCACGCGGCGGAGCTGCCGCCGAGCGGCTACCGGGTGATGCGCCGAGCGTGGTCGAACTGGAATCCCGCGGAGTGGACCAAGCGGTCGGACGCGCGGCGATCGGCCGAGGGGTTGCTTTGGCATCGGGAAACGCTGTTTCCGCGCACGATCCTGACGACTCCGCTGTCGATGCTGGAATCGCCGTCTTCGGTGATGTCCGACGATTTTCAGTCAGCCATCGGGATCGCTCGCCAGTTCGGCTCGGCCGGTCCCGGACAGGCGCCCGAACCGCACACGTTGTTTCTGAGCACGCTGGGAGTGCGGTACCTGATCGAGCCGGCGGGAGCGACAGCGTCGGCGCGGCCGGCGGGATTCGAACCGCTGGCGAACGCGACTTCAGCCGAACGGAACGCGGCGGTGCTATTCAACCCGCACCATCTGCCACGGAGTTGGATCGTGCATCGGGTGGAGCAGCTACCGCGGTTGGACACCACCGATCCCCAGGTCCTGGACGCCTTGACCGCGCACGTCTTTTTTCCCCAGGAGCGGTTCCGCGACTTGCGGCACGAAGCGGTGGTCGAAGTCGGCCGGGCTCCCCTGCCGGTCGTGCCCGTGCAGCCAGATGCCCCCAATGACGAAGCCTGCCGCGTGGTGCGTTACGAACCGCGGCGAGTCGATATTCAAGCCGCGCTGGCCAGCCCGGGGCTGGTCGTGCTGAGCGACCTGTACGACGCCGACTGGCGGGCGCGGGTGATTCCGGCGACAGGCGAGCGGGCGGTGCCGGTCGAGGTGCTGCGGACGAATCGGATCATGCGGGGTGTGTTCTTGCCCGCCGGCCGCTTCACCGTGGAGTATACCTACCAGCCTCGCGGCTTCTGGTGGGCGGCCGCGGTCAGCGCGTTGAGTTGGTGTTCCCTGGCGATCGGTGGGCTGCTGGCGCGCTTTCGCCGAGCACGATGCGGCCAAACGAGTGAATAGCGGGAGACATTTGTTAGCCGAAAACATCGCTTCCAAATTCTCATTGTCATACGGCCCAAGAGATAGCAACGTGCGCTGGCTCTTCTTGCTCTTCTTCCTTTCGTGTGTTTCGTGTGTTTCGTGGTTATCCCCCGCCTCGCTCAGCGCGTGGCGTAGAAATCTCGCTCCACTTTTTGGCGGAATTACCTCCGACAGTGGGTTGACGAGATCGCGTCGAAGTCGTTACACTTGCGAGAGCCGCTTGCACTGACCACTGGGTCCGTGCTCCGGCGGGTCCAAGTTCGCTGGAATTCAAGTCCAGCGGGATGGCCGAGTTTTCTCAGGATTGCTGAGACAATTCGGCCTTTTTTTTTGACCTTGCACCAACGACCGCACGAATCGCCGCTCATGTTCTTCCGCCGCCTGCCCAGCTTTCGAGTACGCCACGCGCGACGCTACGTGGCGCGCGGCATCCTCGTGCTGACCGTGGCCATGTTGCTGTCATCGATCGGGCTGGCCACTCCGTCGGCGTTGAAGCTGGGCAGCGAGTCGACGGCCGAGGAGACCGAGCGCGGCACGAAGGTCTTGAGCAGCCTGCAGCATCCTGCCCGCCGTGTTTGGCGTACCCTGGACAGCGACGCGACACTCTTGTGCCCGCTGGTGGCCACCAGTGGGCACGGTCATGGCTTCCGGGCATCCTCGCCCGTCCTCAACCCGCTGCCGGCCTTGCATCTGATCGGGTCCGGGATCCGCATTCTCCGCTAGCCTGGCGCAGCTTTCTTTCCGCTCAAATCGCCCCGCCCGCCTTCCTCGTTCCGAGTGGATGTGCGAGCCGTTGGACGACCTTCACGCCGGTTGCGTGGTCGTTCGCCATGACAGTATTCCCTACCCGCCCGCCGGAGCCGACATGCGTGAAGCAGCCGTCAACAAGAGCCGGAGCGATCTTGAAGCCGAGATCAGCCGAATTCTGATTCATTTCGAAAAGGAGTACATGGGGCGGGGACCGGTCGAGACGCGGACGTATTTGTTCGACGACATGATTGTGATTCGCCTGAAGGGTGTCCTGACACCGGCCGAGCAGAAACTGGTGCAGTCCAGCAGTCCGCGCAGCGAGTACCTGCTCAAGCAGGTCCGCAACGAACTGCTGGCCACCGGGCGGCCGCTGCTGGAGGCGTTGGTGCAGGACATTTTGAACGTGCCGGTGGTAAGCGTTCACACGGACATCAGTACCAAGTCCGACGAGCGAGTGATTGTGATCACGTTGGAGGAAAAACTGGATTTCGACGCCTTGCCCACCAATGGCCATGCCGCGGGGACAAGGCGTGTGGGACACGGTCGAACCAGTCAATAACCACCCGTTGGTTGTTGTCATCCGGGTTGGTTGAAACTGGTTCCAGGATTGCAGACGAGACAGGTTCGTGGACGGCTCCCACTCCGCTGGGGTGAAGCTGGTCGCGGACTGTCGGACACGCTGAGCCGAAGCTCATCGGGATACCCATTGCCCGAACGGGGATCAGGCCGGCAAACCGCACGCGTGGGCGGTTTGCCGGCTTTTTTTTGTGCGCGATTGAAAGGTCAGCCATGCTCAACGACCACACGGCGGCACCGGACTTTTCCACTAGTTTCCCAGTGGCTTCCCAACGTGGAGAGCTCGCTGTCCAGTCCGAAGTCCAGCAGCCGGACGCTGCGACCGTCCATCGGGCGCGTTTCACGCATCTGCTGGTGCCCATCCAGCGCATCGAGCAGGAGATTCAGGCCGCGGTGCTGGGGGTCGAGATGGCCGCGTTGCATCGGGCGAAGCTCACGGTGCTGCATGTTCGGCCGCCGGTTGAAACCGATCCCTCGCCGCACTGGCTCGACGCGATCGACCGGCTTTACCAGGCGCTGGACCGCAACGCCGAAGGCGGGAGTCCACGGGCTCCCGATTCCGACGACAGCGTTCGATCCGGTATCCGGCAACTCCTCAGACGGAACGTCTCCGAGGCACTTTGGAACCGTGTGGAGATGCACCTGGAGTGCCGTGTGGGCGCTTTCGCCGATCACGTGGCCAGGTTTGCGGATGAGCGGATCGTCGATTTGTTGATCATGTCCAGCGTGCCGACTCGCTGGTGGCTGCCGATATTGCCCGCGCCGAAGCGGCAAGTCCTGCGCCGAGCCAGTCCCCAGGTAATTCTGGTTGGGCCTGGCGCGGCGCGATGACCGGGTCTCCACAATTTATTCTCGGAGGGTCCGCACAACATGTTCTGGCAACGCATCAAGTGTTTCACTCATGTTTTTGACGACCGCTTCGAGGACCTGACGCGAGACAAGTGGAAGTCCATCGTCTATCGGGACTTCAGCGCCGGGCTGATCGTGGCCATGACGGCGATCCCGATGGCGATGGGGTTTGCGATCGCCATGGGCCTGCGTCCCGAACAAGGGATTATCGCCGGAGCGCTGGCCTGTATTATCGGCCGCACCTTCGGCGGTTCGAAGTATCAGGTCTACGGCCCCACCGCGGCCTTCATCCCAGTCATCGCGGGGCTGATGGCCAAGTATGGCGAAACGGGTGGGGGGACGTTCGAGCAGGGGCATGGATTCCTGGTGCTGGTCAGCCTCGTGGCGGGCGTCATCCTGGTCGTGATGGGACTGACTGGCATGGGCCGGTTTGCCAAGCTCGTACCCAACTCGATCATTGTGGGATTCACGGCTGGCATCGCCATCGTCATCGCCCTGTCGAACGCCGGCGAGGCGCTGGGCCTGTCGCTCAGTCTGAAAGGCGGGATCGTCTCCAGATTTCAGGAGATTATGGCGAACATCGGGCTGGCCAACTGGTATGCCCTGGGCATTGCGCTCTCGACGTTCCTGATGACCCGCTACCTGCTGAAGATCTCGATCTTCATTCCCGCCCCGCTGATCGCCCTGGGAGTTGCCACGGCCCTGACGATGTTTGTCTTTCCGGATAAGGGTATCCTGCTGATCAAGGACCGATTCGGCGAAATCCCCACGAACTTTTTCGTCTTCACCGGTCCCTCGCTGCCGGGTTGGGAATCGTCCGTTCTGCTGGACATCGCCTACTTCGCCTTCGCGATTGTGTTCGTGTCGGCGGTGGAAAGCGTATTGTGTTCCTCGATGGCCGACCGGTTGGCGGACAACCGGAAGACACCCTTCAATCCGGACAAGGAATTGTGGGGCCAAGGCATGGTCCAGATCCTGACGCCGCTGGTCAACGGTTTCCCCTGCACCGGCGCGCTGGCCCGCACGGCCACCAGCATCAAGGCCGGAGCGGTCACACCGCTGGCGGGATACTTCAAGGGAGTGCTCAAGCTGGGGTTGGCCGTCTTTCTGGCCGCGTATCTCAACTACGTTCCGATGGCCTGCATCGCGGGGATCCTGCTGTGGGTCGCCGGCAACATGATCAAACCCTCGGAAATCCGCGACGTGTGGCGACACAACCGGTTTCACGCCGCGCTGATGATCTATACGGCGGTGATGGTTCCCTTGACGGACTTCCTGACGGGTGTCTTGTCGGCACTGGTCCTCTATGCCATTCTGAAACCGTTTCTGGATCGACCCGCGCCGGATCATGAAGAACGGATCGAGGAGCAAATCGAGGAGCCGGCCGAACTCGTCGAGTCGCTTCCGGCGGAACGCGCCCGCGAACTTTCCCCCAGCAGCGAACAGCCTCAACCAGTAGAACATCTCCGATGAACCGGTTTCAGACAATTGTCGTCGCACTCTCGGCCACCGAGGCGGATCGCACACTGCTGAGCTACGCACGACTGCTGGCGTCGATCGGGCTGGGCAGGCATTATCACTTCGTGCACGTCCGCACCCCCGCGCGGAAGGCGGACGAATCCGAGTCCGACGCGCAGGTGTTGCGGCGGTGCGAAGAGATGGTACACGAGGTCTTCGGCACGCTCCAGACCGACGTCTCGCTCGACTGCCACCTCGTCGAGGGCGTGCGCGTGGACAAGCTGCTTGAATTCGTTTCATCGCGGCACTGTGACGTGGTGCTGGTGGGGCATCGCAAGAGTCGTAGCGGGCAACGATCGCTGGCCAAACGACTGGCGATGATTGCTCCCTGCTCGGTGTGGCTGGTTCCCGAAGGCGCCGCCGCGTCGATCACGAATGTGCTGGTGCCAGTCGACTTTTCCGACAATTCCGCGGACAGCGTCGTCGTGGCGACATCGATTGCCCAGGCCGCCGGGCTGCCGGAGTGTATCGCCGTGCACGTCTTCAGCGACCCCACGATGATTCGCTACGACGAGCGGCTCGAAGATTTACGCCACCACGAGCAGGCGTCGTTTCGGCACTTCATCGGGCCGATCGATCGGCACGGCGTGAATGTCGAGGCGATGTATGTCGAGGGGAACAATGTGGCCGGCACCATCCTCTACACGGCCGGCCGTTGTGGAACCGATCTGCTGGTCATGAATACGCGTGGCCGCAGTCGAGCGGCGTCGATCCTGCTGGGAAGCGTCACGACCCAGGTGCTGGTCGACGCGCCGACGGCAGTTCTGGCCGTAAAGCACTCGGGCGCCATGCTGAACCTGTTCCAGGCGCTGCACGAGGGCAGTTCACGCGGGGAACCGAACCCCAAGACCAACTGACGGCCGGGCATGGCACCCAAACCTGTCGGCGACTTGCGGGCTCTGCTTTCTCTTCTTGGTTCTTCCTTTCGTGTCATTCGTGTATTTCGTGGTTATCTCCGCCTCGCTCGGCCTGCCGGGGAACGAGTGGCTCGTTCGCTCTTAACCTCGTGGAATGGTTGAAAACGCCGATCGAACCGGGTAGAACACCCTTACTCAGGCTGTTCGACTCACTTCTTTGGCGGGGGGATCACCGCGATGCCGTATCCCGATGACCCGAGGCTGGATCCGACCATTGACGCGGCCCGCGAGCAGGACGCAGTTGGCGACGGGCTCGATACGGTCGATACCACCGCGGCTGCCGGATCCGTCGCCGACACCACGCCCTATGTCGCAGTCCCACCGGCCGATGCCCCCACGATTCCCGGCTATGAAATCACGGGCTTAATCGCCAAGGGCGGCATGGGTCGAGTTTATGCCGCCCGCGATCTGACGCTGGCCCGCGAAGTGGCCATCAAGACGCTGTTGCCGGGCGCCAATGCCGAACGGTTTGTCACCGAGGCACGGATCACCGCCCGGCTGCCGCATCCCGGCATCCCGCCGGTGCATGCCCTGGGCACGTTGGCCGAGGGCACGCCCTACCTGGCGATGAAGCTGATCCGCGGCCAGACGCTGGCGGAACTGCTTGAGCAGCGCGGGTCTCCGGACGAGAAGCTGCCGGGGCAAGTACAGGTTTTCGAACAGATCGCGCAGGCGGTCGGTTTCGCCCACGCCCGCGGGATCATCCACCGCGACCTGAAGCCGCTGAATGTGATGGTGGGCGAGTTCGGCGAGGTGCAGGTGATGGACTGGGGGCTGGCCAAGGACCAGGCCGCCCCGGACCGTGCCCCGATGGAAGACACAGAAGCCACAGGGACGACGGAAACTGCACGGACACCGGAAGCCGTTGACTTGACAGCGGACGGGGCCGTTATGGGCACGCCTGGCTACATGGCGCCCGAGCAGGCTCGCGGGGAAGCCGTCGATGCTCGAGCCGATGTGTTCGCCCTGGGGTCGATCCTGGCGGTCCTGCTGACCGGCCGTCCCGCCTTCGTCGGCAGCAACCCTCGGGAAACGATCACCCGAGCGGCCTCGGCCGATCTGGCCGAGATCCTGAAGCAGTTGGACGCGTCCGGTGCGGATGAAGAGCTGGTCGCGCTGGCCAAGAGTTGCCTGGCGGCCGACATGGCGCAGCGTCCGGCCGATGCGCGGGCGGTGGCTGCCGAAGTGGCCGACTACCGGGCCGGGGTGGAACAGCGCTTGAAGGCGGCCGAGACGGAGGCCGCCGAGGCGCTGGTCCGCGAGGCGGAGCAGCGGAAACGGCGGCGCGCGATGCAGGTGGCCGCCGGCGCGATTTTCGCGGTCCTGCTGCTGGGCATCGCTGGCACCTCGCTGGGCCTGGTGGTCGCCAATCGCCAGCGGCTCGCCGCCGACCAGTCCGCCGAGAAGGAGCGACTGGCCAGCCTGGATGCGCAGGCGAAGGAGAAACTGGCCGTCGCGGCGGCCGAGAAGGAACGGATCGCCACGGAGCTGACGGCCGAGCGGCTGCGGCAGATCGAGATGATCAACAACACGATTTTTGACATCTTCACGGAGTTCGATATCCGGCAAGTGAAGCAGGGGACCGAGCCGGTCGAGTACGTGCTGGCGCAGAAGTTGACCGAAGCCGGTAAGAAGCTGGACGCGAAGGCGATCCACGATCCGCTGGTGCTGGCCAGTCTGCAAGACCGGCTGGGACGCACTCTGTTAAGCCTGGGAGAGGCCCAGGCCGCGATCGAGTTTTTGACAAGCGCGCTGGCCATTCTCCAGGTCCAACTCGGACCAGAGCACTCCCATACGCTCGGCACGATGAACAGCTTGGCAATCGGTTACCAGGACGCCGGGAAGCTCGACCTTGCTCTGCCGCTGTTCGAGCAGGCGGTCCAGCTCTCCAGGGCCAAGCTCGGCCCGGATCACCCCGGCACGCTCAATTCCACGGTCAACCTCGCCGGCTGCTATGTCTTCGCGGGAAGGCTTGACCTTGCCCTGCCGCTGATCGAGGAGACGCTCCAGCTCCAAAGAGTGAAGCTCGGCCCCGACCAGCCCGAAACGCTCGCCAGCATGAACAATCTGGCCGCCGCCTATTCGGCCGCGGGCAAACTCGACCTGGCCCTGACCTTGTACGAGGAAACACTCCAGCTCTCCAGGGCCAAGCTCGGCCTGGTTCACCCCGGGACGCTCACCAGCATGAACAATCTGGCCGCCGCCTATTTGGCCGCGGGCAAGCTCGACCTGGCCCTGCCGTTGTTCGAGGAGACACTCCAGCTCAAGAGAGTAGAACTCGGCGCCGACCACCCCGACACGCTCAAGACCATGAACAACCTTGCCAGCGGCTATCGGGCCGCGGGCAAGCTCGACCTGGCCCTGCCCCTATACCGGATGACGCTCCAGCTTGCCAGGGCCAAGCTCGGCCGCGACCACCCCGACACTCTCAACAGCTTGAACAGCCTGGCAGTGGGCTACCAGGACAGCGGGAAGCTTGACTTGGCCCTGCCGCTTCTCAAGGAAGTGCTCGAGCTCCGCGAGGCCAAGCACGGCCCTGACCACCCTGACACGCTCGGCAGCATGAACAATCTGGCAGCAGGCTATCAGGCCGCCGGCAAGCTCGAACTTGCCCTGCCGCTGTACCAGAAGACGCTTCCGTTCCGCAAGGCCGAACTCGGCCCCGACCACCCCGAAACGCTTGCCAGCATGAACAGCTTGGCAGTGGGCTACCATGCCACCGGCAAGCTCGACTTGGCCCTGCCACTGTACGAGGAGACGCTTCAGCTCAGAAAGGCCAAGCTCGGACCCGATCACCCCGAAACGCTTGTCAGCATGAACAATCTGGCAGCAGGCTATCAGGCCGTCGGCAAGCTCGAACTTGCCCTGCCGCTGTACCAGGAGACGCTCCAGCTCCGCAAGGACAGGCAGGGCCCTGATCACCCCGAAACTCTCGCCAGCATGAACAACCTGGCAGCAAGCTACTGGAGATGCAAACAACTCGACAAGTCGATTCCCTTGTTCGAGGAGACGCTCAGACGCTTTGAGTCAAAGCTCGGACAGGACCATCCGGACGCGATTCGCGTCGCCGCGAACTTGGGCGTGAACTACAAAGACGCCGAGCGGCTGGCCGAGGCGCTCCCGCTGCTCGAGGCAGCCTACCGGGCGAGCAGCCGTCACCCGAGCTTGGCATGGGTCGCAAGTCCGCTGCTGGATGCGTACGTCCAGGCCGGGGAGGCCGCCAAGGGAGCTGCACTCGCCAAGGAACTTCTCGCGACCGCCCGCCCAGGATTGCCCCAGGACAGCCCTCAACTCGCTGCAAAACTTGCCGAGACCGGCCGGATTCTGATGCAACTGGAGTCCTGGTCCGACGCCGAGCCGATCATCCGTGAGTGCCTGGCGATCCGCCAGCAGGCGCAGCCCGAGGCGTGGTTGACGTTCAACTCGCAAGCAATGCTGGGCGCGGCCTTGCTGGGACAAGAGAAGTACGCCGAGGCCGAGCCGCTGTTGCTGGCCGGCTACGAAGGTATGAAGGCCCGCGCGGAAACCATCCCGCCGCAGGCCCAACCACGCCTCACTGAAGCCCTCGACCGCCTCATCGACCTCTACACGGCCACAAACAACCCCGACGAAGTGGCGAAGTGGCAAGCCGAACGAGCCACCTACGCGCCGTCCGACCCACAGGAACCAGGGAAGTAACTCTTGCCGTAGCTGCGTGCGATGGCTCGTCACTTGACGTCACGTCTCATCTCTTGACTCATTCCTTCTTCTCTTCCTTTCGTGTGTTTCGTGTATTTCGTGGTTATCCCCCCCCGCGCATTCGGCCGGGAATCGCCGGTCCGGCCAACTTCAGTTAGAATACGGTCGGCGAATCAACTCGTACCGCCTGCACGATTCACCCATCCAGGAAGCACGAAGCGATGAACACTCGGATCACGACGCTGATGCTCTTGGCACAAAGCCTGCTGTGTACCGTCGTAGCCAGCGGACAGAACGCGTCCACGCAGGATGCCGACGCCAAAGCCAGTCTGTCCCGAGCGCTGACCATGCACGCCTCCTTCGATGCCGGATTGGCGGCGGATTTCTCCCGGGGCGACAAGAAATGCTATGTCGTGCAAGGCCGGGAACTGGTGCCGGCGGAGCCGACCGCCGAGGTGCGCCTGGCCTCGGACGCCGGACGTTTTGGCGGAGCGCTGCACTTTACCAGGAAGAACAACTTCCGCCCGGCGTTCAAGGACGCGGGAGTGCTGGGGTATAACGATACCAACTGGAATGCCACGGTATCCGTCTGGCTGCGTCTGACACCGGACGAGGATCTGGAACCCGGCTACTGCGATCCGGTGCAGATCGTCGGCGACGACGGCAGAAAGGGCTTCATCTTTCTGGAGTGGTCCAAGGACGAGACGCCACGTTACTTCCGCTACGCCATCCGCCCGCTGTTCCACATCTGGAACCCGGACAACGTGCAATGGGCCGACATCCCGTTCGACAAACGCCCGATGGTGCAAGTGGAGCGGGCGCCGTTCTCGCGCGACGCTTGGACGCACGTCGTATTCACGTTGGAGAACATCAACCACAAGAGCCAGCGTCCGGCGGGCCGGCTGTATTTGAACGGCGAACTGCGGGGAGCGATCGAGAACTGGGACCTGACGTTTGGTTGGGACCCCAACCAGGTGCTGCTGGTCCTGGGCGCCGCGTACGTGGGGCACCTGGACGACCTGGCGGTCTTCAACCGCCCGCTGACCAGTGCCGAAGTCAAGCAGCTTTACCAGTTGAAGCAGGGCGTGCGCGAGCTGCACCCGGCCCAGGCCCCTTGAGATGGCCGCTTTCAGTCTTACTCGCACTCGTGTACGGTTCGTGAAGTCGGCCGCAGTCGCGACAGGCTCATCACGCGGAGCGTAATGGCTACTTTGGCTCATCAAGTGGAGCGTGACGGCGACGTTCACCGGCCCTCTTTTCGCCAGAAGCCGGCACTTGAATCGGGGCGGGCCGCGAGTGAAAATTGAGAGCTGTCGCCGTGTCGTCGGGGTCCAGAAAACTTTGCCAGGCGGGAGTTCATATCATGAAATGCGGGTTACGGAATTGGGGGGTGGTCGCCGCGGTCCTGCTGGCCTTGGCACTCGCGGTGCCGCAGCCATCTGCTGCCGGGCAGGGGGACGAGGTCAACGATGCGACTCCATTGGAAGCTCGCGTCCAGCAACTCGAAACTCGCGTGCAGCAACTGGAGAATCTGGCCGCGGTGCTGGAACAATTAACCAAGGCGATCACCGACCTGCAACGGACATTGGCCGAACAGAAGGCGTTCAAGCCCGAAGTTGCTGCCGCCGGCTCTGACGATGCGGCGACTCAAACCGGCGGTTCCTCCGAGAGTGCCACCGACTCCGCGGCGGCCGCCACCACGGCGGGACGCATCCTGGTGCATAACCCGGATACCGTCACCAAAATCATCAAGCTGAACGATCGCCAGTTCCGCGTCGCGCCCGGTTCGACCCGCTTGAACATGAACCCGTACGGTCCCGTCGAGCTAATGCAGTTCGAGAACCTGCCCGAAGACCGCAACGACTGGCGTTGGAACGAGCAGGACGGCGTGTATGAGTTAATCGTCAACCTAAGATGAAGAAACGCTACTTTCGCGGAGCGAAAGGCGACAATTTTCGCGGAGCGAAAAGCTACTATGCGGAGCGAAAGGCGACTTTACTCCACCAGCATGAACTCGGAGTGATCCCGCAGTTGCAACTGGCCGTCGATTCGCGGCTGGTCCAGCCCGCGGGGACTCAGCAGCAACAGGCGGGCCAGCCGCTGCTGGTCGTATAGCTCGGCGTCTTCCACGGGCTGTCGCAGCCAGGCCTCCAGCGCCTCCCGCGCCTGGCGGGGACCCGGCATGGCGGCCGCATCGGGAGTGGAATCCGCGGGCTGGCCCGGCAAGGTCTCCAGTCCGCGCGCGGCCACCCACCGCACGGCCGAGTAGCGGTCTGTCAACAACTGGCCCAGATACGGCGCCATCCAGTCGGTACCGGAAGCCTGCTGCGCGGGTTGCCAACCCAGGTGCCAGGCCACGACCGCGCGCTGCAAGGCATCGCCGCGCAGCAGCCACACGAGCGACGCGGCGATCGTCCGTTCTTCCTCGCTTAACTCCACCTCCGCGTGCCCGTGCCAGTCGGCCAGGTGCTGGCTGGTCCACTGCAGCGTCTGGTCCAGATGGCACAGGTTGCAGGCGTTGGGCCGCCCGGCCGCAACAAACCCTTCGACCACTCGCGGGCTGTCGATTTTGTGGTTGCGGATCGCCTTGAGCAGCGCGAAGCTGGTATGCGGCATGTGGCAGTTGTAGCAGCGGCTTCCGTCCGAGTCCGCCGCGTGGTGCGTGTGTTCGGTCAACCGCTCGCGCAACGCGCCATGACACTGCAGGCACGCCTCGTTCCCGTCCATCTCGGCCGCCAACTGATCGTCGGGCTGGCTGGCGTGCATCGAGTGGCACGACAGGCACGAGACCGGACCCTGCTGGTAGCAGGCCGAGGCTGACAGGCCGTTAAATTCGCGCCCGCCGCTGGCGTTGGTGCCATCGGCCCAAAAGCGGCGAGTCCCGGGTTGCTCGTCGGCCGCCGACAGCATACGTCCGAAATCGCTCAAGGCGTCGCCGGGCCGCAGGCGCGTGCCCGACGTAAACAGTTCCGGGTCGGTGTGATGGAAATGGCTATGGCAACGGCCGCAGATCTGCGACGACAGCTCGTGCGACAGGTCGGCCGGATTCACGATCCGCAGGTCCTGCTCGGTTGGCGATTCGCCCGGCCGGAGCTGCCGCATTGTTCGCAGATGCTCTTCGCCGGGTCCGTGACAGGCCTCGCACGAAATCCCCAGTTCGGCCACCTTCGTCTGATCCATCACGTTCCGAACTTCATCCTGTCCCGGCTGGGCACCGGTGGAGTGGCAGAGGATGCAGTTGCGGTTCCAGACCTGAAACTGGGCGCTGGGGCGCCAGGGCAATCCCACCAGGAAGGAGTCGCGACGATGGACCCACCGACCCGTTGCCAGGTGATAGCGCCAGGGAAACTGCCACAGTTCGCGTCCAGTCCCGCTGGGATACCAGTAGACCTGGAAGTGGTGTGAGCCGGTGGTCATCACGATCTGGTGCCGGGACCGCGGCGGCTGCGTCACGCGGGACGCATCCTGACCGGCGGCGAAGGCCTGCAGTTCCCAATGCGGATCGACCATGTCGACCCAAAACTCGTCGCCCTTGCGCAGCAGATACGCTTCCATGCCTTCCACCTCCAGCCGCACGTTGTCGAACGATGCGACCACGGTCTCGGGCGTTGCGGGTTGCGTCATCGTGCGGTGGTAGGTCGCATGCCAGGAGGCGTGCTGCGTCTCGTGGCACGAGCGGCAGGCGTCCGAGCCGACATAGCCCTGGTCGGTCGCCCGCGGAAACACCGTGCTCCCGCTGCCACCTGGAGCCGATCCGTTGAGTGCCCTCCACGCGGCCAGCCCACCAAGGACCGCCAGCAGCACCAGTCCGCAGGCGGCGGCCAGTCGAGTCGAGACTTGCGAACGGGACGGCAAGAACGGGATTCCTTGTGCAATCTTCCAGGCTCGCCGCTCAAGCCAGCAGTTCGGTCAGGACGCGGCCGTGGACGTTGGTCAAACGCCGCTGGATGCCGTTGTGGTAGAACGTCAGCCGCGTGTGGTCGATGCCCAGCAGGTGCAGAATCGTGGCGTGGAAATCGTGCACCTCGACGGGATTCTCGGCCGCCTTCCAGCCCAGTTCGTCCGAACTGCCGTAGACCAGGCCATGTTTCAGCCCAGCGCCGGCCAGCCAGGCACTGAACACATCCGGATTGTGGTCGCGACCGGGTCCGGCTTTGTCGCCGGCGCTCTCGGCGTACGGCGTGCGACCGAACTCGGTGTTGAACACCACCAGCGTTTCGTCCAGCAGACCGCGCTGGCGGAGATCGCGCAGCAACGCGGCCACGGGCCGGTCGATCCTGGACGACTCACGGCGATGGTTATCGGGCACGCTGCCGTGCGCGTCCCAGTGGACTTCGCGGCCAAACGCCGCCCCGCTCCACAACTGCACGAAGCGCACGCCGCGTTCCACAAGCCGCCGGGCCAGCAGGCACCCACGGGCGAAATCGGCGCATTCCGGGCGGTCCACGCCGTAAAGGGCCAGCGTGGACGCCGTTTCCAACGCCAGGTTCGTGGCTTCCGGAATCGCCAACTGCATGCGGGCCGCCAGCTCGTAGCTCCGCTGGCGACTCGCCAGCATCTCGTCCGCCTCGTGCCGCGAGCGATGCCGATCATTCATCCAGCGCAGCGCGGCATACCGGGCGGCCAGCGCGGGAGGCTCAATCTCGATCGCCGGCTGCAGATCGCGGACGGCGGGGCCCGACGTCTGCAACACCACGCCTTGATGCCGCGCCGGCAGGAAGCCGCTCGACCAGTTGTTCGCGCCGCCCGTCGGCCACGAACGGCTGTCGGGCAATACGACAAACGTCGGCAGATTGTCCACTTCGCAACCCAGGCCGTAGGAAATCCAGGAGCCTGCCGCCGGGAAACCCAAGGTGCGAAAGCCGCTATTGGCCTCGTACGTGGCCGGCGTGTGATTGCCGGTGCCCGACCAGAGGGACCGAATCACCGTCAACTCGTCCGCCACCTCGGCCAGATGCGGAAACAGGTCCGAGATCCACAGGCCGCTGCGGCCGCGCTGCCGGAAAGTGAAATGGGCCTGGTGCATGCGGCCCACGCGCCCCATGAATCCTTCGGCTCCGGCGGGCGGTGTCTTACCGTGCAGCTTTTCCAGGTGCGGCTTGTAGTCGAACGAATCGACCTGGCTCAAGCCGCCCTGCAGAAACACCTGGATGACGGCCGTGGCTCGCGGCCGATGGTGCGGCGGGGCATCGGCCGCTTCGCCCGGCACGGGGGCCGCCAGGGCTTCTCTTCCCAGCAGGCTGGCAAGCGCCATGCCGCCCAGACCATGGGAGAAGCTGCCGAGCAGATCTCGTCGAGTGAACACGGTGGCTTCCTCCGCGCGACGCGACGGCCGGTCGCGGTTTTCCGATCGGCCTTCAGTGGACAAACAGAAACTCGTTCGCGTTCAGCAACACCAGGCAGTACTCCGCCAGCCCGTGCTGGTCGATGTACCGCTGGCCGAACGCCAATTCCTCGTCATCGGGAAAGCGGGCGAACGCCAGGGCGTACGCTCGCCGGATCCGCGCCGCGATGTCGGCCTGCTCGTCACGCCGCAGGCGCTCCGCGAATCGCTCGGATTGATACTGCATGAACTTGTTGTTGAGCAACGTCAGGGCCTGCAACGGGGTGCTGGTGACCGTGCGGCGAGGCGTGGCGACCGAAGGGTCGGGACAGTCCAGCGCATCCAGCAGGGGGCTGGTCCCCGACCGCACATTCGTGCGGTACAGACTGCGGCGTTGAAATTCGGGACCGACCGCGTCGAACACCGAGTACGTCTCGTTGTTGCCCGCGCTGGACACGGTGTAGTCGCGAAACCCCGGACCGCCGAGTTGCCGGTCGAGTTGTCCGCTGATGGCCAACACCGCGTCGCGATACGTCTCCGCCTCCAGGCGCCGCGGTGCGTAGCGCCACAACAGGCGGTTCTCCGCGTCGACCGCCAGCGCCGCTCCGCCAACTCGCGAGGCCTGCCGGTAGGTGGCCGATTCCACGATCAACCGCTGAATCCGTTTCAAACTCCAGGCCGGTCCCTCGGCGGGATGCACCAATTGCCCGGCCAACCAGTCGAGCAGTTCCGGATGCGACGGCTGCCCGCCCTGGAAGCCGAAATCGCTGGGAGTGGCCACCAGCCCCTGGCCAAAGTACCAGCCCCACAAGCGATTGACGATGACTCGCGGCGTGAGCGGATTTCGCGGATCGGCGATCCAGCCGGCAAGTGCCTTCCGCCGCTCGGCCTCGTCCGCCTCGGCGCCAAGTTGCCAATCCGCAGACACACCTACCAGCGCGGCGACTCCTCCCGGTGTCACGACTTCACCCGGGTGGCGGAAGTCGCCGCGGGCCAGCACGCGCCAGGGACCGGGTTGCCGCGGCGCGGTGGTGTGCACGGGGCCGGCTTCCAGCAGTCGCAGCACGGCCTCGGCCCGCGAACGCATGGCGGCCAGTTCGCGTCCGAGCGGCTGTCCTGCCGACGCGCCTTGCCGATCGATCTGCTCCAGGCGCGAGCGCCAGGCGGCAGCCTGCTGTTCCACCTCGTCGCGGGCTTCCGCCGGCACGCACTCGCGTTCGTCGCCGTGATAGGTCCCCCCCAGCGCCGCCGACAGCCGGTAGAATTCGCGCTGCGTGACGGGATCGAACTTGTGATCGTGGCAACGGGCACAATTCACGGTCAAGGCCAGGAACGTCTGGCAGACCGTGGCCACCAGGCCTTCCAGTTCCTCCTCGCGGGCGAAGGCCCGCATGTCCGGCGTGCCGTTGTTGTACGCTGTCAGATCGTAGGGGCCGACGACCAGAAAACCACTGGCCACGACGGCCAGCGGATCGTGCGGCCGAAGCACGTCGCCGGCCAGTTGCCAACGGATGAACTGGTCGTAGGGCAGATCCGCATTGAACGCCTCGACCACGAAATCGCGATACTTCCAGGCGCTCGGTCGAAACTTGTTGCGCTCAAATCCCTGGCTTTCGCCAAACCGCACCAGGTCCAGCCAGTGCCGAGCCCAACGTTCGCCGTAGTGCGGCGAATCGAGCAGTCGGTCGACCAGCCGCGAGTAGGCTTGGGGATCGGGGTCGTTCACGAACGCCTCGACATCCTCCGGCGCCGGCGGCAATCCCAGCAAGTCGTACGAGAGCCGGCGGATCAGAGTCCTGCGGTCGGCGGCCGGCGCCGGTGTCAGTCCGGCTTGATTCAGGCGGTCGAGAATAAAGTGGTCGATGGGGTTCACGACCCAGTCGGTATCGGCCACCGCCGGCGGCGTCACGTCGCGCAGTGGTTGCAGCGACCACCAGTTGTAGCCCGCTCGCCGATCGCTGGTGTACAGAAACGGGTCGATCGGATCGGCTGCCCACTTGGCACCGGCCGTTACCCAGCGGCGCAGCGCCACCCGCTCGTCCTGGCCAAGCGGCTCGCGTCCCTCCGGCGGCATCTCGCCCGCTTCCACTCGCCGCAGCAGTTCACTGCCGTCCGGATTGCCAGGGATCAGCACCTGGCCGCTGTCGCTGGCACCGAGAGCCGGTTCGCGCCGGGTCAGGTCCAGGCCGCCCTTGCGGTCCGCGGCGTTGTGGCATTCCAGGCAATGGCGCGCCAGCAGGATGGCCACCTGGCTGTCGAGCGTCTGGGGCGCGGGGACGGCCGCGGGTGACATGGTGGCCGCCGCCGGCAGCGGGTTGTCCTGGGGTCCGAGCTTGCCGTGCCAGACTTCCAGCCCTGACAGGTTGGCATGACCTCCGGTGGCTTCGACTTCCAGCCGACCTTGAACCACGTCCAGCGTCCAAGGGCCCAGCCGTTGCCAGTGGCCCGCGGCGCCACTCACCACCCGCTCGGCCACCAGGCGGCCGTTCAGGCGAATATCGAAGGTCTGCGAGTCGTTATCTTCCCAGACGTACAGGTAGACGCTGTACTTGCCCTCCGGCAGGCCGGCGATGGCGACCTGTGCTCGGCCTAGCGACGACCAGCGGCTGGAGCGAATCATCCGAGCGCGGTTGGTGTCGGTGGGCGGTTGCAGACGGACCATCTGGTTCTCAAAGGCCGCCTCCCGGCACTCGACGCCCGCCGAGTTGCCGGCTTCCCAGCGCCGGCCGTCAATTTCGAGCGCCGGGCCGTTCAGGTTGATCGCGCGATACAACCCGGTCGGAGCCTCAGCATGTGCCGGCGGCAACGCATAACCGCACGCCAGGCAGTTCCACGCTCCCGCCAACAGCACGCACCAGGTCAGCCCATAAACTCGCATCAATTGACTCGCCGGCGAGCATCCAATACCAAGTCCTTGCTGCCCCTGATTCTAAGCTGGCAAAGCCAAGGGCGAAAGGTTCGTCATGCCCGCGCGCGAGTGGCCCGACGCCGTGTGCGCGGTTATGGTTATGTTGACTTCTGATGCCGCCCGCTGGTTCCGCCCACCGATTCCTAAGGTGCCGAACGTGTCCCCAAACAACCCCCTGTCGCGGATGGCTGTCGAACAGGCCGATATCACGCGGGCCGCCGTTGAGGCGATCGTGAACGCGGCGAACCAGCGAATGCTGGGCGGTGGCGGAGTGGACTATGCGATCCACCGGGCGGCGGGACCGGGGTTGCTGGAAGAATGCCGTGGAGTGGCCGAGGTACGGCCCGACGTCCGCTGCCCGACCGGCGAGGCGCGGATCACGGGCGGCCACCGGTTGCCGGCAAGGTGGGTCATCCATACGGTCGGACCCGTCTGGCACGGCGGCCAGCAAGGGGAACCGGAGCTGCTGCGAAGCTGCTATCAGTCGTCCCTGCAATTGGCCGTGCGGCAAGGGATCCGCACGATCGCCTTTCCTGGCATCAGTTGCGGCGTGTTTGGCTATCCGCTCGAACTGGCCGCCCAGGTCGCGGTCCGCGCCGTGGCGGATTTTCTGGCCGCCGACGACATGTTGGAACAAGTCACGTTCATGGACATTGACGGCGAAGTCGTGGCCGCGTTCCGAACGGCACTGGAAGACGCCGGGGGCCAGCGGCGGTGAAGCTGAACGGGCACACATGCCCTTCGCCCCGGCCGCACGCGACGGCGCTCGCTTCCAGCCGGGCACTTACCGTTGCCCAGTGGCCGCCAGCGGTGAAGCCGTTCCGGCACGTTCCGCGGCGCTCGCCTGCTGCTCGCCGCCCGCGCTGGCCTCGCGCAGCCGCCGAATCAATTCGGCCTGCGTATAACCGCCTCGCAGCAGCACCGGCTCCTGCGGGCGGCCCGCCGGGAAAATCGCCAGCAGCGGCACGTCGGTGCTGCCCAACTGTTCCATCAGCTTGAGGATTTCGCCCCGCAGTTCGGGATCGCGAATGCTCTTGTTGGCCACCAGCGGCACGATCTCATGTTCGTCCACCACCTCCCGCACCGGCTCGGTGTTCAACACATAGCGTTCCAGCCACTTGCAGGTCTGGCACCAGTCGGCCGTAAAATCGATCAGCACCGTCCGCCGCTGGGCCGCGACTTGCTTCAACGTTTGCTCCGAGAACGGTTGCCAGGGCAGTTCGTGGCCGTTCTCCTCCCGCCGCGGTTCATCGCCCACCAACTGTTCACCTTCGGCCATTTTCCGCTCGCGGGCGGCAATCTGCTGGTCGACAAACGAGACCATCCGCAGATCCATTACCGGCCCCAGCCAGCCGAAGGCGACCCAACCGATGAACGCGGCGAACCCCATGCCCGTGCCCCAGGCGACAAGCTGCCGCCGCGTTTCCGCATACAGCGGCGTGCGCCCGACCCACCACAGTCCGGCCCAGAGTCCAAACAGCAGCGTCACCGTGGGCAGCAGGTTCGCCCAATCCACATAGGACAGAATCCAGATCACCGTGCCCAACAGCACAAAGCCCATTACGTTCTTGAAGGTGTCCATCCAGGCTCCCGGCTTGGGCAGGAACCGCACCAGCCGCGGGTTGGCTCCGATCACCAGGTACGGCATGGCCATGCCCAGACCCATGAAAGCGAAGACCATGTACACCAGCAGCGGTGGCTTGCCGTTACACCAGGCCAGCGCGGTGGCGATGCCGGGCCCGCTGCAGGGCGTCGCCAGCAACGTCGTGACGACGCCCTTGAAAAACGCTCCCGCCGGCCCTTCCTTCTCGGCCAGACCCGTGGCGGCCCCGGTTGCCGCAAAACCCGGAATCGGAATCTCCCACACTCCGAGAAAACTCAGGCCCATCGCGAACACGACCGCCACCATCGGAATGTTGAACTCGTCGAACGTGTTCTGGTCGCCCCAGCTCAGGTTCCACACCACCGCCAGCGTGGCCAGCACCATGAACACCGACACCAGACCCGCCGTGTACCAGAGGTTCAACGAGAACACGCGGGCCCGGCTCTCGCCCGCTTGCTGCACGAATGACATGATCTTCAAGCCGATCACGGGCAGCACGCAGGGCATGAAATTCAGGATGAACCCGCCCAGCAGAGCGAACAGGATGGCCTGCCAAATCGGCGCCTGAGCGGGGTTCTCGCCGACGGGTCGGATGTCGGCGATGTCCAGCGCCCCGGCCGATGCGGACTGGTTGGCAGCCGCCACTTGCCGCTCGGCAATCTCCGCCGCCTGCTCGTAACTGGCGGGTGTCAGCAATAACGGCACCTGCCCGGCCTGGGGCTGCTGAGCCACTTCGACCCGGACCAGAAACTCGGCCGCCGTCATCTGGTCGCACTGGTTCTCGGAACATACCTGGTAGCCGACCAACCCCCGCAGTTCGTGCGCGCCAGCCTCGATGTCGGCCGGGATCGTCACCGGCACGGTCCAGGTCACGGTTTGCTCGTGGTACCGTGTCACCGGTTCTTCCGGCAGACCGGTTTCCTTTTCCAAGGGCGGTGCCGAAACCACCGGCTCGCCAAATTTCCAGCCGTCACTCAAAGGAACGATCAACGTGGGTTTCGAGATCTTGCCTTCGTCCCGGTCGGCGCGAGCGTACACGTGCCAGCCCGGATCCGGAATCGCGGTCAGCGACAACTGAATCGTGGAACCGGGCGTGGCGACCTGCGGATCGGCGTGGCCCCGCCAAGCAATGTGCGCGCCGCTGGTGCGATACTCTTCCGCGACCGGCTCCGACGGAGCCGATTGGTAAGTACCGGCGAACTTCGCCGCCAGTTGTCTGTCATCAATCGGCACGCACTGTCCCATCTCCTCGCAAATCTGACCGTTGAAGATCACATTCAACTTCAAGGTCGCGGGATCCACCCCCTCGCGGAATTTCAGCGGCGCCGTCCAGACGACCGTCCCCGAATGCTCCTCCACCGGCACCGGAAACAGGTCGGGAGGATGGACGGTCGGCGGCGCGTCGGGCACGAACGGGCCGACCAGTTGCGCATCGGGGGAGGCCGCAAGCAGAATCTGCGTCCGACCGGGGCCGCCATCCTGCTGAGTGACCGAGTAGATGTGCCATTTGGGTTGCACCTTGGCCGTCACGTGGAGCCGGCCGTCGCTGGCGCCCTCGCGAGCTTCAAAGCTGGCCGACAATTCGACGGCTTCGCCCGAAGTGCTCGGCGCCGGCGGCAACCCGCTCAACTGGTCGAGAAAGTTGAAGCCCGAACCGCTTCCGGCCGGAGCAACCGGCGTTGTTTCCTGTGCCCAGGCGGACAGCGTGGCCGCCAACCAGAACGTGGCGGCCGTGGCGATCAACCCAACCAGCGAGGGACGCTTCATGACGTGATTCCTGTCGCAGTAAGCCATTCTGCTGCAAGTGCTTGATTCTAGGCGTTAGCTCCCGGCACGGTCAACGTGTGGGTTTGTTCCAAGGTCCCGTTACTCAACAGAGGTCATGCAGCATATAAGTTGTTTTCTCAAAGGAATTTGGCGTGACTAAAGAATCTCGCCGCCCGCTACGACGAGCACCCTTTGAAATCCTTCTGGCTCCCTCCCCGCTTCGGGGAGGGTTGGGGAGGGGCCTGCGGGACTATGGAGCAAAGCGATTCGCTCAATTCGCACATGGCTACTCGCGGGACGCGGATTTCGGACAAGTCGAACATCAATTTGGGATTTGAATTCTTGAGTGCGTCAGGTGTTGGCTGATTCCGTCGGGTGCCAGCTGCGTCAAAACAAGATGCACAAGAGCCCCTCCCCAGCCCTCCCCGGAAGCCGGGGAGGGGGCCAGAGGGATTTCCAGGGGGGGGAGCGCTCGCCAACACGGGAACCATCCATGTTTTCCCTCGGTTGCAACGCCAAACTCCCTCGCCAAAACAACTTAAAAGCTGCACGATCTCACAATAGGATGGATCGGATACACATCTGTCTGACAGTTCGGCCCCCAACTCCAAGAACGACGGCTCTGAGTGCCACTTCTTACACCGCACAGCACGCATTCTCGTTCTCGGCTTGCCGCTCACGGCCTCAGCAACACTCGGTCGCAAAGCTCGTCTAGCCGCGCCAACACCGCCTGGCGGGCGAAACGACGCTGCTCCAGGTAGATCCACCGCAGCCAATTCATGCCCCCCAGAAGTGTGCCGCTGGTGTCGAATATCGGCACCAGGCCCCGCTCGCGATCGTTCAACGGACGCACTTCGGCATACGCCGCCAGGCCCCGTTGCCAGGCCTCGCGATCGTTGCCGGCCAGACTGCCCAGCAACCGAGCCACGTCTCCGCAGACGGTCTCCCAGCGCATGGCCCCGAAGTCGACGATCCCTGTGACCCGATTGTCGGTGAACAACACATGCGGGTGCCAGATGTCGCGAATACAGGGTTGTAGCGGCAGTCTGCAATCAACCACGTTCCGCAGTTCGCGGCACAGCGGTTCGGCCAACTGGTCGAAAGCGGCCAGGAGTTGGCCCGCGCGTCGACCGATTTCCGGGCAGCGGTCAAGCGACTCCTCGCGGTGCCCGCCGACCGGCGGGACGGCGTTGTTCCATGCGGGTTGGAAGCGGGACGGGTCTGAGACGTTTCCCACGGCGATATGGGACTGCGAAAATTCGCGGAGCCGAGCGGCATCGCGCGCCAGAAGCTGCTCCAGAAAGCCCAATCGTTCATTCAGCCCGCGGGAGCGCGCGAACCGCAATTCCTGCTCGCACGGAAAGCTGGCCGCCGCCCGATGGAATTCCGCCAGGGCTCGCATGGCGGCCTCCAGCAGTTCGTTCGACGGATGCTGACGGAAGTCGGCGGCACCGGGCAGCCAGGGGGTGAGTTCCCACCAGTGGCCCTGCCCCGCGACCAGCGTTTCTCCCGCGATCGTCGCCAGCGGCACGGGAACCTGCGAAAAGCCATTACGCACCACGTGGCTCAGCACCTGGTGCATCCAGCGCAAGCGTTCGGCCGGGGGAGATTCGGCCGGCCAGCGGCGCAGACCAAACGCTTCGTGGCCAACGGTGACTCGCCAGATCCTCGCGCCGCTGAACCCTCCGGCGTTGCCGAGCGGCTGAATGTGAGTGGGATCGATTGCCAGCGGGTACTGGCTGAGCACCCAGCGGGCGGCAACTAGTTCTGATGATGATTCACCCGGGGAAGGCATGGCGAAGGGGATTCCAACGTGCGGCGGATGGGCACTCCTGTCAGTCTTCGGTGGTGACCGGTCCCCGCGACGCTCAAGCCAGCGAGCGCCAATCGATCGGCGCTCGGATGTCCAGCCGAGGCAGGTCGCAGGCGATCGCCTCAGCGTACTTCTGCGCGGCCCCCGTGTTGAAGATGACAACTCTTTCCCGCGGGTTGATCCAACCCTCGGCCAGCAACATTTCGAGCGCTCCGACGCAGGCGGCGGCCTCCGGGCAGACCGGGATGCCTTCCCGCGAGACGGCCAGCCGGTTCCATTCGGCCAGCCGCCCCTCGGCAACCGCCACGCCCCGCCCGCCGCTTTCGCGCAGCACGTCGAGGACCAGGAAATCGCCGATCGCGGCGGGCACGCGAATTCCGCTGGCGATCGTGCGGGGCCGGTCCACCGGCTCGGCGAACCGCAGACCAGCCTCAAACGCCCGCACAATCGGCGCACAGCCATCGGATTGCACGGCCACCATGCGCGGCCGGCGCGGCGACTTGAGCCACCCGATTTCGGCCAGCTCCTGAAACGCTTTCCACATCCCGATCATCCCGGTGCCGCCCCCGGTGGGATACAGGATCACGTCGGGCAGTTGCCACTCAAACTGCTCGGCCAGTTCCAGGCCCATCGTCTTCTTGCCCTCGACGCGATACGGCTCCCGCATCGTCGACAGGTCAAACCAGTTCATGTGCGGCTTGCCTTGCTGCACGATCCGGCCGCAGTCGTTGATCAGACCGTTGACCAGATAGGCGCGAGCGCCCGCCAACCGGCACTCGTACTGGTTGATCACCGGAGTGTCCTCCGGCATGAAGACGTAGGCCTCGATACCCGCTCGCGCGGCGTAGGCCGCCGCGGCTCCGCCCGCGTTGCCGGCCGACGGGATGGCCACTCGCCGCACGCCGAACCGCCGAGCCATGCTGATGGCCATCGCCAGCCCGCGGCTTTTGAAGCTGCCGGTGGGCAGTTGCGATTCATCCTTGATCCACAGGTCCTGAATGCCCATTTCCGCCCCCAGCCGCGGGCAGGGCAGCAACGGGCTGCAACCCTCGCCCAGCGTCACCGCCTGGTCGCCACCGATCGGCAGCAACTCGCGATATCGCCAGATCGTCGGCGGGCGATCCCGCAACTGCTCGGGCCTGACGCTCGCGGCGATGGCGGGCAAGTCGTAGCGGACCAGCAGCGGCCGATCCTGGTGTACCGTCTGCAGCTCGCCGGCCGGCAGCACCGTGCCGTCGATGGCGGCTTCCAGATGCGTGACAAAGCAGTCCATGGGGGCCTCGCGAGCCGAAAAAATAGACAGCGGTGCGGCGCCATGCAGCTACTGGCGCTGTTCCCGCGCGACCCGTTCCGCCTCGCGAATCACCCGCCGGACGTTGCCGCTCATGATCTGATGGATTTCAGCGCGGGTGTAGCCGCGGTTCAGCAGTTCCTGAGTGATGACGGGATACGTCGACACGTCTTCCAGTTGCCGAGGCAGTTTGGTGACTCCATCAAAATCGGAACCCAGTCCCACATGGTCAATACCTGCCACCCGAACGATGTGGTCGATATGATCCACCACGTCGTGCACCGTGCCGGCCTCGATCGGGTTTTCCAACCGCCAGCGAGTCAGTTCCCGCTGGTAGTCTTCATCCTTGGGGAACTGATCACGAAGTTTCCGCTGCGCGTCGAACATGCTGGCCATGCGGCGAGCGGATTCGGGGACGATGAAGCCGGAAAAGAAGTTGACCATCACCACGCCGCCGTTGCGGGCGGTAAGCCGCAGCACGTCGTCCGGCACATTGCGGGGGTGATCCGCCACGGAGCGGGCCGAGGAGTGTGAAAAGATCACCGGCGCCCGGCTGATCCGCAGCGCGTCCTTCATCGTCTCGGCCGAGACGTGCGACAGATCGACCAGCATTCCCAGCCGGTTCATTTCCCGGACGACTTCCTCGCCAAACGGATTCAGACCCTCGTGGGCCGGCTGGTCGGTGGCGGAGTCGGCCCAGGCCAGCGTGTCGGAGTGCGTCAGCGTCATGTACCGTGCGCCGAGCTCATACAGCCGGCGGAGATTGGCCAGCGAATCCTCAATCGCATGCCCGCCTTCCACGCCGATCAGCGAGGCGATCTTGCCCTGCTGCCGGCAGCGGTCGATATCCTCGGACGACAGCGCCAGCCCAAACACGTCCGGGTACCGCTCGACCATCGCCTTGACCAGCTCGATCTGTTCCAGCGTCTGCTGCAGGGCGGTACCCTGGCGAGCGGTATTGGCCGGGACGTAGACGGACCAGAATTGAGCGCCCACGTTGCCAGCTTTCAGACGGGGGATGTCGGTATGCAGTTCCGGCTGCGGCTTGGCGATGTCGAACCGGGCGAACGAGCGGGAGCCTTTCTGCCGGATCTCCCAGGGCAGGTCGTTGTGGCCGTCAAACACGAAGCTCTGCTGGTGGATGCGCCGCGCCTCGTCGCTGACCTGTACCTGGCCGCGCGAGCTGACGGATTTGCCTGGCCCGTGGACCACGCGTCCCGGCTTGGCCCCGGTATGCTCGCCGTCCCGCAACACGGGGACGCCGTTGACCAGCACGTCCCGCACGCCCACGGCCAACTGATGCGGCTGCTCGTACGTCGCCCGGTCCGCGATCCTGGCCGGGTCGAACACCACGACGTCGGCGAAATAGCCTTCCCGCAGCAGGCCGCGGCCGCGCAGACCCAGATTGCGGGCCGGCAGGCCGGTCAGCTTGTGAATGGCCGTCTCCAGCGGAATCACCCGCTCGTCGCGCACATAGCGCCCCAGCAGCCGGGCGAAGCAGCCGTAAGCGCGCGGGTGCGGGTTCGATTTCAGAAAGGCCCCTTCGGGAGCCAGCGACGAGCCGTCCGAGCCGAAACTGACCCAGGGCAGAGCGATCTTCCGGCGGACGTTTTCTTCGCTCATCAGAAAGTACACGCAGTCCACACGGCTGCCGTCCTCGATCACCAGGTCCATCGCGGTCTCCTCGGCCGACTTGCCGCGCTGCGCCGCCACTTGAGCCAGCGTCTTGCCGGTCAGGTGCTTCAGATCCGGGTTGCGGAAGCCGGACAGCAGGACCTGCTCGGCCGAGCCGGCCATCAGCAGCAGGTTCTCCCACTCGTCCGTCGGCGTGCGCATTTCCCGCACCACGCGCTCGCGAATCTTCGGGTCGCGGAGCCGGTCGCGCCACCGTTCGAAACCGCCCTCCTGCACCCAGGGCGGCATCGAGGCGTTGAGTCCCGTGGCGCCCGCGGTGTAGGTGTACATGTCGGCGGTCACTTGCAGACCCTCGGCCTGAGCTGCCTCGACCTTGCCGATCACCTCCTGCAGTTTGTCCCAGTTGGGCTTGCCGGCCGCCTTCAGGTGATAGATTTCGGCCGCGATCCCGGCCTGGCGCGCAATCGTCAGCAGCTCGTCCACCGCCTCGACCAGCCGGTTGCCCTCGCTGCGCAAGTGCGAAATGTAGACGCCCTGGTATTCGGCGGCCACCTTGCACAGCTCCACCAGTTCCTCGGTGCTGGCATAGAACGCCGGGGCGTAAATCAACGACGAACCCACGCCCAGCGCGCCGGCCTCCATCTCGCGCCGCACGAGCTGCCGCATCTGTTCCAGCTCCTCGGCCGTCGGCCGCCGGTCTTCGTAGCCCAGCACGTGGATTCGCACGGTGGTCGCGCCGACGAACGAGGCCACGTTGGGCGACACTCCGCGGCGAGTCATGTGATCCAGGTATTCGTGCAGCGTGGTCCAGGGAACGTCGTACTTCACGTCGCCCTGGCTGGTTTGCAGGTCGCGCCGCATCGCCT
Organism: Pirellulaceae bacterium; assembly: GCA_024102795.1. Taxonomy (GTDB): domain Bacteria; phylum Planctomycetota; class Planctomycetia; order Pirellulales; family Pirellulaceae; genus JAGFJK01. The sequence continues at coordinate 51,172 of JAGFJK010000366.1, forward strand.
CGTTGAGCGGCCCCATCGACCACCCCTCTCCGAACACCTCCAGCGTGACGCCCTGGTGCAGGTCGCTCAGCCCCCGCCCGTCGGCCAGCAGCGACGTGGTGGCCCAACTGAGCATGTTGATAAATCCCGGAGCGACGGCCTGCCCGCGAGCGTCGATTCGCAGCCGGCCCTCCGCCCCGCTCAGGTCGCCCACGGCGGCGATCCGATCGCCACGGATGCCCAGGTCTTCCCGCCGCGGTGCCCCGCCCGCGCCGTCGTAGAGCGTGCCGCCCAGAATCAGCACGTCGTATGGCCCAGCTTCGTCCGCCGCTCGGACCGCTGGCAGTCCAGCCAGCGGCAGCAGCAAGCACAGCAGGGCCAAGGAAAATGTTCCGACAGGTCGCAATCCGCGGGCGGCGAGCATGATGGGACGCTTCCGGTAAGAAAAATCAGGTGGTGGAGAAATCGGCGCCGGAAACCACCGGCCGATTGCCCCGCTTTATAATCCACGCACGGGCAATTTCCTAGTTTAGCGGACCATTGACCTCTGGGGTCGATTTGGCAGGATAGGAAGAATAACGTCGGACGACGTGCTTGCTGGCGGGGCGAGGATCCGTGGGCGCCGAAGATCGGTGGTCTGGCTGGTGCGGCGCGAACCCAGGCGGACGCGTTTCGAAGTTACGCTTTGCTTGCTGAAACCATGCTGCCGGGAAGGCTACGAAATTTAAGACCCTCTGGCTCCCTCCCCGGCTTCCGGGGAGGGCTGGGGAGGGGCTCGTCGAGGCGGTAGCGTTTGACCTCTGGGGTCGATTGGGTACGCTGCGGGCGACTGGCGCGCCCAGAATCACGGGCTGGAAGCCCATGCTACGACTGGAAGCGCATGCTGCGACTGGCGCGCCCAGAATCACGGGCTGGAAGCCCATGCTACGACTGGAAGCGCATGCTGCGA
>JAGFJK010000413.1 GCA_024102795.1 Pirellulaceae bacterium
CGTCGAACGTCCAGGTGGCCAGTTCGTCCGGATCCATCGGGTCCATCGGATCGTCGGCGTTGACGAAGTGCACGTCGCTGTTGAAACCTTGCGCACTGCCCAGGCCTTGCTGGCTGGCCAATTCGAAGCCGCTCGTGGCGCTGAAGCCGCTGGCGTCCTGATCGTCGATGATCTGCCAGCGGTTCACCGTGCCGATGAGGCGGAAGTTGAACGGCGTCTCATCCGGATCGGCGCTGGCCGGCGGCATCGCCAGGTCGCCGGTCGGGAACGACAGTTCGCCGTCGAACGTCCCCGGATAGCCGGCGTCCAGGCGGACGCGCATCTCGAGGTCGTCGCCTGGCATCAGCGTGAACTGCGTCATGCCCGTGGGCAACTGCGCGGTGCCTCCGGCCGGCACGATGAAGTCCAGCAGCGTGAAGCCCGGCGGCAGACTGACGGGCTCGCGCACCACCAGCGGCGCGCCGCCGTCATTGCGAATCGTGAACGTCTTGTTCACCGGCGTGCCGGGCCAGGTCGGGCCGAACTCGACCACGCCCGTGTCGTCGGCCACGTCCGCCATGCCATCCTCGACCGTGACGTCGGGCCGAGTGGTCAGGAACGGGATGCCCGGCTTGTCCTCCAGCAGCCGTTCGATCCGCACGGCGTCGGCCAGGATGAAGCGAGTGGGCTGGTTGACCGTGTCCAGCAGTCGGACAACGATCTGTCCGCCAGTGACCGTGTACGGTCCACCGAGGTCGACCCACCAGACGCCTTCGTCCTGGAACGAACCGGCCAGCGACTGCGGCGCCATGCTCTGATCGATGGCGGTCGCGCCGATCTGCCCGTTGATGTCGCTGACCGTGAACGGCGCGGCGGTCGAGCCGAAGAACTCGGTGTCGGCCGCGAAGGTGGTCGACACGCGATAGATGCCGTCAGGCAGATTGTTGAACGTCCAGAGCGCTCGTTCGCCGTTGTTGTCGGCCGGAGCCGCGACCAGGTCGTCCTGGAAACCGTCGTCGTTCACACCCGGCCAGATGCCAACCAGTTGGAAGCCGGCGTCGCCGTTGTCGATGATCGTGCGGTTATCGACCACGCCGCGGATCTGGAACGTGAACGGATCGTGTTCGCTGAGCGGATCGTCGTCGGGATTCGGATTCACGCCGGCGCCGATCTTGGCGATGATGTCTTCGTCCAGGTCGTTGCTGAAAATGCGGATCTCGCCGGGGAAGTCGCCGTGGCCGTCGCGGTTGGGGTCGCCCGGGAACGGATCGGTCAGCGCATTGAGCGTCACGGTGAAGGTGAATGTATTGCCCGGAGCGATCATCAGCGGGAAGCCGGGCGCGGGCGGGGCCAGCGTCAGGTTGGGCGGAGTGGTGGTCGGGCTGACTTCGCCGGGCGCGGTCAGGTCGATGTCGTGGATCACCAGAGTGGCCGTGCCGTCGTTGCGGACGGTGAACTGACGGATCAGCGGGTTGCCGACGGTCGTCAGCATCTCGACAGTGCTGGAACCGTCGTCCAGGTAGCCGGTGCCGGCCAGCACGGTCAGTTCGGGCCCTTCGGTCAGCCGCTCGATCCGCACGGCGTCGGCCAGCACCTGGCCGTTGGCCAGGTCGCTCAGTTGCACGACCAGCGTGTGGCTGCTGATGTTGAAGATGCCCAGTTGCTGCCACGGCACGCCTTCGTCGTCGAAGCTGCCGGGCGGCAGGAACTGGTTCACGTCGATCGTGGCCAGCTTGAAGTCGTCGTCAAACACGGTGAACGGCGCGTCGGTGGCGATCGATTCCGAGATCGGGTGCGATGGTTGGCTGGGCCAGGTCACCGCCACTCGGTACTTGCCCGGTTGCACGCCCTGGAACGTCCAGGTGGTGGTCTGCGGTCCTGGCGGCTGCTGTGAGTAGTGGAACAGGTAGTCGTCCTGGTAGCCGCCGGTGAAGGCCTGGTTCCAATGCACGAGCGGGCTGATGTTGTCGGTGGCCGTGATCGGCGATTCCAGGAACTGCGCGTCGCCGTTGTCGATGATCCGCGGCCGCTGGTTGGGGGCCAGCAGCGTCTCGATGCTTTGATAGGTCACGGTGCCGATGCCGGCGGCCGTGATGGAGAAGCCCGTGTCGAGCACCTCCTGGCCGCTGCCTTCGAACAGCAACGTGTCGCCGGGCGGGATCGGTTCGTTCGGATCGGGCAGGTTGCCGTCGTCGGGTCCGCCGATGAACGGATCGTTGCCGTGGACGTTGCGCGGGACGGGCGAACCGTTTTCGGGCGCGTCGCCGCCGTAGGCCAGCGGGTCGATGGCGATGATGTCGTTGAACTGGCTGCCCACGACGTTCTCGAACATGCTGGGGCTGATCGGCACATGTTCGGTTCGGCGGGCGAGCGTCACGTATTGGAATTCGGGCGTGGTATGCAGCACGTCCTGCGGCACGTCCAGCAGGTCCATGTCGATCATCATGCGGGCGTCGGCGAAGCGGAAGTCGACCGTGTCGTTGCCATTCAGGTCGCGGATCACGTCGCTGCTGCCGCCGGTGCCGTTCTCGTTGTTGCCCGGTTCGAGCAGGAACGTGTCGTTGCCGGAGATGTCGTCCTCGGGCGCCGGCGCCTCCGGGCTGGGCACGCCGGTTTCCAACCAGCCGCCGTCGAGCGAATCGCTACCGTGTCCGTCGCCCAGGATGTTGTCGTCCCAGTCGCCCGTGATGACGTCGCGCGAGTTGCCGCCGAAGACGTTTTCGATGCTGTTGCCGGGGTCGCCCATCGCGCCGGGCGCGATATTGCCGACGTTGGTGGCCGTGCGGAACGACTGGTCGGGCGAGCCGAGGTTGACCATGACGGGGCTGGTCCAGTCGCGGTAGTCGATTGAATCGCCGTTGGCGTCGTGGCCGCGGCCGTCGATGGTGCCGCTGATCGAAGCGCCGTTGCGGAGGTCGAAGCGGTCGTCGGCGTTTTCGGCGCCGGTCAGGTTCTCGAAGCTGGCCCAGGCCAGGTCCGCTTCGCCGGCCGCGTTGGGCGCGATCGGGTTCGATTGAGGATTGTTGGCCCAGCCTTCGGGCCGGCCGTGGAACAGGGCGTTGCCGGTGAGGCTCAGGTCGGCTTCGTCGGCGATCAGCACACCCGTATCGGCCAGGCTGTCGGTCAGCGTGGCTCCGCCGGCGCCGAACGGTCCGAAGCCGCTGACGGTACCGCCGATGTCCCAGTGGGTGCGGAGGTCGGCGGCCATTTCCAGGGTATCGTTGTTGCTGGCGGAACCGAGCACGGCGTCGATGTTGGTGAAGCCATCGGGGGCCACGCCCGAATCGATCGTTGAAAGTTCGTCCCCGCGGTAGCCGTCGATCGGTCCCAGGCCGTTCAGGGCCACGGTGATTGGCCCGCTGACGGCGGACCAGTCGATCAGGTCATCCTGGCTGCCCCCGTCAATGGTGCCCGTCAGCAGCGCGCCGTCGCTGAACACGAAGTGGTCGTGATCGGCGGCACCCAGCAGGGCGGTCACTGCGGCGGGCGGGGTGCTGGAAAGGAAATTGAAAGTGTCGTCACCATCGAAGCCGATCGCGGTGAATAACTGCAGGTCGGTCACCGCGGCATTCATGAAGTTCAGATTCAGGATGTCATTGCCAGCGGTGGTCTGCAGCACCACGAAGTCCAGGTTGTCGGCGTTGTAGGTGATATCGACGCCCGTTCCCGCGTCGAACAGGCCATCGATGGTGGCGGCGTTGATGTTGACCGTATCGCCGCTGGCGTCGGCCTGGTCGTCGATCAGCAGGGTATCGCTGTCGGCCGGGGAGGAGTTGTCCACGAACGATCCACTGGTGGGCGAGACGTTGACGGTCCCTTGAATGCCGTCCACCGTGTTACTGCCGACGCCAAAGAAATCCCCGCTGTGGATCTGGAAGGTGTCCCAACCCAGGCCGCCCAGCAGCGTGACGGCCACGCCCGCCGGTGTGCTGCGGACGTGCAGCGTGTCCCACGAATCGTCGTCGTTGGTCGTGTTGTCCCCGTCCAGCACGACGCTGGTCAGCGTGGTCGCCGAGTCGAGTGCCACCAGGTCGAGCGTTTCGCCGCCGAGCGGCGCGATCACAAGTCCGGGCCGCCCGCCGCCGCGGACGACCAGTTGATCGAAGCCGGAAAACGACGTGTCCTCGAAGCCGTTGTTGCCGGTGATGATCGACACGCCGTCGCCCGGAGTGCCGTCGTCGTCGATCGTCAGCTCGTCGGTCAACGGCGTGCTGGTGGCATCGACCAGCAAGCCGCCGCCGGCGCCGACGAAGTTGATCGGGGCCAGGTTGGCGAACGACAGCAGCAGGTCGGGCGCCGACGGCGCGGCGAAGACGGCTGACGCGATGTTGCCGCTGTTGGCCGTATCGACCGTGTCGCTGAAGTAGGCCGCGGCGTGCGTGGTGCTGAAATCGATCACCATGCCGTTATCGCCCGTGCTGCCGTCGAAATGGATGCTGACATCGGCCGCCGAGAAGTCGGTCGGCGAGAAGTCGCTATCGAGCTGGAACTCCATCGACGCATTCAGGTGCCCGCCGTTGGAGATTCCGCCGCCGATACCCGTGTTGTTGACCGGCGGGGCCGGGCCGCTGAAGCTGGGCAGTCCGCCGGCCGTTTCGTTGATCTGGAACGAGTCGTCGTCGTTCGAGCCGATGACGGTCAGCGAGAGGATATCGGCCGCGGCGCCTTCGTAGTGCTGGCTGCCGTTGACGATCAGCAGCAGATTGGTGCCACTGCCGTCCAGTTCCGCCTCGATCAGATCGTCCATTCCGTTCTGGAAGCCGGCCAATCGCATGTCCAGCACCAGGTGGAACGGCGTGCCGCCGCTGTTGACCGTTTCGATGCTGGTGAACGAGACGCTCTGCTGCAGGTCGGGCGGGATGAACGAGAACACGCCCGAGCCTGGCGTGGGTCCCAGCGTGAGGACGGCCGGGTTCACGAGCGCGCTGAGGTCCAGGTTCAGCGTGTCGCCGGGCGGCACGCCCGGATCGCCAAACACGGGCGGGTTGCCATCGACGGTGAAGCTGGAGGTGGTGCGCGGAGCGAAGTTGAACGTGTCGTTGTCGTCGCCGCCGCTCAAGAACGCGCCGCCGCTGGTGGTGACGATGCTGGCCGCGTCGATATCGATGGTGCCGCCGACGACGTCGGGATCGCCCATCGAGGGATCGACGTTGATGGTGATAGTGCCGGTGGTGGCCAGCAGGTCGCCGTTGATATCGGCGTTGTCGCCAGCGGTGAGCAGGATGTTGCCCGCGCTGGAGATGACGGAGACGCCCGCATTGACGGTCAGATCATCGCCAGCCGCGGCCGAGTCGCCGGCCGTCAAGGTGACGTCCCCCACGGCCGAAACATTGGCCGCCACGGTCAGCGGGCTGGCGTTGCTGACGATGACTTCGCCACCGCCGGCCAGATTATTCACGCCGGGGATCTGGTCGACGACGGTGCCGATCGTCAGCGTGTTGGCATTGGCGCCGATGTCGGACACTTCGATGTTGCCCGTCGCCGAGTTGTACGCAGAGAGTGTGCCGAGATCGGTTTCGATGGCGTTACCGCCGCCAATGCCGAAGGCAGCGTCCAGGGACAGAGCGGCGGCCGTGACGTTGATCGCCGCGGCGTTGGTGTCGACAATCTCGCCGGAGAGGGCCTGGATGAACACCGTGTTCGAGCCGGCGGCAATGCCGCCCAGGTTCACATCGCCGAAGTCGGAGACGATTTCCACGTCGCCCGCGGTGGCCACGACGCCGGTCACCGTGGCGTCGCCCGTGGGCCAGATCTGGATCACGGCGTCGCCCGAGGCATTCGCTACGGCGGCCGTGCCGAAAAGGAAGAAGTCGGCGGCGATCTGGTTGGAGCCATTCGAGACGGCGCTGACAATGGTGGCGTCACCGAAGAATGTGAGCACCACGATCGCGCCCGTGTTGGACACCAGGCTGCCGCTGGATTGAATCACGTCATTATCGGCGAAGATGAAGATGTCCTCACCGCCCGACATGTCGGCGTCCGATGTGATGATCGCTCCACTGCCGATCAGCACGTCGGCGCCGATCTCATCGGGAAGTATCACAACATTTCCATCCGCCGTGATATTGGCGTCGATGAACACGGAGTCCTGGTCGGCGAAGCCAGTTTGAATCTCGACGTCCTCACCGGCCGTGATGGGTCCATTGATATCGACGGTCCCGTCGGCGTCCAGTTCCACGTCGTCCGTCGCCATGACGCTGGCGGTGACCGCGATCACGACATTGCCCAACAAGGCGGTCATCAGCACGTCATCGGCGGCCATTGCCGCGCCGGTCAGCGCGGCATCGACATCGGCCAGGATCTGGGCGTCGTCGACTTTGCCGGTCATGTCGTCGATCGTGACCAGGTCGCCGGCCAGAAACACGATGGCTCCCAGCAAGTTCGAACCGGGGTTGGCCAGCAGCGTGCCGCCCGTGCCATCGTCGACGTCGTCGTCGAAATCGGCGATGATGGTCAGCGTGCCGCCCGACATGCCGCCGATGTTGTCCGAGTCGGCCTCGATGGTGACGCTACCAGCGATCGTGACGTCGTTATTGGCCACGATATCGATATCCCCAGTGGCCGTGATGTCGTCGTTGACGTCCACGTCAACCGGGTCGATGTCGATGTGCAGTCCACCGGCGCTGGTGGCCGTGAGCGGTCCGTCGACATTGACAGTGCCCGCCGCGTCGATCTTGATGGCGCCGGTATTTCCGTTGACCGTGTTGGCGGCTGCCGTAATGCCCGTGGTCGTGACGTTGCCGCCCGCATTCAGATGGACGCCACCCGCCGACGAGGTAATCAGGCCGGCCGTCTGCGTGATGTGGCTGCTGGCGGTAAGCTGGACGTTGCCGACGGAGGTCATCGCCGCGGCGAGTGAGGTGGTCGACGAGTTGCTGACCGTCACCGAATCCAGCGGGGTCGTTTGCCCCACAACTCCGCCGAAGCTGGCCGGCCCCGTCGTGTTGATTGTCAGGTTTGAAGCGAACGCTCCCATGTTCTCGTCCAGCGTGCCGGCGAACGAGATGCTGCCTCCCGAACTGCTGGTGGCTGTCAAGCTGTTCTGCAAAAACGCCGTGGCGTCGTTATAGGTCTGGCTGCCCGTGGTGATGATCGCCACGGCGTCGATCGACAACGTGCCGGGGGCGTCGGTGGTGATCGAGCTGAGTCGCTGGCCGCCTTCGCCGATGCGGGCGTCCAGTTCGGTGAGGCCCGACGTGTTGACAATCAGTGCCTCCTGGCCGTCCACGGCTCCGCGCAGATAGGGACTGTTGGCGAAACCGAGGATGACGTTCCCGCCCATTGTGCTGGTCAGCGACGTGGTGTTGACGGGTGAATCGAGCAGGATGTTGGTGTCTTCCAGCTCCAGGAGTCCCGTGGTGGTGATCGCCCCGCCGTTGAGCAGCGTCACGTCCGCAACCACGCTCAGCGAAGACAAAGCCACGTTGCCCACCACGTCGGTGAACGTGACCGTGCCGCCGTTGTCATAGGATCCCGCGTCGATGGTCAACGATTGTGCGCCATCGACGGTCCCGTTGAACGTGACGTTGCCGTCCGACGTGCTGTTGGTATCGATCGTCAGGTCGGCGCCCAGGACAACGCTGCCAGTCAGCGTGACGTTCCCCGCCGTGGCATTGCCGTCGGTGCTGATGTTCGCGTTCAGGTTGATCGTTTCGGCAATGAACGTCAGGCCAGCCGGAGCAGCGCCGGAGCCGAGCGACAGTGCGACATTCTGGTTGATTATGTCATCGCCCACGCCGCCATCGATGGTCAGCGAGGCATTGTTGCCGGCATCGACCGAGCTGATTGTCACCGTGTCGTTTCCCGTGCCGGCGTTGATCGTCAGCGAGGCGGTCGGGTTGGCGAAGTAGACCGATTCGCCGAGCGTGGAGTCGATCATCGTCATGCCGTCGGCCGCGATGCCGTCGGTGACGGAAATCGATTCAGTGCCGCCGGTGAACGTGAACACGCGGTTGACGGCCGACATGTTGTCAGTGACCGGTTCCAGACCGGTGTACATGATGGTGCTGCCGTCGATGTTCACCGAGCCGTCGCTGGCGTTGGCCAGCGTGTGGGTGATCGTCGTGGCGCTGCCGCCGGTCAGCGCCAATTCGTCGCCGCCGCCACCGTTGGCCCCACCGTGGTATTGCAGGCCACCGGCCGGAATCGGATTGCCGCCGGAGTAGCTGACGCTCAGCGTGTCGTCGCCACCCTCGCCGTTAACCACGACGCTCGTGACCGACGCCAGCGGCACGGTGACCGTGTTGTTGTTGAACTGGGTCGTGCCCGTACCGGCGCCAAGGGTTCCGTTGGCCTCGGCGATTCGCAGGTTGCCGCCCGACACGTCAATCGTCAGACCGTTACCGATCGTGCCCCCCGTCACCGTCAGGACGCCGCCCGCCAGACTGACGTTGGCATCCGCCGTGCCGAGGCCCTGAATCGCAAAGTTGTAGGGATTTTCGTTGCTGTCGCTGTTGGCGATCGAGACGGTCGCCGACTTGGTGCCGGTCGTGCTGGGATCGAATTGAACCTGAAAAGTCGTCGAGCCGGCCGCCGCCACGGTGGCGCTGGGCAGCATTGTCACCGCGAACGATCCCGCGCCGGCACCGGAAAGCTGCACGCGGGGCGTTCCAGTCAGGTTCAGCGGCGCGTCGCCGAGGCCGTTCAGGTTTTGCACGGTAAAAGTCCGCGTCACCATTCCCGTGGCGATGTCGGCACTGCCAAAGTCGGTATGGTCGGACGGCGAAGGCGTCGTGTCGCCATCGGCGATCGACATGCCGTTGCCGGTCACGTTCATCTCGGCCGGATGAACCTGGTTGATATTGGCTGCGACGTGGGCTCCGATTTCGGTGGGCAGATTGCCCGATATCGTCCACCCCATGCTGACCGGCGGGGAGGCCCCGGCTTTGCGGCTGGCTCCGCCGATCGTGTTAAAGCCTCCACCTCCACCACCGCCGCCAACGATGGTAATTTGTCCCAAATCCTGCGTCAGGCTGGGAAAGCCCACGTTGGAAGTCGCTGTAATCGCATCCAGGACCATGTCGCCTGGTTCGCTGCTTACATTCAGCGTCGAGCTGGAGGCGCCAATCGCCACGCTCCCAGCCGACGTATCGTCGATCGGGGTCACCTGGTTGACGCCGCTGAACGCCGCTCCCGAGATTGTCCCCACAGCGCTGCCCGTGGTCGAAACGACGAACGAGCTGCTGATCATCGGACCGGACCCCAGCGGCAGCGTCCAGAGCCGGGCATTGGAACCGCTGCCGCTGGTCTGCGTGGCGGTCAGCGTCATGGGCAAACCGCCGTAGGTGACGCCTGTCACCGTGTTGCCGTCTACCGCCGACTGGAACGTGACCAGCCGGTCGTTTCCAGCAGTCACGATTAGGCCCAGCGAGAAGCCGTCGGGGATACCGCCCGCGGCGCCGGCAGAGCTCAGGAATCCAACTGCCAGCAACCGGCGGTCTTCGAGCGTCTCCAGATGCAGGCGCGTGGACCTGCGGCGAGCACGAGCATTGGCGGACTTGCGTAGACGACGGCTGTTGGTCAGGGCGGCAAGGTCAAACATCTTCGGCTTCCTCTTCTTGGATCGATACCGTCCCGATACTTACGACGGCTGGGGAAGTGGACGCGGTTTCGGGCAACAGGCGACCGATGGGACATCCGGCGAAATCGGGGAACAGCTTGTGGGGCGACACCCAACCCCAAGTGATGTGCTGCCGGTGGAGGCACCTGACGACAAGCCTGCCCACCGAGTCGTCGGTTTCAAGCGACAAACCTACAGCGGCCAAGAGCTAATTGCAACAAGCCGTCAAAAATCTTCTCGAACGTGCCCTCTGAGGACATCTTATGAAGCTGGCGAGAAGCCGCGTGGCAGCGACGACCCGCTCGTCGGGAACCGCGAGACAAACGCCGCCATGTCCGCCCGCGATTTCCCGCCGGCCGGCAGCTCTGCTATAATCGGCCGGAGAGCGGTTCGGCGCGCTTCGGGCATGCGGCTGGCGGGACTTCAGGCATGAGCACCACGCAGGCGAAAACCAGGATGACGGCGGAGGAGTTTCTTGCGTTGCCGGACCAGGGCACCGACAGGCAACTGCTTCGCGGCCGGCTGATGGAGAAGCCCATGACCTATCGCAATCGAACGCACGCCTGGGTGGAAGCAAGAGTGGCATTGCTACTGGGAAACTGGCTTGCGACCCAGAACCCGCCGGCGGGTGAGCTGTTCTCGGGGGAAGTGGGGTGCGTGCTTCGCCGGGACCCCGACACGATCGTGGGGATCGACGTGGCCTACTTCGATTGCCAGACGGTGGAAGGCAGCGGGTCTGCGACCACGCTGATCGAAGGGCCGCCGGTGCTGGCCGTCGAAATCCTCTCGCCCTCGGACCGCCAGGAAGACATCCACGCCAAGGTGCGGGAGTACCTGGAGGCGGGAACGAGGCAGGCTTGGGTTGTCGATCCCTACTTCCGCACCGTGACCGTCCATGGTTCGGGTCGCCCGCCGGAGATGTACAACGAGCAGCAGTCGCTCCGCGGCGGCGACTTGCTGCCCGGACTGGAACTTCCCGTCAAGGAGATGTTTCCGGCGGACAAGCAGGCGGCTGGCGAGAAGTGACACGCAGTCACGACTGCCCTGGCTACCAGACTTGACTCAGGTCGACCGTCACGTCGTCCAGCCCCTCGCTGGTCACTCGATCGGCATGGGGCCCCAGCGGCACGTAGGTCCCGCCGCGCAGCACCCATTGCTCCAACTGGTGTTCATCGGGATCCACGATCCAGTATTCAGGAACGCCGGTTCGCAGGTACATCTCCTTCTTCAGCCGCCGATCCAGGCCGGCCGTCGACTCGGACAGAATCTCCACCACCAGATGCGGAATGCCCTTGATCTTGGTGGGAGTCACAATTGTCCGCCGCTCGTTCAGCACGACGATCAAGTCCGGCTGCACGATGTCATGCGCCGACAATTCCAGATCCGTCGGCGCGTTGTACACCTCGCCGCGCCCCGTCAGTTCGATCTGCGAATACAGTTGGAATTGAATCCTGCGGGACAACGTCTGATGGTACGTACCGAGCGCGGGGTTCACGAAGTGGTCTCCGTCGATGATCTCGTGCCGGCGTCCGTCGGAGGGGAAACAGACGTATTCGCGATAACCAAGTTTGACGGCGGAATGCGAGCGGCTTGTCATGACGCAAGTCCGATTTGAGGAGGAACGCCGGTGACCATCCAGCACGAGACTTGTGGCGGCACCGCGAGGCAGCCTGTCCGGCGCCGGACTGGAGTCCCCGTGGAGATGAACGTAAGTATACACTCCCGTGTCAGCGAGGGGAAAGTCACCAACGCGGACCGGGCAAGAGGGCGGGATTCGAAGTGGGAGGGAGGCGCGGCTCGCTCGGTAGCTGGAAGCCGAACGATCCGCCGGACAAGCCGGCGGGATTCGAAGGTAGCGGCAGCGCGTCGGTCTACAGGAGACAACGACTGACGTTAAAAGGTGGCGCTGCACGACTACTCGTCCAGCAGCCGGTGCTCGTACGCTTCGTCACTTGCTCCCAACTCGGTGAAAAAGTCGTCGGTTGCGGAGTCGGCCGTGGCGACGGGCTGCCGCCGCCGGCGTTCGTCCCATAGCGGTTCGACCAGATCCACCACAGCGCGCTCCGGCGACCAAGGCACATCCACCGCCGCCAGACGCTCATGCGACCGCTGAGTACCACGTAGCTCGAATCCGTCAGCTCGCACAGCTCGCGATTCCAGCAGGCCAAACACCCGGTCTGCCGCCGGCAGTCGGCCGAAGCTGGCACGGCCGCCGAGGGCGGCCAGCAGCTCGCCACCCGCCACCCGCGACTCGCCGATCGTCAAACGGCCGGACATGATGTCACCCGCATGCGCCAGCGGGTCCAGGTCCGGCAGCCCCAGCACGTGTCCCAGTTCGTGCGTGATCACGGTCAGCAGGTCGACGCCGCCGAGCTGATACGAGTCCAGCCGCCAGCCGTGGCCGGCCGCGTCGTCGTCCAGCCAGATCTGCGGGGCGGCGAACGAACCCAGACCAAGCACGCCAGGCGGCAGATCGCGAATCAACAGCTCGACGCCTTGCAGCCGAGCGGCATGGGCCGCGTCGAGCTGGGTCCAGTAGCCAATCGCCTGCTGGATGAACGGCTGAATCCGCGAATCGTCCAGTGACTCTCCTTGCACTGGCCCGTCCGGCAGTTCGATCCGCAGCGCACCAGGCGCCGCCACGCGCACGGCGTCGGCAATGATCCAGCCGTTGGCCGACGTGTCGGACAAGGTGACCACCAGGTTGCCACCGGAGTGAGCGAACGAGGTGACCAGATCAGCGAACGTCGCGCCGGACTGCACAACCGAGCTGCCAACAGGCGACGAGCCGTTGCCGGGCGCGAGCTTCTGGTTGATCAGGATCGGGCCGCTGCTGGCTCCGCCCACCGTGGAGCTGATCGTGAACCGGGCGTTCGAGGCCCGGTTCGGATCGACCGACCAGGTGGTCGAGACCCGGTAGTTGCCCGCCGGCAGGGCCGAGAAAGTCCAGGTGGCCGTGTCGCCACCGTTGGGGCTGAACTCGGCCCGCACGCTGTTCATAAAGCCCTGGCCGAAGTACAACCCGAAGCCCGGCGTGCTGGCAAATCCGCCGCTCGACTGGTTGTCGATAATTATCGACGACACGATGTCGGCCTGGATGTTGAAGTTGTAGGGCGCCTCATCCGCGTCGTTGTTGGCCAGCGACAGCACGCCCGAGTACGAGGCGACAACGCTGGTGTTCACCACCACCTCGAACGTCTCGGATCCGCCCGCCGGAATCGAGAACGTGCTGACGCCGTTGAACAGACCGGCGTTGGAAGTCGCTCCCAGCGTAAAGCCGGCGGGCAGCGTGAGCGTCGCGCCGACGATCAACGGATCGGCGCCCAAGTTCTGGATCGTGAACACCTTGCTGAACGGAGAAACGTTGACCAGCCCGTCGCCGAAATCGAAGCTGCCACCGTCGGCAATCGCGGTCGAGGCTTGCGAGATCTGGATCTCGGGCCCCACGAGCCGTTCCAGTCGGATCGCGTCGGCGATCACATTGCCGGTGGTCGCACCCGACAGGACCACGGTCAGCGTCGTGCCGGTGGTGGTGAACGTCCCCAGGTTCTCCCAGTTCACGCCGGAATCCGCGAAGTCGTTCGGCGCCGCTTGCTGATTGATCGGCACCGTGGTCGGACCGCCTGCCACGCCGCTGATCTGGTACGGCGCGTTCGTGGCCCGGTTACCGAACGCCGTCCAGGTGGCGGAAACCTTGTAGACCGCTCCGACGGACAAATTGTTGAAGGTGTAGGTGGCCGTTTCCACGGCGCCACCCGACGGCGCCTCGCGGACGTCGTTGCCAAAACCCTGCCCCGACCAGAACGTAAGGTTGCCCGAATCGGCGTAACTGTCGCCCGCCGGCACCGGCCCGTTGTTGTCGATAATCCGGGTGGCCGTGATCACCTGGCCGCTGACCGCGAACGTATAGGGCGACTCGTCCGCGTCGTTGCTGTCGAAACTGACCGTGCCGGCGAAGTTGCCAACGGCGCCCGTGTCGAGCTGGATGACGAACGTGGTCGAGTCTCCGGGCGCGAGCGACGTGCTGACGAAGCCGCTGGCCAGGCTGAAGCCGCTGATCGCCGCCAGCGACGCGGCCAGCGAGGCGTTGCTGAGCGTCAGCGTCGCGGTGCCAGAGTTGACCACCTGGAATGTCTTGGTCACGCTACCGCCGACTACGCCGCTGAAGGACAGGCTGCCCGCGCCGTCGGGCACGTCGATGCCGCCTTCCGAGACCAGGATCTCCGGCCCCGCCGCGGGCAATGGTTCGAGCCGGATGGCATCGGCAATGACGTTGCCGTTGGCCGTATCGCTGAGCGACACGACCAGCATCCCGGACCCGTCGCTGCGCACGATCGACAGGTCCTCCCAGCTCGCGCCGGCGTCGCTGAAGTCGGCCGGCGAGACCTTCTGGTTGACCAGCGTCGTAACCGGTCCGCCCGAAATCCCGGAAATGGTGAACGGCGCGTTCGAGGCCCGGTTGCTGGCGGCCGTCCAGGTGGCCGACACGCGATAGGTGGTGTTGGGCATGACATTAAACGTCCAGGTGGCCGTGTCGCCGCCGCCGCTGGCTTCGGCCACGTCGGATACGTTGTCGCTGCCCGCGAAGCCCTGGCCCGTCCAGCGGACGAAGCCGCCGGACTGCGCGTAACCGGCGTCGCCGTTGTCGATGATGACCTGCGGCGGCGCGACCGAGCCGACCAGCGCGACGTTGAATGGATTCTCGGTGCTATCGTTATTGAACAACCGCAGCTCGCCGCTGAACGTATCGACGCGCGACGGAGTAAACTGCACTCGGAACGTCGTTGTGCCGCCAGGAGCCACGGTCGTGGCGGGGGCAGTCAGCAACGAGAACACCAGTGGCAACCTCAACTGACCCAACTCCAGCGACACGTCGCCGCGGTTCTCGAGCAGGAACGTGCGGGTGGATGAGCCGCCGGACTGCGGGGCACCGAAGTCCACCGTGCTGACGCCATCCACCAGCAGTTGGTCGTCGCCGCCGCCAAGCGTTTCATTCGCGCCCAGGTTGGTCAAGCGGATCTCGGGCTGCGCCGGCAGCCGTTCGAGCCGAATCGCGTCGGCGATCACTTCGCCCAGGCCGCTCTCGGTCAGCCGCACGGTAAGTGTACCACCGACCACGCGGACGATATCCACGTCTTCCCAGGCGGAGCCATCATCGGTGAAATCATCCGGAGCGAGCTGCTGGTTGAGCGTCACGCTGCTGATCAGGTTGGCCGGCGAGACCACACCGTTGTAGATCGCGTACGGCGCCGCGACCGCGCGGTTGGCGAACGCCGTCCAGGTCGACGAGATACGGTAGAGCCCGTCGGGCAACAGGGTGGCCTGGAATGTGGCCGTGTCGCCGCCCACGGTGAAGCCGCTGGAATCGACCGAACCCAGTCGGCCCTGGTTGGTAAACGTCTGGAAGCCGCTGTTGACGTACGACGTGTTGGGCGGATTCGAGGCGTTCTCGTTGTTGATGAAGATCCGCCCCGATCCCGTGGAGAGCACGTCGCCGGTGAGCAGAATCTCGAACGGATTCTCGCTGTAATCGTCGGCGGGAAGCAGTAGCGCGCCGCTGAACGCGCCCGAGGTTGCCGCGGGCAACTGCAGAGTGAAGCTGGAGGAACCGCCCACCGGCACGCCCGCCGGAAACGCTCCGAGCAGCTCAAAGCCCACGGGCAGGATCGGGGCGCCGAGCGCCAAGGGGCGCGATCCCGTGTTGTGCAGCTCGATCGTGCGCGTCAGGTCGGCGCCTCCCACGGTCGTCTGCCCGACATCGATCACGCCTCGGCCGTCGAACAATTCCACTCCGCCGCCGGTCGTGTCGAACACGCGAATCTCCGGATCGACCACCTGCTCGATCCGCACCGCGTCGGCGATCACCTGGCCATTGGCGCCCAGTGTGCTGAGCGAAACGGTCAACGAACCACCGCTGGCCGTGAAGATCCCCAGGTCCTCGAACTGCGTGCCGTGCGCCGCCCGGTCATCCGGCGTGAGCCGCTGATTGAGCGGCACCAGGGTCGGCCCTCCGGCCACGCCGCTGACCGTGAACGGCGCATTCGTCGCCCGGTTGGGATATGGCGACCAGGTCGCCGAGACGATGTACCGGGCGCCGGGTGTCAAGTCGTCGAACGTCCAGGTCGCGGTCTCCACGCTCGCACCGGGATTGGCGAAGTGTACTGCGCTGTTAAAACCTTGAGCACTGGCCAGCCCGGTGCTGCTGGACAGGAGGAAACCACCGCTGGCCGCAAAGCCGCTGACGTCCTGGTTGTCGATTAACTGCCAGCGGTGGATCGTTCCGATCATGCGGAAGTTGAACGGCGTCTCGTCGGGATCGACGTGCAGCGGCGGTGAGCTGGTATCGCCGGTCGGCAGCGACAGTTCGCCGTCGAACACTCCCGGATACCCGCCATTAAAGCGGACTCGCATTTCCATCGCGTCGCCGGGCAGCAGCGTGAATTGGCTCATCCCCGTGGGCAGTTGGGAAGTACCGCCGGCCGGAACGGTGAAGTCCAGCAACGTGAATCCGGGCGGAATCGTCACCGGCTCGCGCACGACCAGTGGCGCGCCGCCGTCGTTGCGGATGGTGAAGGTCTTGAACAGCGGCTGTTGAGGCCAGGTGCTGCCGAAATCGACCACGCCCGTGTTGTCGATTACGCTGGACGCTCCGTCCAGCACCGTGACATCGGGCACCGCGGTCATCACGGGCAGGCCCGGCTTGTTTTCCAGCAGGCGTTCGATCCGCACCGCGTCGGCGATCACAAACCGGTTCGGCTGGTTGATGGTGTCGAGCAGGTTGACGACGATCGTGCCGCCCGAGACCATGTATGGCCCGCCAAGATCAACCCACCAGGCGCCTTCATCCAGGAAGGCGCCGGGCGTCAGGTGCGGCGAGACGCTTTGATCGATCGACGCCGAGCCGATCTGACCGTTGATGTCGCTGACCGTGAACGGCGAGGCGGTAGCACCGGTCAACGGCGCACTGCCGGCGTAGGTGGCCGAGACGCGATAGACGCCGTCGGGCAAGTCGGTAAAGGTCCAGACCGCCTGTTCGCCACTGGCATCGCTGGGCGAGGCCAGCAGGTCGCCCTGGAAGCCGTTGGCACTGGAGTTGGGCCAGGTGCCCACGAGCTGAAAGCCCGCGTCGCCGTTGTCGATGATCGTGCGGTTGCTCACGACGCCGCGAATCTGGAACGTGAACGGATCGTACTCGAACGCCACGTTGTCTTCGGGATTCGGGTTCACGCCCGCGCCGTTCTTGACGCGGATCGTTTCGTCGATGTCGTTGCTGAAGATCCGCAATTCGCCGGGGAAGCCGCCGTGCCCGTCGCGCAGCGGATCGCCGGGGAAGGGATCGGTCAGTGCTTGCAGTTGCACCGAGAAGGAGAACGTATCGCCGGGCGCGAGCGTGAGCGGGAAGCTGGGCGCCGCTGGAATCAACAGATAGTTGACCGGCAATGACGAGGGATTCACCTCGCCGGGCAACGTCAAATCGATATCGTCGATCACCAGCGGCGCGGTGCCGTCATTGCGGATCGTGAACTGCCGTTGCAGCGAATCGCCGACGGTGGTCGTCATCTCGATATCGCTGATGCCGTCCAGCACGTACTCCGCCCCGGCCAACACCGTCAGTTCGGGCCCTTCCGAGATGCGTTCCAGGCGGATCGCATCGGCCAGCACCTGCCCGTTGGCCAGGTCGCTGAGTTGCACGACCAGCGTGTGGCTGCTGATCTGAAACACGCCCAGTTGTTCCCAGGCCACGCCGTCCTCGACAAAATCATTCGGGGCCAGCGACTGGTTCATGTCGCGCGTGGCCAGTTTGAAGTCGTCATCGAAGATCGTGAACGGCGCGTCGGTGGCGATGCCTTCGGAAAGCGGATGCGACGGCTGAGCGGGCCAGGTGGCCGACACGCGGTACCAACCGGGCTGCGTGCCCTCGAACCGCCAGGTGGTCGTATTTGGTCCGGGTGGCTGCTGGGAGAGGTGGAACAAGTAATCACCGCCGAAGCCCGTGCCGACGGCGCTGCCCCAGTGGACCAGCGGGCTGATGTTGTCAGTGGCCGTGATCGGCCGCTCGTGGAAGTCCGCGTCGCCGTTGTCGATGATTCGCGGCCGCTGGTTGACGGCGATCAGCGTCTCGATGCTCTGGTAGGTCACCGTGCTGATCCCCTCGGCCGAGATCGAGTAGCCCGTGTCGCGGACTGGCTGCCCGAAGGCCTCGAAGTACAGCGTGTCGCCCGGCGGAATCGGCTCGCCTGGATCCGGCGAGTTGCCGTCGTCCGGCGGATCGTTGCCGTCCACGTTGCGGATCACGGGCGAACCGTTTTCGGGCCAGTCGCCGCCGTAGTCCAGCGGATCGATGTACAGCAGGTCGTTGTACTGGCTGCCTACCATGTTCTCGAACATGCTGGGGCTGATCGGCACGTGTTCCGGACGGCGGGAGAGCGTGACGAACTGATCGCCCGGCACCTCGGCGAAGGCGTCCTGCGGGACTTCGAGCAGGTCGAGGTCGAACATCACGCGGCTGTCGGCGAAGCGGAACTCCACGGTGTCGTTGCCGTTCAAGTCGGTCAGCACGTCGCTGCTGGCGCCCGTGCCGTCCTCGTTCAAGCCTGGCTCCAGTTGGAAGGTGTCGTCGCCCGACACGAGCTGGCCCGCAACGAGCACCGCGCCGCCGTCGAGCCGGTCGTTGCCGTGGCCGTCGCCCAGGATGTTGTGGTCCTGGTCGCCGGCGATCGTGTCGTTCGCGTTGCCGCCAAACACGTTCTCCAGGCTGCTGCCGTCCAGCGGGCCACCAGTGCCCGCCACCAGCCCGCCGGGCAAGCCGCCGCGGACGTCGGTCGCGCTGCCCGTCGCCAGGTCAACCAGCACGTCGTGTGTCACGTCGCGATAGTCGATGCTGTCGTTGCCGCCGCGGCCGTTAATCGAACCGGAGATGATGGAGCCGTCGCGGAAGTCGAAGCGGTCGTCCGCCGTCAACGCGCCGACCAGCGCTCCGCGATTGAAGAAGTCGAGCATCATTTCGCCCGGATCGGGCGTGATCGGCAGCGGGCCGGTGGGCCGCCCGATCACGGTCTGGTTGCCGCGCAGGCTGAGGTCGGCTTCGTCAAACACCACGCGACCCGAATTCGCCGCGGGCGAGCTGCTGTTGGGATCGCCCAGGTCCCAGTGGCTGCGCAGGTCCGGGGCCTCGATCGGTTCGAAGATCGCGTTGCCAAACGCCAGGCGGGGTTCGATCACGATCTTGTCGGCCGGGATGCCGGCGGCGATCAACGCGTCGCGCTGCGCGGCGGTCGCCACGTACTCCTGGCCGCTACCCACCAGCAGCGGCGGCGGCAACGGGGTCGTGGGGCCGGAGTTCTCTGGCGGAATCTCCGTCACGCGGTACGTGAGACCTGGCCGCAGCGGCAGGAACCAGTATTCGCCGTTCGAGTCGGTCGGGGCCGACAGCGTCTGGCTCTGCCCGGCCGTGTCGGTCCAACTCAGCACGATCACGACGCCCGCGAGCGGCGGCTCGTCCAGGTCCCAATCGCCGTCGGCGTTGCGGTCGTCGAACTTGTAGCCGTGAATCGAACCCGGCGCGGAGTTGCCGAACGCCAGTTCCGGTCCCACGACCACCTCCACGCGCGGATCTCCCGGCGGCAAGTGCGCCTGGCCCGGCAAGGCGACCAGCTCCTGGCGGCTGCGGATTGTTACCGTGTAGCTGGTCGGGGTGGTCGGGGCGCTACCAGCCGGAGGCAGCTCGCTCACTGTGTACTCGCCCGGCCACAACCCTTCGAACCAGTACTCGCCGTTGTTGTCCGTGGACATCATCAGCATTTCGTGAGTACCGTTTCCATCCGTGTCGCCGCTGAGCGTGATCGTCACGCCAGCCCAACGAGGTTCATTGTCGTCGTTGCCGTTGGCATTCAGGTCGTCGAACTTATAGCCGTGGATCGAACCCAGGTAGGTGTTGCCGAATACCAGTTCGTCACCCACGACGATTTCATGTTGAGGCGACCCGGGGGGCAGCATGGCGGCCCCGGCGCGCCACACGAATTCCTGGCGGCTGAGGATCGTCACCTCAAACTGCTGGTCCGCGGTCGGCCGCAATCCCGGCGGCAGCAAGCCCACCGCCTCGCGCACCGTGTAGTTGCCCGGCGCCAGACCCGTGAACCAGAACTCGCCGTCATTGTTGGTCGAAACCACCAGCGGTCCGACCGCATTGCCCCGGTTGTCGGTCCCGGTCAGTTCGAACGGCACGCCGCCCAGCGGCCCGCCGTCAGTGCCCAGCCAGAGTTCGATGAAGTCGATCGCCGTGTCGTCCTGCACGATGACGTCCAGTTGGCCGTGCGTGCTCATCGCGGCCAGCAGCGATGCCGACGAGATGGGCAAGTTGTCCAGGTCCAATGTAACGACCGTGCCGTTGGGGAAATTGGTCTGGTTCCAGGTCTGGCCGACGAGCGTGCCGAGCATCGCCGCCCAACCGGTGGTCAGTTGCGTTCCATCCGGCGCGAAGAAGTGCAAGCCCAGCGTATCGTTGCCGGGAATATCGCTGTGCGGCTTCAGGCCGATCCGCAACGTGCCGGACTCGATGCCGCTCGGCAGACCAGCGAATGTCTCGCCGAAGAACCGATTAGGCGTCGTATCGTCGTAATGCTTGTGAGCGACCGGGATATGGGCCAGATGTGCCAGCAGTCCAGCACCTGGCGTGGCGGATTCTGGACCGTTGGCGATCGCGCACTGGTCCTCGACGCCGCCATGCAGGTGCAGTTCGTCGCGCACGCCGTTGCCGTTCAGATCCTCGAACTTGTAGCCGTGGATCGAACCGGTGAAGGCGTTGCCGAATGCCAGCAACGGTTCGACCATCGGCCGCACGGGTTTCTCGTTCTCCGAATTCGGCATGCCGTGGATCGTGATGATCTCGTCCCACAAGTTGCCCAGCGTGCCGTCGGGCAGCAGGTCGCGCAGTTCGTGAGCTCGGCCCGTCTGCCAGAAGAAGGTCGGCATCCAGCGGATGTCGTGCGGCGGAATCGGCGAGGGCGTGGGCGGCGGGTTCACCGGACCGAACGGCATGCCGACGCGAATCGGACCACGGACCGATGGGTTGTCCGGGTCGGAGACCGACGTCACGTGACTGTCGCCCGTCGTCCGATCGACAAACGTGATGTCGAAGAAGATGTCGAAGAAGCTGTCGCCCACCAGGCCGGAGGCGCCCGTGGGACCGAGGTTGTCCTGCAGTTGCACCTGCACCCGGCCCTGCTGCGGCAGGCCCGCCGACAGGTCGACGAACACGTCGAAGAACGAATCCACGACGAAGATCGGCTGCACGCTCGTCAGCGACAGGGCCACGATCTCGGTCTCCACCACCAGCGGCACGCCGGGTGGAGGCGGCAGCGGCAGGCCCTGGTTGTCGGCCAGCGGAGCCACGACCTGGCCCGTCGCCGGATCCAGGTACTCGCTGGTCCGCAGTTCGGCGAACCCTTGCAGCATCACGATCTGCGGCGGCGGATCCACGCCGTCGCGCGGCACTGGATCGATTTCCAGTTCCCAGATCCAGGGGAAGCCAAACGTCAGTTGCACTTCCCTGCCCTGCTCCGGCGTGGCGACCCATTCCTTGCCGCTGCTGATGAACAGCGCGGGCGGATCGGTCGTCGTCTGCACGCTGCCCGCTGGCGGGACCTCCGTCACCGTGTAGGTCAATCCCGGTTCGAGCCACGTAAACCAGTATTCGCCGTCGTCGTCAGTTGTGGTGCTGGTCGTTTGAGCGTTACCCGCCCGGTCGAGCCAACTCAGCACGATCTCCACTCCCGCCAGCGGCGGTTCGCCCGCGTCCCAGACGCCGTCGCCGTCCAGGTCCTCGAACTTGTAACCGTGAATCGAACCTTCGAACGCATTGCCGAACGCCAGCTCGGGACCGATCACCACTTCCACTCGCGGATCGTTCGCCGGCAGGTGCGCCTGGCCCGGCAAGGCGACCAGTTCCTGGCGGCTGGCGACCGTCACGGTGTAGCTGACCGGCGTCGTGGGGATGCTGCCCTGCGGCGGCGTCTCGCTGACCGTGTACACGCCTGGATAGAGCCCCTCGAACCAGTACTCGCCGCTGGTGTTGGTCCGCTGGATGATCGTATCGACCACGCCGTCGCCGTCGATGTCGCCGGTCAGGGTAATCGCCACATTGCCCAGCCGCGGTTCGCCGTCGTCGATGCCATTGACGTTCAGATCCTCGAACTTGTAACCGTGGATCGAACCCAGGTACGTGTTGCCGAACATCAGTTCCGAGCCCACCAGCACCTCGCGCTGCGGACTGCCGGGCGGCAGCATGGCGGCGCCGGGCCGCCAGACCAGTTCCTCGCGGCTCTGGATGGTCAGAGTCGCCGATGTGTCCGTGGTCGGCACGACGCCCGGCGGCAACAGATTCACCGCTTCGTGTACCGAATAAACTCCAGGAAACAGCCCCGTAAACCAGAACTCACCCTGCTGGTTGGTCGTCTCGGTAACCTGGTCCAGGTCGCCGTCACCGTCCACGTCGCCTTGCAGGACGAAGGTGATACCAGGCAGTGGCTGGTCGTGGCCGCCGCTGGCCATGCGGATCGTGGCCGTGGTGCTGCCCGACATCCCGGCCAGCGGCCCGCCCGGCGCGCCGACAAAGTCGATGCGATAGGTGATGTCGAAGAAGCTGTCGACCTGCCAGTTGCCATCGGCCAGCCGAGTCAGCGTGGTGTGGCCCGGACTGGGAAGTCCAAAACTCGTGCCCGCCGTTACCCGCAGCAGATCAAAATCGGGGTCTCCGATAAGCTGACCTTGGAGCGTCTCGAAGTCCGTGTCGAAAACCTGCACCGGCTGGCCCGGTGTGCGCGGCCCGGAAGCGGTTTGACCTTGAGTCAGCAGCGACACGGAACGCTGGTAGCCCGCCAGCGAACCGGTGCCTTCGAAGTCCAGATGCAAGTCGGCCTGGAACTGTTGCACCTCGCCCCCCAGCGAACCACCCGGAGAACGGACGACGTTGCGGAAACCGGACAGCTCACCAGGACCTTCCAACGTGGTGCCCGGCGGCAGCCCATCGATGACCTGCCAGGGCTCATCCGGAGGATTGGTCAGCGAACCCACCGGCAAATCCACGGTCCCGCCGCCGTTGTCCGGAGCGATGACGGGGGCCAGATAGTTCCCATCGCCGTTGGCGTCCTCGAACTTGAACCCGTGAATCGAACCAGGATAGGCATTGCCAAACGCCAGTTGCGGGCCGATCACGACTTCCACGCGCGGGTCGTTCAGCGGCAAATGGGCCTGGCCGGGCAGAGCCACCAGTTCCTGGCGGCTGGCGACAGTCACCGTAAAGCTGGTCTCGGTCGTGGGGAACGTTCCGGCCGGCGGCGTTTCGCTGACCGTGTAGACGCCCGGATACAGACCCTCGAACCAGTATTCTCCCTGGTTGTTGGTCAACTCGGAGCGGAGATCCAAGTCCCCGTCCCCATCCACATCGCCGGTCAGGGTGATCAGTACGCCACTCAGTCGCGGCTCGCCGTCGTCCAGGCCGTTGACGTTGACGTCCTCGAACTTGTACCCGTGGATCGAACCCAGGTACGTGTTGCCGAAAACCAGCTCGTCGCCCACCAGCACCTCGCGCTGCGGGCTGCCCGCGGGCAGCATGGCGGCGCCTTCGCGCCAGACCAGTTCCTCGCGGCTCTGGATGGTCAGCGTCGTCGATGTGTCCGTGGTCGGCACCACTCCCGGAGGCAACAGATTCACCGCCTCGTGGACTGAATAATCGCCCGGAAACAGCCCGGTGAACCAGAACTCGCCCTGCTGGTTGGTCGTTTCGGTAAGCTGATCCAGGTCGCCGTCGCCATCGACGTCGCCTTGCAGGACGAAGGTGATGCCGGGCATCGGCAGATCGTTGCCGTTGCCGCCCACGCCCGCCCGGATCGTTCCGGTCGTACTGCCGGACATCCCAGCCAGCGGGCCGCCGGGCGCTCCGACAAAGTCGATGCGATAGGTGATGTCGAAGAAGCTGTCGACCTGAAAGTCACCGCCCGGCAATCGCGTCAACGTCGTGTGTCCTGGACTGGGCAGGCCGAAGGCCGTTCCGCCCGTTATCCGCAACAGGTCAAAGTCCGGGTCGCCGATCAGCGACTCGCTGGCCAGCCGGAACATGTCCGTGTCGAAGCTCTGCACCGGGTCGCCCGGGGTGCGGGGACCGGAGTGGGTTTCGACCAGCAGAATGTCGAGTTCCAACGACCGCTGATAGCCCGACAGCGTGCCCGTGCCGTTGAAGTCCAGTTGCAGTGCGGCGCCGAACTGCTGCACCTCGCCGCCCAGGGAACCTCCCGGCGAACGGGTGACGTCATGGATTCCGTCCAGCAAGAAGGGGCTCCTCAACGTCGAATTCTGCGGCAGACCATCGCTCACGATCAGCAGTTCGCCCGGCGCTCCCGATAATGGACCGGCAGGCAAGTCGACGGTTCCCGAACCGTTGTCGGCGGCAATGGTCGCTCCCTGGTACACGCCGTCGGCATTCCGATCTTCGAATTTGAACCCGTGAATTGAACCGGCGTAGGCATTGCCGAAGACCAGCGCCGGCCCGATCACCACCTCGACGCGTGGATCGCCCGGATTCAGGTGAGCCTGTCCTGGCAGAGCGACCAGTTCCTGGCGGCTGAGCACGGTGACTGTGAACCTGGTGGCTGTCGTGGGGAACGTCCCGGCGGATGGCGTTTCGCTGACCGTGTAAACGCCTGGATACAACCCCTCGAACCAGTACTCGCCCTGGTCATTGGTTGACTGCGTCCAGGAATCCACGTCGCCATCGCCATCGACGTCGCCGCTGAGCGTGATCAGGACGCCCGCCAGCCGCGGTTCGTTATCGTCCATACCGTTGAAATTCACGTCCTCGAACTTGTACCCGTGGATCGAGCCCAGGTAGGTGTTGCCGAACGTCAGAGCCGGCTCGACCATCGGCCGCACGGGCTTGTCCGTCTCGGCGTGCGGGACGGCGTGGATGGCGATGATTTCGTCCCACAGCGTGCCCAGCGTGCCGTCGGGCAGCAGGTCGCGCAGCTCGCGCGCCGTGCCGGTTTGCCAGAAGAACGTCGGCATCCAGCGGATGTCCCGCGGCGGGATCGGCGAAGGCGTGGGCGGCGGATTCACCGGGCCGAACGCCATGCCGACGCGCATCGCGCCGCGCTGCTGCGGGTTGGCCGGGTCCGCCACCGACGTCACATGTCGCTCGCCCGTCGCCGGATCGACAAACGCAATGTCGAAGAACACATCGAAGAAGCTATCGCCCACCAGGCCCGCCGCGCCGGTCGGTGGGAGGTTGTTCTGCAGTTGCACCTGCACCCGGCCCGGCTGCGGGAGGCCCGGCGACAAGTCCAGAAAGACGTCGAAGAACGAATCCACGACGAAGATCGGCTGCACGCTGGACAGCGACATGGCCACGATCTCGGTCTCGACCACCAGCGGCACGCCGGGCGGCGGCGGCAGCGGCAGGCCGTCGTTGCCGGCCAGCGGAGCGACGATCTGGCCGGTCGCAGGATCCAGATAATCGCTGGTACGCAACTCGGCGATCCCTTCCAGCATCACGGTCTGGGGCGGCGGATCGACGCCGTCGCGGGGCACCGGATCGATCACCACTTCCCACCACCAGGGAAAGGCGAACGTCAGTTGTGCCTGCCGGCCCTGCTCGGGCGAGGCGACCCATTCCTTGCCGCTGGTGATGAACAGTGCGGGCGGATCGACCGTCGTCTGCACGCTGCCGGCCGGCGGCACCTCGGTCACCGTGTAATTCAAACCGGGCCGCAGCCACTGGAACCAGTATTCACCCCGCTCGTCGGTCGTGGTGGTAGCAGTGTGCGAGGTGCCGTCGGGCGTGGTCCAGCTCAGCACAATCTCCACTCCCGCCAGCGGCGGTTCGCCCGCGTCCCACACGCCGTCGGCGTCCAGATCCTCGAACTTGTAGCCGTGGACCGAGCCTTCGGCCGCGTTGCCGAAATGGTACAGCGGGCGTCCGGTGACCGAGAGGTCGGAGAGGATCGGGCTGATGTCGTTGCCCAAGTGGTCCTCGCCGGGGCGCAGCGTCGAACGGATTTCGATATAGCGACCGACCAGCGAGAAACTGCCGCCGTTGGTCACGGTCAGGAACGGCTGAGCGCCCAGGCCGGCTTGCGTTTCGGCCACCCGCACCTCGACCGTGATGCTGGAACCGAGCGTTTCGCTTCCCTCCGGTTCCGTATTCCAATAGGCGTTGGTCCATTCGGTCGGGCCGCCCCCGTCCTGGACGACCGACCACTGGCCCTGCGGGGCCGTCGATCCCACGACGATCTGCCCGGTCATGTCGCTGTAGTTGTAGGGCTGCGAACCGCCGCCGGTAGGCACCGTCAGATCCACGCTGTTGGTGGCCGGGTTGATCCGCATGATGTTGTCCGAGCTGAGGTTGGTGACCCAGACCTTGCCCTCGGAATCGACCGCCACGCCGGTGGGCTGCGAACCAACCGGGATCACCGCCAGCACGTTGCCGTTGTTGTCCAGCCGCGAGACGTTGTTGGTCAGGCTGTTGGCCACCCAGACGTGATTGTCGGCGGGGGTGACGGCCACGCCGCGAGCGCCTTGGCCTCCGGTCGGCTTGGGAAAGCCGGGTTGAATCGTGCCGTTGGGCGCCACCTTGACGATCCGGTTGTCGGTCCAGGTGGCGTTCCAGATGAAGCCGTTGTTATCGATCCCCAGACCGTAGGACAACGGCACCGGAATCGCCAGGCCGGTGTTGGTCGCCGGGTCGTAGCGGAGCAGCGTGTTCTGGCTGATGCTGGCCGACCAGAGCACTCCGTTGCCGTCGATCAAGCCGCCGTAGCCGCCGGCGCCATACGTGCGCGCGTCAAACGAATCCTGCACCGCGCCCGTTTCGCCGTCCAGCAAGTGGAAGCTGCGCAGGGCGAACGGGTAGCCGCCGACCCAGACATCGTTGTTGGCATCCACCGACACGTGCCGGACGGCGTCCGCGTCGCGGACCCGCTGATAAACCAGGATGCACTCGTCCACCGCGTCCTGCACGCGGGCGTCGCCGGCCGCGCCGCCGGGCTGCGGATTGTCGGTGCCGCCCACGCCGTCGGTCGCATTGGTCCAGGCCAGGACCTGGCCCAGCGCGCCGGACGTATGCAGCAGTCCATCGCCGTCGCGGTCGTTGCAGGTGGCATAGTCAAACGGCCCTTGCAGATACTGGCCGGCGGGGTTGGGCGTCAGCGAGCCGTCCGGGTTCTTGTCGCCGCGCGTGCCGCCGATCACCAGGCCGAACTTGGTGACCGAACCGTGCCGCACGCCGCCGATGAAACTCTCCTCATTGCGGTTGCCGACCCAGACGTTGCCGAACAGGTCGACGGTGGTCCGCGACGGGTTCAGGCCGAAGCCTTGGGGAGCGGTCCAGTATTCGGCCACCGTCTGCCCGGTCAGCGTGTTGATCCGGGCCATCGTCCCCTTGCCCGACAGGGCCACGTTGATGAACGGGAACTGGACCAGGATCGGATCGTCCAGTTGCAGTTGGTCGTTGTTCGGCGCGTCGTGATTCAACTGGAACAAGCTGCCCTGGTCGAAATCGGCGTCCACGGTGAAGGTGTGGACCAGCTCCGGCCCGACCGTCACCGCGTGGCCGGCGCCGCCAGCGGGAGACATCTGGAACCAGCCGAACTGCGGCACCTCGCGGATCACATAGTCGCCAAACGGCACGTTGTCGAACCAGTACCAGCCGGACTCGCGAGCGGGATCGATCACCTGGTCGCCGTTCATGTCTTTGTCGATCGTGGCGACGGAATCGACCACGGTGCCGTTTGGATCCACCAGTTGAATGGTCCAGCCGTTCAATCCCGGCTCGCCCGGATCGCGGAGGCCGTTGGCATTCAGATCTTCGTATTTCTGGCCGTGCAGCGAGCCCCGATCGCGTTCGACCGCCCCGATGTCGGCGCGCGGATTCACCGGCCGGTCGACACCCCGCTGGTCCTTGTCCAGAAAGTCGTCCCGATCTGCCCGATCCACCGCGCGACTGCCCGCCTGCGGCATGCGGGTCAGCGTGTGGCCGCCGTTGTCCAGCAAGTCGCCCAGCAGCGGATCGATCACCGGCTGGCCCGCGCCGCCCACCTGGTCGCCGGGCGAGCCGAAGCCGACCGCGAACCCGATGTCACCGATCAGGTTGAAACCGAACGACGTGAAGACGCCCGAGACGTCCGGGTCGATCGGCTCGGAGGGCGATCCCGTATTGCGGGCCACGATCGTATTGTGCACCAGCACGCTGCCGTCGTTGTTGAAGATACCGCCGCCGCCCAGCGGGACTTCCGGCTCGGCCAGGTCCACCGCATTGTGGCTGATCGTGACGTGTTCCAGCGTCAGGCGGGCGAACAGATCGTTGTAGATGCCTCCGCCCTCGAACGCCGAGCGGTTGTTGGTGACGGTGCTGTTGGAGATGTCGAGCGAACCGCTGACCGGTTCCTCTTCGGTGATCAACGGGATCGCAATCCCCGCGGGCGCCGCGTTGTAGATGCCGCCGCCCAGGTCGGCCAGGTTATCGTGAATCGTGCTGTGGACGATCACACCGTCCGTGGTGTCGACCCCGCCACCCAGGCTGTAGCTCTCACTGCCGCCCGAAATGGCCTCGTTGTGATGGATCGAACTGTGACAAACCTCCAGGCTGGAGAAGCCGCTGCCACACGCACCAGGCTCCGGTTCGCCGCCCTCGTCAATCAGCGCGTTGAACTCGACATCGATGAACATCCCGGACAGACTGCTGATCCCGCCGCCGCGCCCTTCGACCGTACCCTCCGCGCGGTTGTACGAAACGTCGGTCCTCTCCAGGTACAATGTCGCGGCGCCGAACTCAAATCCCCCGCTGGCGATCCCGCCACCCCGGGCGAAGACGCCGTCAGCCACGTTCAAGGTTACCGTGCTGTCAAGAATCCGTAGGACGTCCGCGTTATAGATCCCGCCACCTTCTTCGGCCGTATTGCTTTCAATGCGGCTGCCAGCAATCGTCAGCGTTCCGCCGTTGTAAATGCCGCCACCCCGCGCTTCCTGTCCGCCTGTCACCGTCAAGTTATCCAGCGTTACCACGGCGCCGGGCAAAACGTCCAGCACTCGGTCGCCGGTCTGACTCCTGATCAGCGTTTGTGCGGCGCCGACACCCAGCCCCACGATCTCGGTGGTGTGACCGCCATCGCCGCCCACATCCAGATCCCCGCCCGCATTGGCATTGTCGCCGACCGGCGCCAAGGTCAGATCGTAAGTGCCCGCGGGCAGTTCGATCCGATCGTCTTCCCCGTTCGTGTTGGCCAGGTCGATCGCCTCGCGGAGCGACGTCAGTCCGTCGCCGCCGTCGACAATGTCGTCAAACGTGGTCACTGCGATGGTCGCCAGCAGTTGCCTGGTCTCCAAGGTTTCGAGCATCGGCTGCCGCGAGCCAACCCGCCGCAGAAACGCCTGGCGGCGCTCACTCCAGCTTCCTCGGACTGCCAATCGGTTACGACTCAAAACGCGGGATCGCAAGCGTGACATGGTGACTTCCTCCCTGGAGAAACCTGGCGGCCCAACGGGACGCCCAGCGGGTACGAGGGCAGCGAATCGCGACCACAACACAACGGCAGAAGGGCGACGCAGCGGCGCCGCACACACATCGTGGCAAGGTGGCACACGAAGAAACCAGCACCGGACCATAAAGCGGACACGGCTGGCCTCCCGCACCGACTCGAATCAGAATTCAAGAAGTGGTGCTTTTGGAGTTCAAGACGCTCTCACTTCTACACCATCCCCAAGCAATTGCAATCAAGCGGTGCGAAGAAATCTTGGTGAAGGAGAACTGTCCTTTGACGACATCCTGGCTATCCAGACAAGGCTGTTAATCTGGGGGATCACACTGCGTCCGGCGACATCGAGCCGGATTGGGAGATTTCCGCGGGGTACGGCACGGAGCCGATCGCCGTGCGGTCTAGAGCCGAGACGGCTCGGAAATGCGCCGCGCCAGCAGCCCGCGACGTTGGGCGGCCACTTGCGGATCGCCCTGCAACGAGCGGAGCTCCTCGCGCAGCTCCTCGTCGCTCATCCACAAACTCCGTTCGTGTTGCCACCATTGCCAGGCGTAGTCGCCGGCGGCCAGCACCAGCAGCACGCCCGACACGCGCAGGCAGACGCCGCAGGCCAGTTGCAGCAGGACGAATACCAGCGCCGGCGCGTCGAGACTGGCCAGTCCGACGACCCGCTCGCGCTGCGACCAGACGCTCCATCCGGCCACCAGCGCCACGGCGGCCAGCTTCAACAGGCCGAGCGCCAATCGCACGCCGCTGTCGGCCGAAAAGATTCGCCGCAGCCCGCCCAGTGGACTCAGCCGGCTCACGTCCCACGCCAGCCGGTCGGGCGAGAACCGCCAGCCGGTCTGCCCCAGGTTGACCAGCACGGCCAGCGCGGCCAGCAGGCCCAGCAGCGGCAGCAGCGCCGAGATCAGTCGCAGCAGCAGCCCGCGCGTCTGCTCGACGAACTGGTCCGAGTCGATCCGTAGCGAGACGCCTCGGCCCCACTGCGCCGCGGCCAGTTCGGCCAGAAAGTCCGCCACCCCCTGCCCCAACCAGCTCACCAGCAGCAGGCCGCCAAATAACAAACCGGCCGCGACCAACTCGTGGCTGCGCGGCACCTGGCCCCGTTGCCAGGCTTCCTGGCGGCGATGCGGCGTCGGCGCGTGCCGCCGTTCTCCTTGTTCATCCGACATCCGCGTGGCCTCAACCTCTCCTAACCCGGCACTGCCAGGGCCCGCGTCACCTGTTCCAGCGCCGCGGCGACGTACTGGGGAAACACCAGCGACATGGCCCCCAGCGAGACGAACGCCGCGCCGAGCATCACAAGCATGTTGACCTGGAAACCGACCGACAGGACGTGAACCTGCGGCAGCGCCCGGCTGACCAGACCCACGACGCCCAGCGAGATCAACAGCGAAGCCACGACGGGGGCCGCCACGCGCAACCCCAGCTCAAAGCTCTGCCCCGCCACTTCCAGCAGCGCCTGGACCAGCGTGCCCGGCACGTGAGCCTGGCCGGGCGGCAGCCAGCGGAACGAGTCGAGCACGGCGGCCAGCACCTGCCGGTGGCCGCCCAAGACCAGAAACACGGCGATCGTCACCAGGTCGATCAGCCGGGCCAGCGGCGGCAGCGGACCGCCTGCCTCCTGGCCCTCGCCCTCCGCCGCCTGCAAGCCGCCAAGCTGACTGAGCAATTGCCCGGCCAGGCAAACGCCTCCGGAGACCAGCAGCAAGGCCAGTCCGAAGGCCAGCCCCAACATCAATTCGGGCACCAGCACCAGGATCAACGCCAGCGGGTCGCCAGGCAGCTCCCGCGCCAGCGGCAAGTGCAGCGGCGTGATCAGCAAGGCCACGACCAGCGCCAACAACATTCTGACCCGCGGCGGAATGTAGCGTCCCACCAGCGGCGCGGCCCAGACCAGGCCGCCCACGCGCAGCAGCACGCAGGCCAACACCAGCAGCGGACCCAGGCCCAGCGCCAACATCTGTTGCATGGCCGGCACCTAATGCCCCATCACCAGCCGCGGGATGTTTTCGAACAGCTCGCGCGAATAGTCGGTCAGCAGTTGCAACAGCCACGGCAGACTGACCGCCAGGGCCAGCACCATGCCCACCACCTTGGGCACGAACGACACGGTTTGATCCTGCACCTGGGTCAACGTCTGCAGGACGCCCGTCAGCAGGCCGATGGCCACGCCGACCAGCAGAATCGGCGCACCGATGAGTAGCGCCGTCCAGAGCGCCTGCCGCCCCAACTCGATCACGGTATCGGCGTCCATTGCGGTGGCCCTCGCAGGTGGCTCGTAGGTGGCGCGGGGACGGGAGTGAGACGCGTGTTCCATGGTTGACGGTGCCGGGGAAACCCCGGAAACCCGTCCCGCGTGCCTGACGGGTCCCAGCCCCGTCCTACATGACGGTTCCAAAACTCTCCAGCAGCAGACCGACGATCAGGCGCCAGCCGTCGACCAGCACGAACAGCATCAACTTGAAGGGCAGCGAGATCATGGCCGGCGGCAACATCAGCATGCCCATCGAGATCGTCACGCTGGCGATCACGATGTCCAGGATCAGGAACGGCAGGTAGATCTGAAAGCCGATCAGGAAGGCCGTTTTGAGTTCGCTGAGCATGAAGGCCGGCAGCAGGACCTGTAGCGGCACGTCGTCGTACGACTTGGGTGTCGGATGTTCGCCGGGCAGGTAGCGGTACATCATGTGGACGTCGTCGCTGTTGCCCGCGGCGGCGATCTGGCGGCTCATGAACCGCTTGATCGGCAGCGAGCCGCGCTCGAGTGCCTCGGCGAGCGACATGCCGGAGGCCGGATCGGAATAGGGCACGACCGCCTCGTCGTAGACCTCGGTCCAGACGGGCGTCATGATCAACAGCGACATGAACAGGGCCAGCGCCGTCGTCACCTGGGCGGGCGGCAACTGCTGCAGGCCGAGTGCCTGGCGCAGCAGGCCGAGCACGACCACGATGCGGACGAACGACGTGGTCATCAGCAGCACGGCGGGCACCAGGCTCAGCACGGTCAGCGTGAGCAGCACTTGCAACGACGAACCGACCTGCTGCGGCTGCGTCCATTGTTCCGCTCCGCCGCCGAGTAAGTCCGAAATCGTATCCATCCGCGTAACCCTCTAGACCTCGACGGCAAAGCGTCGTCTCACGGCGGACCGGGCGGCCGGCTGGCTGCGGCCGGTCG
>JAGFJK010000233.1 GCA_024102795.1 Pirellulaceae bacterium
CTCGTGCCGGCCGTTCGCCAGCCGGTTGCGGCGCTTCGTCGTGCCCGCTTTCCTCCCAGGCCAGCACGCCTCCGCAGAACGGGCAACGACCCGCGCGCAGCCCGACACTGCTGTAGTCCTGGCCACAAAAGGGACAGCTCAACATGATTCGGCTCTTTCCCGCAAGTTGTGGTTAATTCCGCCTTGCCGCCCGCTTCCACAAGCGAGCCGCCGGCCCCAGTGACGCGCGGCGCGGACTGCGCAGCGCCGTGTCCACCTGTTGTTCCCAGCGGCCCGCCGAGCCGCGCGCCAGCCACGCCGCGCCGATCGCCACGGCCATACCTGAGCGATTGGGGACAATCGCTCCACCATCCGCGTCACTCGCGGCGCCTGAGCGATTGGGGACAATCGCTCCACCATCCGCGTCACTCGCGGCGCCTGAGCGATTGGGGACAATCGCTCCACCATCGGGCTGCGTTCCCTCCGGCAAAGCAGCGCCTTCGGCTGGGGCGCCCTCGTCCCGCTGCTGCTGGATCTGGGGCGCCAGTTGCAACTCCTTTTCCAGGATCCGGCCGCCGCGAATCTCGAACTCCCGCACCAGCTCTTCCGTCTGGTCCTCGCGGATCAGGTACAGCCGATAGCGGTCGTCGGGCAGTTGCGACAGCGTTTCCTCCAGATCGCTCAGCACGTCCGCCTGTAACCGGACGTCCGACCCCTGGGCATCCTCGCCGTTGGCCTTGACGATCCGCAGGACGTAAATCCGCTCCAGCTCCTGGCCGCCTGAAATGCCGCCCACTGCCTGATCCAGGGCCGGCGCGGTCGGCGCCGCAATCGCCTCCGAGGACGGCGCGAAGACCACCGCCACCAGCGGCAGGCTGGCTGTGTCGGGCGGCGTGGGCGTGGGAATGTCGACGTTCAGCGAAGCAAATGAGTCGATCGGACCCATCATCGCAACCTCGTCGACGGTCAACTGCACCCCGTCGTCCATGAGCATGATATCGGGGCTGGCCGTGACGCGGACCAGGATCCGCCATTCGTTGGGAAACCCCGGGATAGGACTGTCGAGGTACGCCTGATCGAATTGTTGCAGCGGCAGTGAGTTGAAGTTGAACACCGTCGTTCGCGTCTCCGCAGCGCTGATCGAACCAGGGATGCAGTCGACTCCGTTGCACCAGTCGATAAACGACGTGTAGTTGGTACCGTTCGGGTCGCCCATCACGGCGTCGAAATCGGACACACCCTGCATCGGCTGCAAGTTGCCAATGATCGTCAGCGTGGGCAGCGGAGAAAGATCGCCCCGGGAGGGCAAACGCCCCAGGGGAGCCTCCAGGCCGTTGATCGTCGTGCCGTCCACGACAACCTCGTCCAAGCGCAGAAAGTTGCCGGCGCCCGGCGAGGAGTTTTCGATGGCGATCCCGCCGCTGCCGGCCCGCGCGGACAGCCAGTCCAGGCGGGTTTCCAGCGGTCCGCCGGTCAGTTCCT
The DNA here is from genome assembly GCA_024102795.1 of Pirellulaceae bacterium. Taxonomy (GTDB): domain Bacteria; phylum Planctomycetota; class Planctomycetia; order Pirellulales; family Pirellulaceae; genus JAGFJK01. The sequence continues at coordinate 1,462 of JAGFJK010000233.1, forward strand.
GGCCGATGCCACCCGCGGCCAGCATGACCAGCCGGTCCGCGACCACGTCCACGGCGCCCGCGTCGCCGTCATCGATGATGCCGCCTATGCGATTGATCAGCGTCACGTTGTCGTCGGGGGTCATGCCGCTTTCAATCACGCCGTCGTCCGTGGCCACAATGGTCCCCAGGATCAGGTCCCGCACCAGCGGCCCGTGCCCCATTTCGACATCCTGCACGAACATGATCTGGCCGTTCATCAGCGTGGTCAGGTTCAGCGTGGGCGCCACCGAGGCGGCACTGGCCCAGTGGTGCAGAAACATCGAACCGTTGCCCGTGACCGTGGCGTCGATCGTGGCCGCTCGCACGTCCAGCGGGGTGCCGTCGCCGCCCATGCCACCGGCGGCCTGCAGCTCCAGCGTGCCGGCCACCTGGATCGACGGAGCGGTGGTGGCCGTGTCCCGGATCACGCCGACATTCTCGACCAGCGTCAGCGTGCTGCCGGGATCCGTGGCCACGATCGAGCGGATCTCCAGATCGCCCGTATTGTTTTCGACCCGCAGATTGCCGGTGGTCAGCGAGACGGACAACGTATCCGCATTGGTAATGAAGCTGGTCAGCACGCCCGCATCGGCGGCGTTGATGATCAGGTTCCGCGCTTCCAGGGTTCCGCCCAGCGTGCTGCCGTTCACGTCGTCCACGATTTCGACGCCCGCGATCCGCAACGTGCCTTCGTTCAAATCGAGTCCGTTGTCGTCCAGCGTCAGCATGTCGACGGCGTCCAGGCCCACGCTGTCGTTGGCGTCCAGGTTGAACGCGTCCAGCTCGCCCATCATGCTGGGGTCGCTGACGTCAATGTTTTGAGCCCGGATCAGCGCCCAGCCCTCGCCCATGGCATCCGGTGTGATGGAGTCCATCGCGGCGTGGAAGTCGCCGACGAACTGCAGGTAGATGACCGCGATTTCCGCCGCGTCGCTGGTCAGAGCCTGCATCAACATCCCGCTCAGATCGATCGTGATCGGCGTGCCGACTCCCGCGATGAAATCCTCGAACGAAGCGATCTGGCCGATATTGGTGCCCTGCAGGTAGGCGTCGTGAGCCGTGATCCGCGTGCCCGCCAGCCCGTCTTCCAGGATATCTCCGGCGGCGTCCAGGCGAACGTCGTTCATCGCGCCGGCATCGACTTGTCCGACCACAATGTCGCCGCTCGTCGCGTTCAAGTGAATCGTGTTGGCGCCGTTGCCGGTGGCCGACGAATCGACGTCCGTGGCCGTGATCGTGCCCGCGGCGACCACGGTGATCGCCCCGTTGGCCGTGTCGACGCCGGCCAATGTGACCGCGTCTAGTTCGCCCAGGAAGATCGAGCCCGCGCCGCCGGCGGAGCCGGCCGTCACATTCAGCGTGATCGCCGCCGTGTCGATTTCGTTGCTGGCGCCGCTGGCTCCGATGGCCCCCGTCGCGGTCAGCGTGACCAGACCACCCGTGATCCGCGAACTGGCCGCGTTACTGCCGTCGTCCAGGATCGAACCGCTCTGAGCGGTGATCGTCACGTCGTTGCCCGCCGCGCCACTGCCCGCAGTGACATGGTTCACCGTGATGTCGCCGGTGCTGGCGGTCAGCGTCACGTCGCTGCCGGCGCCGCCCGCGTCCATGGCCGTGACCGTGGTGGCTCCGCCCGTGGTGATCGTGATCGAGCCATCGACCGTGTCGATGTCGGCCAGCGTGACCGCGTTCAGCTCGCCCAGGAAAATCGAGCCCGCGCCAGCGGAAACGTCCAGCGCAATCGCCGCGGTATCGATCTGGCCATCAAGCGCGCCCGAACCGATATCTTCCGCGGCGGTCAGCGTCACCAGGCCGCCCGTGATCCGCGAACCGGCCGCGTTGCTGCCGTCGTCCAGGATCGAACCGCTCTGGGCGGTGATCGTCACGTCGTCGCCCGCCGCGCCGGTACCAGCCGTCACATGATTGACCGTGACATCGCCCGTGCTGGCGGTCAGCGTCACGTCGCTGCCCGCGCCGCCCGCATCCACGGCCGTGACCATGGTGGCGCCGCCCGTGGCGATGGTGATCGAACCGCTGGCCGTGTCGATGTCGGCCAGTTCGACCCCGTTCAGCTCACCCAGGAAAATCGAGCCAGCGCCGCCCCCGGAACCGGCCGAAACGTCCAGCGTGATCGCCGCCGTGTCGATTTCGTTGCTGGCGCCGCTGGCTCCGATCGAACCGGTGGCGGTCAGCGTGACCAGGCCGCCCGTGATCCGCGAACCGGCCGAGTTGCTGCCGTCGTCCAGGATCGAACCGCTCTGAGCGATGATCGTCACGTCGTTGCCCGCGGCGCCGCTGCCCGCGGTGACGTGATTGACCGTGATGTCGCCACTGCTGACAGTCAGCGACACGTCGCTGCCGGCGCCGCCCGCGTCGATCGCCGTGACCGCGGTCGCTCCGCCCGTGGCGATCGTGATCGAACCATTGGCCGTGTCGATATCGGCCAGCGTCGCCGCGTCCAGTTCGCCCAGGAAGATCGCTCCGGCTGCGCCGCCGGAACCGGCCGTGACGTCCAGGCTGACCGCCGCCGTGTCGATTTCGTTGCTGGCGCCGCTGGCTCCGATCGAACCGGTGGCGGTCAGCGTGACCAGGCCGCCCGTGATCCGCGAACCGGCCGCGTTGCTGCCGTCGTCCAGGATCGAACCGCTCTGAGCGGTGATCGTCACGTCGTCGCCCGCCGCGCCGCTGCCCGCCGTCACATGGTTGACCGTGATGTCGCCCGTGCTGACGGTCAGCGTCACGTCGCTGCCGGCGCCGCCCGCGTCCACGGCCGTGACCGTCGTGGCGCCGCCCGTCGTCACCGTGATCGAACCGTCGGCCGTGTCGACGTCGGCCAGCGTGACCGCATCCAGTTCGCCCAGGAAGATCGCTCCCGCGCCGCCGCCGGAACCAGCCGTCACATCGAGGCTGATCGCGGCCGTGTCGATTTCATTGCTGGCGCCGCTGGCTCCGATCGCCCCCGTCGCGGTCAGCGTGACCAGGCCGCCCGTGATCCGGGAACCGGCTGCGTTGCTGCCGTCGTCCAGAATCGAACCGCTCTGAGCGGTGATCGTCACGTCGTTGCCCGCGGCGCCGCTGCCCGCGGTGACGTGATTGACCGTGATGTCGCCACTGCTGACAGTCAGCGACACGTCGCTGCCCGCGCCGCCCGCGTCGATCGCCGTGACCGTGGTCGCTCCACCCGTGGCAATCGTGATCGAACCATTGGCAGTGTCGATATCGGTCAGCGTCACCGCGTCCAGTTCGCCCAGGAAGATCGCACCGGCTGCGCCGCCCGAACCTGCCGAGACGTCCAGTGTGACCGCCGCCGTATCGATTTCGTTGCCAGCACCGCTGGCGCCGATGGCCCCCGTCGCGGTCAGCGTGACCAGGCCGCCCGTGATCCGCGAACCGGCCGCGTTGCTGCCGTCGTCCAGGATCGAACCGCTCTGGGCGGTGATCGTCACATCGTCGCCCGCCGCGCCAGTATCAGCCGTCACATGGTTGACCGTGATGTCGCCGGTGCTGGCGGTCAGCGACACGTCGCTGCCGGCGCCGCCCGCGTCCACGGCCGTGACCGTGGTGGCGCCGCCCGTGGTCATCGTGATCGAACCATCGGCCGTGTCGATGTCGGCCAGTGTGACCGCGTCCAACTCGCCCAGGAAAATCGAACCCGCGCCGCCGCCCGAACCGGCCGAAACATCCAGCGTGACCGCCGCCGTATCGACTTCGTTGCTGGCGCCGCTGGCCCCGATCGAACCGGTGGCGGTCAGTGTGACCAGGCCGCCCGTGATCCGCGAACCGGCCGCGTTGCTGCCGTCGTCCAGGATCGAACCGCCTTGAGCGGTGATCGTCACGTCGTCACCCGCCGCGCCGCTGCCCGCCGAGACATGATTGACCGTGACGTCGCCGGTGCTGACGGTCAGCGTCACGTCGCTGCCGGCGCCACCCGCGTCCACGGCGGTGACCGTCGTCGCGCCGCCCGTGGCGATGGTGATCGAACCGCTGGCCGTGTCGATGTCTGTAAGCGTCACGCCGTTCAGTTCGTCGAGAAAGATCGAGCCGGCTCCGCCCCCCGAACCAGCGGAAACGTCCAACGTGACCGCCGCCGTGTCGATTTCGTTGCTGGCGCCGCTGGCTCCGATGGAACCGGTGGCGGTCAGAGTGACCAGGCCGCCCGTGATCCGCGAACCGGCCGCGTTGCTGCCGTCGTCCAGGATCGAACCGCCCTGAGCGGTGATCGTCACGTCGTCGCCCGCCGCGCCAGTACCAGCCGTCACATGATTGACCGTCACGTCGCCGGTACTGACGGTCAGCGACACGTCGCTGCCGGCGCCGCCCGCGTCCACGGCCGTGACCGTGGTGGCGCCACCCGTGGTAATCGTGATCGAACCGCTGGCCGTATCGATGTCGGCCAGCTCCACCCCGTTCAGCTCGCCCAGGAATATCGAACCCGCGCCACCGCCCGAACCGGCCGAAACATCCAGCGTGAGCGCCGCCGTGTCGATTTCGTTGCTGGCGCCGCTGGCCCCGATCGAACCGGTGGCGGTCAGCGTAACGAGGCCACCCGTGATCCGCGAACCGGCCGCGTTGCTGCCGTCGTCCAGGATCGAACCGCCCTGAGCGGTAATCGTCACATCGTCGCCCGCCGCGCCTGTGCCCGCCGTGACGTGATTGACCGTAACGTCGCCGGTGCCGACAGTCAGCGTCACATCGCTGCCGGCGCCGCCCACGTCCACGGCCGTGACGGTGGTGGCGCCGCCCGTGGCGATGGTGATCGAACCGCTGGCCGTGTCGACGTCGGCCAGCGTGACCGCATCCAGTTCGCCCAGGAAGATCGAGCCCGCGCCGCCGCCCGAACCGGCCGAAACATCCAGGCTGACCGCCGCCGTGTCGATTTCGTTGCCGGCACCGCTGGCTCCGATCGAACCGGTGGCGGTCAGCGTGACCAGGCCGCCGGTGATCCTCGAACCGGCTGCGTTGCTGCCGTCGTCCAGGATCGAACCGCTCTGCGCGGTGATCGTCACGTCGTCGCCCGCCGCGCCTGTGCCCGCCGTCACATGATTGACCGTGACATCGCCCGTGCTGGCAGTCAGCGACACGTCGCTGCCGGCGCCGCCCGCGTCCACGGCCGTGACCGTGGTGGCACCGCCCGTGGCGATCGTGATCGAACCGCTGGCCGTGTCGATGTCTGCCAGTTCCACTCCGTCCAGCTCGCCCAGAAAGATCGACCCGGCACCGCCGCCGGAACCGGCAGTCACATCCAGGGTGACCGCCGCCGTATCGATTTCGTTGCTGGCGCCGCTGGCCCCGATCGAGCCGGTGGCGGTCAGCGTGACCAGGCCGCCCGTGATGCGGGAACCGGCCGCGTTGCTGCCGTCGTCCAGGATCGAACCGCTCTGGGCGGTGATCGTCACGTCGTCACCCGCCGCGCCGCCCGCCGCCGTCACGTGATTGACGGTAATGTCGCCGCTGGTGGCGACCAGCGCCACGTCGCTGCCGGCGGTCAGCGCGTCGACGGCCGTGGCCAGAATCGCCCCGGCCGCCAACACGTCGATTGACCCATTCGCCGTGTCGACATCGGACAGGGTGAGCGCCCCCAGCCCGCGCAAGGCGATCGCGCCGGCCGTTTCCGACGAGGCGTCGACACTACTGCCGGCGGCCAGGTCCAGGCGCCCGTCCGCTCCTGGTCCCTGGATGTTGGCGGTGGCGTTGAGCGTGATCAGGCCGCCGGCCATGATATCGGCCAGCGCGTCGTCCGCGTGATCCAGGATCGATCCCAGGTCGGTATCGACCAGCACGGTCGTACCCGCGGTGACCGAACCGAGCGAGATGTCGCCTTGAGGCGTGGTCAGCGAAGCCGAGGTGCCGGCCACAATGCTGCCGTCCAGCATCAGCAGGCCGTCCATGTCGTTGTCGGCCACGCCACCCATGATCGTCACACTGGTCGCCGCTTGCACGGTCCCGGTGGTCGAGATGATGACGCGATCCCCGGCCATCAGACTCACGTCCGCTCCCGTCGACTGCACCGTGACTCCGGCGGCGACCGTGATGTTGTCGACATTGACGACCGGCATCGGCAACACGGTTTCGAGTGCCGAGGCCGAGACCATGCCCGCCGCGATCGTATCCACGGCGAACGTCACCGGACTGGTGGCCCGCAGGATCACGTTACGGCCAGCCCCCGCGCCTGTGTTGGTGCTGGTCAGCAGCCCGTCGACGGCGCCGATCGTCAGGCCGCCCGTGTTGTCGATTCGCACGGCACCCGACGCCGTGTTGCGGAAGGCCAGCGTGGTGACCGCGGCTTCCAGCGGATTGGCGCTGCCGATGCCGGTCGCCGCCCGCAGCGCCAGGCTGCCAGCCATGATGTCCAGAGCCGTGTCGGCGTCGGTAATCTGGCCGCCGGCCGTCAGTGTTACCAGGCCCATCGACGACGCCAGAATCTGGCCGCCAGCGTTGAAGTTGATGTCGTTTCCAGCGACGACCGATACGTTCACGGCACTGGTCACCGGGCGGTCAAAGACCACGTTGTGCGCCGCCACGGACAGGTCGCCGCCTCCCAGGCTGGTGCCCGTCGTCTGGAACCGCACGGTATCCAGTTCGCCGGGATCACTGTCGGCGACGATCGTCAGGTCCGCCGAGAACATCGAGTCCAAACCCAGGACGTTCAACGTGTCGGCGCCCGAACCGTCCGTGGTATTGACGGTCAGCGTGGCGGGCGTCATGTCCATCGTGTTCGCGTCGATCGGATTCAGGAACGTGATCTGCGCGCTACGAGTGGAATCAATCCGGGAGCGGTTGTTGCCCGCCATCGAATCGTCCCGCAGCTCGATCGTCTCGCCCGCTCCCAGGAAGGAGAATTCGCGGTTCTGCGCCGACAGTACGTCCTCGACCTGATCGACGTCGTCGTAGACCACGCGGTACACGCCATCGATTACGATCGAGCCGTCGATGTTCGTGTCGGCCAGGTGCTGAATGGTGTCGAACGCCGGATCGCCCATGCCGGGCTCCAGGATCAACATGTCTGTGCCAGTGGGTCCGCCCAGGAAGGTGACACCCTTGCCGGTGGGAATCGGATTGCCGCCGGAGAAATCGATCACCAGCGTGTCGTTCTGCGGCAAGGCACTCAAGTCGACGCGGACTTCGTTGATCTGGGCGAACACCGCCCGGGGAACCAGATCGTCGTCCATTTCGTCCAGGGCATGAAGGTACGTCACCCCGGCGTCCTCGATCAGGATCAGCCTCGCGAAACCGCCGCCGCCCACCGTGAACACGTCGGCCAGGTTGTTCAGATTGACCGTGACCAGGGCGGTAGCGGTCTTCGGGCCACCGCTGCCGGCCTGGCCCTGGTCGCTGACCTGGACGGTCAGCGCGATGCTGGTCTGCATCTCGAAGTCCAGCAAGCTGGAATCGAGCACCGTGATCTGGCCGGACGTGGCATCGATCGCCAGCGCGCCGGGTACGGACTGCGAGACGATACTGAATTGCAGTTGTGCCGGCGTGGCTTCGGGGTCATTGGCCACCATCGTGTGGACCGCCGTGCCATTGGGCGAGTTCTCGTCGATCGAAACGGTCGCCCCCATGATCGTCGGCGGGTCGTTGAAGGCCGTCACCGTGATCATGGTCTGAGCGGACACGGTGTCGTTCATCGCGCCGGATCCGTCGTTGACGCTGAACATCACCGTGCGACTGAGCGTGGGCGTGTTCGAGTTGTTGGCGTAGGTGATGTTCTGGATCAACGCGTCGACGGCTTCCTGAGTGACCATGCCGTTGAAATCGACCCTGAGCGAATCGCCGTTGGCGCCCGTGTTCAGGGCGTCGATCATGCCGATCTGCGTCCCGCCGTAGAAGACGTTCGGCCCGCTGACGCCAATCTGCCCCGCTCCCATCCCCTGGTTGCGGATGCCCAGTTGATCCTGAGCCTGGCCGCCCGATGAATAGCTGACAGTCAGCGAGCCGCCGGCAATATCAGGATCCGTGAAGGTCACGTTACTGTCGATTACGACGGGCCCCGCGTTCACCGTCTGCTCGTCGAACGTCACCGTGCCGGCGACGTCCAACAACATCGGCGCGTCGTTGACGGCCGTCACGTTGACCGTCCGCGAGTCCTGGGCCGAGTCCATATCGTCCATCACCGTGAACTCGATCGAGCGGTCCGCCGTGCTGGGCGCCTGGCTCGTGTTCTCGTACGTTACCGAGCGCAAGGCGGCCTGGTACGCGGCCACCGAGTCGCTGCCGGTCAGCGTGATGGTTCCCGTCGCCGGGTTGAACGCCCCGATCGTGATGTTGTCCAGCGGGTCGTCCGGCGCCGCCAGCAGATCCTGGGACATCTGGTATCCGCCGACGATGCGCACGGATGCGCTTTCCAGAGTGCCGTCGTCGTCGGTGACGGTGACCATCGAGTCGACGGCGACCGCTCCCCCCCCTTCCGTGTAAGCCAGCGGTGCGTCCGAGGCGTCGATCGTCGGAGCGGCCAGGACGCGGCGGGATTCGAGTCGAACGACGGCAAGCTGCGGTTCGAGCAACGCGGCACGCGGCCGCTTCGAGACCGCTCGCCGCTTCCGCAGCGCCGCCATCAGCCGGGACAGCAAAGGCATTCGATTCGCTCCTGTGGCGTCAACTTTGCCTGACAACACCGCTCGGGCAATCTCGTATTATCGTTTGCTCGGCGAATTTGTGTCAAACCTTTGACACTAAGTAAACTGCGCAATTTGTAGGGAAGGACCGCCGGGCGAACTGTCAAAGTCTGAGGATTTTGCCGGTTTTCAGGGTCGGGAAAACTCTGATCCGCGGCGTTCGGCGGTGGAAAGGGCGGATCAAACTCGAGTCGTCCCCCGTGGCTCGTCGAAAACAGAAATAACGTCACGTTCCTCACGACGCTCGTAATCCGTCCCGATGACGGCGCCGCCGAGGGCTGGCCGCCGATTTCCCTCAAAACGCTGCGACGTGCCATCGCCATGAACCGCTACCAGACGTCCGATTCCAGTTCCGCGCAAGGTCCCCGGGCCGCTCGAACCGCCCGCGGTCGACGATCGAGGTGGTTCCTCTGCTGGGGACTTGTCTGCCTGGCCACCGCCTCCCCGCTGGCCGCCCAGGCCGCCGGCAACAAGGCAGCCCCTTCCCGGTCGCGTGCGGCGTCGGCCCGTCCTGCATCACCCGGACTGCTGGACAAACTGTTTTCGAACTGGGGCAATGCCGAGTCGGACGCGCCGGTCGCTCCCGCTCGCTACGCTGGCGCCCAGCCGGCTCGCCAGGCCGACGGGCAGCCGACTCCCGCGATTGCCCAGAAGCCTGCAGCGAAAACGTCAAAAACGTCAGACACCCCGAAATCGAGCACCCCGTCCGCAAAGTCGGTTTACGGGACCGCAAAGACGCCGGCAGCTTCCCGCCAGCCGACGCTGGCGGCCAAACCTCAGCCCGCCAGCAACTCGCCCGCGCCGGCCGCTCCGCCGCGTCGAACAGCGTCCAGCTACTCAGCGGCGAACTTGCAGCGAGTGGACAATCAATCATCGCTGATCAACGAACTGCTGCAGCCCGGCGGCCAGACGCCGCAAGTCGCGCGGAGCAGTGCGTTGGTCGCTCCCGCCGTACCGGAAGAACCCGAATCGACCGCGCCTCAGTCGCCCTCCTCATCCGCTCGCCGCCTGGCAACCGTGTCCGCACCGACCCAGGCTGCCGGAACGCCCGGGCCCGCCGGAACGCCCGTATCGGAGTCGAGTCGTCGGGCGGGTCTGCGAACCGTCGCGGATGGTCACCAGGAGTTGCCGTCTCCGCCGCCGACCTCCGAACGGGTCGCGGCACCGTCCTTGTCACAATTCGGCGCGGCCCCCGACTCGGCTGCCGCGATCACCGGGCCTGAAACCGACTCCTCGGCGGCGCCCCCTGCCCTGTTCGACGAGATCGCCGCGGCACTCGCCAGCACTCAGCTTCCCCGCCCGGAAGTACCGCCCTGCAAGCCCTACCTGATTCTCCGCCGGGAGCTGCACCAGCGGCGCCTGCATCCGCAACGCCCGACCACTCGCGTCGTGCTGCTGACCCAGGCACTCGGCCAGCCGGCGAGCGAACCGGAACGAATCGAACCGCCGGCCGGCGAGGCGCTGCCGCTGGCCAGCGGCGAAGAGCAGGAACTGCGAGCTCAACTCGACCGCTACGGCAGCCTGCAGAGCATCAACGACATCACCCTGAATATCGCTCCGTTCACTCACCGCAAGCTGGACGAAACCCAGACCGATCAGCAGCCGCCGTTGCAGGACAAGCCGGGCAACGCCGCGGCACTCGTCCTGCGCCAGGCCGGGACGGTCCACTATGTGTCGGGGCCGCCCCGCTATCCGGTCAGCTATCGCGGGCTGCTGTCGCTCGCCAACTTCTGCCACCGCCCGCTGTACTTCCAGGAGATCAACCTGGAACGCTACGGCACGCACCATGGCATCTGGCAGCCAGCCCTGTCCGCGGCCCACTTCTTCGCCGTCATCCCGCAACTGCCCTATCGCATGGCGATCGAACGGCCGAACGTCTGCTATCACTACTACCATCCCTACCTGGCTGGCCGGCCGGCACCCTGGGAACGCGAACTGCCGCCGCTGCGCGCCAACGCCGCCTTGTGGGAGGCCGGCGTGATCCTGGGCCTGGTGTTCTTGATCCCGTAGGACGGGCGATTTCCCTCGCTGACGCGTCGGGCTAACTTGCGTAGCCGTTCACGACGTTTCATCACTCGGATAGTCGGCAAGGACTCAATCGATCACTTCAGGCTCCCTCCCCGCTTCGAATCCCGCCGGCTTGCCCGGCGTGTATTAGCGAGAAACCCAACCATCCGCCGGGCAAGCCGGCGGGATTCGGGAGCGCTCGCCATCGATCACAGGTCCGGTGGCCGCGAGACCCAGTGGGTGTCGCTGGTTTGGAAGTCCAAAGCACCCTGACGGTCGCGCACCTGGATCGCAAGGCACCGAACTCCAAGGATCCAACTAGGCAAACGTCCGGCTGAGATAGCGCAGCAGGCGTTGCGCCAACGACTGCGGAGCGGCCACAATCCTGGCTCGCCCACAGGCGTGGACCAGCAGCGGATGGTCCTGTTCGTCCAGCCGTACCCGGACCTGGAACAGCGTTTCGACCGGCCTCAAGCGGCCAGTGGCATCGGGGCGCGTCGGCATCCGATCGCTTTCGGCCAGGATCCGCGGGACATTTTCCGCATCCACCGCCGCCAGTTCCTGGATCGTGCCCCGCAACACGCGGCCTGGCGCGGCATCCACGGCCAGCCGCACGCGTTGGCCGGGCCGCACGAACTCGATCTCCGATTGTTCCACGAACAGGGTCGCCTGAAATTCGCCCGGCTGTCCGACCACGCAGACCAGCGTCTCGGTCGCCAGCCAACTGCCCAGGTTCCGTGGTTCCAGCGGGCTGCCCCACCACTGGCCCAGCGCGTGCCGATCGGCTGTCTCCGGCTGCGGCGTCCAGGGCGGCGCCAGGACGGTTCCCTCGGCCGGCGCGCGCAGCACCAGCCGCTCGACGTCGCGGCGCTGCTGAGCCAGTTCCAACTGCTTGCCCGCCAGTTGCTCCTGCAGTACGGGCAACAGCTCCGCCGCCCGCGGATCGCGCAACCGCAACGATTCCAGATTCTCCACGCGCAATTTGAGCTGGCTGACCTCGGCCGACAGCGCCAGGACTTCGCGCTCCAGATCGGGGCGGTCGAGGCGGGCGACCACCTCGCCCGGTTTCACGGTGCTGCCCGCCGGCAACGCTTCGACCAGCCGGCCTTCCACCGGCACGTAAACGTAACGGGCGTCGAGCGGTTCGATCACGGCCGCCGCGCGGACGCCGAACGGCAGCGGCACGCAAACCAGCAGCCCGGCAAGGGCCGACAGCGCCGCGACGCTGGCCGCCAGCCGCCAGCCGCGGATCCGGCGCCGCTGGACGGGATCCCGCAAGACTTGAACCGCCCGTATCGCCGGCATCACCAGCCCTCCGATCACCACCAGTCCCAGCAGCAGTTCCGCCACCACGCGCAGACCCAGCGGTTCGAGCACACGGAACAGAAACCACAGAATGGTCACCAGGACCACCACGCGGTAAACCATCGACGCCAGACCATAGCCGCCCAGCATCCAGCGCATGGACGCGGAATGAAGCGGCTCGGCATCGCTGCGCCAGCCCAGCAGCACCCGCCGCAGCCAGCCGCGGACCACGTCCCGCGATTCCTGCCACAAGTTAGGCACCTCGACCAGGTCCGACAGAATGTAGTAACCGTCGTAACGCAGCAGCGGGTTGCCGTTCAGCAGAAGCGTATTCAAGGAACAGACGAACATCGTGTTCAAACAGATCGTGTTCAGCAGCCCCGGCTGGCTGAACCACCAGATCCAGGTGCAGGCCGCCGCCAGAAACAACTCGACGAACATCCCGGCGGTCGAGATTGCCATGCGATGCCACTTGTTGGTCAGCATCCAGGAGTCCGTGACGTTGCAGTACAGACAGGGCGTAAACACCAGCAGCATCAGCCCCAGCTCATGGCACTCGCCGCCAAAATGCCGGCAGGCCAGCGCATGCCCCAGCTCGTGCAGCACCTTGGTGAACCCCAGCGCGACGGCCAGCCAGAGCATGTTGCGCGAGGCGAAGAAGGTCTGGAAATCGGGCAGCCTCGCCTGCAGCTCGTCGAACTGCACGGCCACCAACGCCAACGCCGTCACCACCAGCAGACACCAGGCGGCCAGCACCCAGCCGCTGAACAGCCAGCGCAGCGGCGGATACAGCCAGTCCAGGATCGGCTCCGCATCCACTCCCCGGAAACGGATCGCCAGCGGGTTGCCGCAAGCCTGCCAGCGCTCCCGCCGCCGGCGCTGGCCCGCCCGCTCGAACAACTGTTCCCCCTGCCCCGCGGCCGTCGACAGGACCAGGCCCGAACGGTACAGGGTACCAATGAAGGCTTGCAGGCGACGGGCCGAAAGCTGCCAGGGTGCGAACCGCTCGTTGAACCGATTCCGGATCTCTTCCAGGCTGGCCCGGCCATCCAGCATCTGCAGAATCGCGTGTTCTTCCTCCCGCAACCGAGTGTATTCCAGCGCCACGGGGTCCTTGACGACCCAGTAACGGCGGCCGCGAAACCATTGGGGTTGCTCCACCAGGTCCGGCCGCTTGCGGACCGCCAACCGGCGCTCGGAAACCGCTTGCAACGCCACCAGGCAATTCCCCTCCCTGACGCTTCGGGCTAACTAAGGACCCACAGTCTGGCAATGTTACGGCAACGCCACTCGGCTCGCGACAGGCACGTCGATCGTGACCAGCGGCTTCATGCCAGCGCGGAACAGGCCCTGCGGATTCTCGAACTCGATCCACACGCGGATCTCGCCATTGTGCGGGTCGTTCTCCGGGTTGACAAACGTCACTCGCCCAACCACCTGTTCCGGCAACCGCCCGGGCAACTCAAACCGCAGATTCGCCTTGGCCCCGTGCAGACCTGGACGGTAAAACCGCGTCTCCAGGAAGCCTTCGACCCGCAAGCGTTCGTCGTTCACCACTCGCACCACCTTCTGCCCGGCCGCCACCGACTCGCCCACCCGCCTCTCGACCGCCGCCACCATGCCATCCATGGGCGACACAATCCGGTGCCGCTCCAGCCGCTCGCGGGCCTCGTCCGCCGCCGCCTGCTTGATCCGCATGTTCGTCCGACTCAACTGCAGCTCATGCCGCACTCGTTCCAGCGCCAATTCGGCCTGGTCCGCCGCCAACTGAATCGCGTCCATCTGCGACTCCGAGACGCTGCGCGCCAGCCGAGCGACCGCTTCCTGAGCGCGTCGCCAGTCGGCCTGAGCGACCCGCAGCACCTTTTCAGCGTCGCGCACCGCCACGTCCTGCTCGGCCTCCATCCGGGCCGCCTCCAGTTCCAATTGAGCCCGCTCGTGGACCACCGCCGCCAGCGCATCGTCGATTTGCGCCAGCGGCTGGCCTCGCGTCACCCGCTGGCCCTCCTGCACCTCCACCGATTTCAGCACTCCATCCACCTGCGCCGACAACTCAACGTGCTCGATCAGCCGCACCAGGGGCGACTTGAGCGTCAACTGCTCGGCCGATACCGGACCGGCCAGCAGCGATAGTGCCAGGACGATTGGGCAGCGGAAGCGGGTCATGTACATGGGAGACTCCGGAGGCGGAAGTTGGCGGTTATGAGTTATCAGGAAGGCGAACTCTGCGGCAGCAGGCTGAATTGTAGTAACCGTTGACGGCGTTTCGGCACTCAAATTGGCGACAAGGATTCAATCTATCACTTCGGGCTCCCTCCCCGCTTCGCGGTGGCGCAGCTTATTCCTACCTGCAGGACTCAGGGCATTTTGGTCGATTGGTCGGTCCGACTCCAATCACGCCTCGCCCACCCCACAAATCACTTCGGGCTCGCTATCCGGCTTCGAGATCGTGCAGCTTTTAAGTTGTGTTGCCGAGAGGATTTGGCGTCATGACCGAGGTAAAACGTGGATGGTCTCCGCGTCGGCAATCGCCCCCCCTTGATATCCCTCTGGCCCCCTCCCCGCTTCGGCTCGTTGTACCACACAAGTCGACGCGGAGCCTGCTGGGTGGACCACAAGTGGGGGACTGGACTTTTTGCTGGACCGTGCGAATGAATGTAGCGTGGACTT